>CAXTNZ010000025.1:8019-37584 GCA_964245695.1 uncultured bacterium | reverse complement strand
CTGTCCCCCTGTGCCCCTATCCCCCTGTCTCTTCGTCCTCCGACTTGTCGGTTTACGTTTCTTGATTTTCGCACGCGGCAGCAATCCGCTAACCCCTTGCTTTTGGAAACGCTTGTAAGCCGAACCGCCCCAATCGCTGAGAGAATGACTCATAGCACCGAGTTCCAGCCCCAAAAATAGTGCTAAAAATTCGCTACTGTAATGAGTAAGCGATCGCCCAACATTTTCACTTAAATTCTGCCAATTCAAAGCCACATTCCCCAGCTTTGCGCCAACCACCAAACCGAATACTGACAATATTGCCAACAAAGTCGTCAGATAAAGCACCCGCAGCGTTGTGCCAATTATCGGACCGTGAGAGAAAAAAGAACGATGGCGCAGACGTTTTTGATAAGGTAGCCAAATCCAGCGCAGCCAACCCCAGCGCTGAAATTGACGCGAGTAAATATCTAAATCGGGACCAAACATCAGCCCACCGAACATAAACCCGCCTGCAACCAATAGCGTCAGATTGCCGCTGTGAGTTTGCCAGAAGGCGACTACAACCACAAAAGGTAAAGCCCACAAAGTAATGCGATCGTGCGTCCGACCAGAGGGCATTAATTTTACTCAAAAATATTTTCTCAAAAATACTAGCGCGATTCGGAATACTTTGCTATACTATATAAATGTGAGTCAAAACGGGCGGTTAGCTCAGTTGGTAGAGCGCCTGCCTTACAAGCAGGATGTCATCAGTTCGAGTCTGGTACTGCCCATTTTAAGTTCTTAAATGATCCTTTCTCTGTCTGGCACTATGCCCGTGGAAATCTAGATATTTCTACTAGTGTGAAGTAGAGACCTCACCCTGCCCTATCGAGCACCCCTCTTTTTAGCCGAAGACCTCACCCCGCCCTATCGGGCACCCCTCTCCGATCTCGTGGAGAGGGGATGGGGGTGAGGTTGAAATATACTACACAAGACAAGAAGTGCAAACCGAATTTCTTCGGCTCTGCCATTAATATTAATCGCCCCCTAATTGAACAAGCTTGCCAATGTTGAAATCTATCCTGATCCAGCCTTTGAGTTTTTGCAAATTCTTGAGTATCAGTAAAGGAATTTGCCAGTGATGTACTGTCAAAAATGGCAGTGGATCGCTAAGACGGAAAATCGCGTCCGTACCCCGGAAAATATTCTGGCTCCACACTTGCAATTGTTGTAATGACCTAACACTAGTTAGTCTCCATATCTCGTGATACAACCAATAAGTAGGTTTACTCTCAGCTACAGGCTGCACGGGTGCGCCGATAGGATCTTTACTCAGGTACGCATCCGCCACCCCAGGATGGTCATGGAACATTGTAATTGCTGAGTGTGTGCGGGGGTTACACTCAATAGCATAAACTGTCCCATCTTCTTGCTCGATGAAGTCAAAAGAAATTTGTCCGGTAAGCTTTAATTCCTTGACAAAATGACTAACCCATTGTGTAATTTTTGGCTTATCGACTTGTTCGTAGTTGACTTGGAATGCTGAGGACTGGGAACACCCGTGCAGCCTCAACTCTCCCTCTCGAACTGTGCTATGCGTGCAATACTCAAGTCCGGTGATGAATTCCTGCATCATCCAAGGGTGTTTTTCGCTGATTGGCAAGCTTTGTACATAGGTAGCCATGTCTGCACAAGGCAGCTTGACCATATCCAAGCGGTAAAATGAGCTATAAGGAATACTTTTGAGAATGTATTTGCGTACACCTTTCAGGGGTTGTCCCTCTGGGACATCGCTATCCTCAAAGTTGAATTTCAAGATTTGTTCTGGATCTGTAATCAGGTATGATTTTGGTGCAGTTAAACCAAGAGCAAGTGCTTTCTCACTGAAGGTGTATTTGTCATCTAACATCTTGGTGATATCTGCATCGAAGTGGAAGACTTCGCAGTAAGGCGACAAAAGTGGTTTTGCTAAAGAGTCGTACAAACTAGCGACTGGACTGGATACCGGGATAAAGATGTCGATGTGTTCCTTTTTAACGATGTCCAGTAAGCCTTGAGCATAGCCGTTTGGGTCTTGCTCCGGTTCGGGTACAGTGTAGAAACGCTCGACACAGTTGGAAAACTGATGACCAGACAACCAGTATTTTTTGGTTTCAACTAAAAAAACTTTATGTCCAGCAGCATGAAATAAACGAGCTAGTTGCAGGGCTTTGGTCATCTTACCGCCTGTGAGTAAGATGTTTTTCGGGTTCTCTAATGGAATTTGCTTCTTCGATGGTTGGCTGAAGAAATTCCATACTAGTGATGCAAGTACCAAGGTGCAGTTAAAAGGAAATGCGATCGCCAGTAACAAAAGCGTGCCCAGATTTTGGAACAATGCGAAAATCCGGGCTTCTATAGATTGTTGTTCTGCCATAATACCAGACAAAAGGTAAAACTCACACCACAAGGCAAAAGAAATCTGATTTCTTTAATCTGACACAAAGGCGCACTAGAGGCAAAGTTTTCTAGTGCGCCTTTGCGTCTAGTGCATGAGGTAAGGAGTCTTTCTGTTGCCTTTACAACCGTCTGATAATGGTCAAGCCGTCTCGCAAAGGTAGCATTACCTGCTCAACGCGCTGATCATTCTTCACAACAAAGTTGAATTTGGCGATCGCTTCTCCATTTGCAGAACGCTCTTGAGCTGGAAGATAAGGCTGTCCTTGCAACAAGGTATTGTCTACGCAGATGAAGCCGTCGGGGGAAAGCAAGTTAGAGTCGAGCAACATCTGGAAATACTGCACGTACTCCTTTTTATCGGCATCAATGAAAACCAAGTCGAATGACTCTCCTTTATCTGCCAAATTGCTAAGGGTTTCCAGCGCCGGTCCCACGGACACATGAATTTTCTCTCCGTGGGGGGATTGCTTAAACAAAGACTTTGCCAATTCAGCTACATAAGCATCTACTTCGCAAGCCACTAAATGTCCATCACTAGGCAAAGCTTCCGCCATCGCTAGTGCAGAGTAGCCAGTGAACATGCCGATGTCTAACACAGTTTTTGCTTGTGTCATGTGGACAAACATCTTCAGCGTCTGTCCCTCGACGTGTCCACTCAGCATTTCCTGCTCTAATTCCCGCACCGTAGAGCCTTCGGAAAATCGCGCTTTCCACGCTTCCTGCTGCGAAGCTTTGGCGATCACAGCCAGCGCCGCAGACTCATCGGTAGTACACTCATCTACATAAGGATCTAAACCTGCGGCTAGACGCAAGCATTGCTGTAGGTGCGCTGCTAGAGTTGGATTTGACTGCGCCATGCTGACAGCAGTTTCCAGATGTTCTACCAAAATACTCAGCGGTGTGACGGGACGAGCTTTTTCTACGTTGACAACACTAGACATTGTTGCCACTCCCAACCAAGTTTGCTTCATCACTCTTCAGGTAGCCGTTGATATCTTGCTCATCACTGCTGACGTAAGCATCGATTCCCGCACCAGCACGGGGGTAGGTGGCGCAGAGGCGCTTGTGTTCAACAACAGCAGCTTCTAGTTCTTCACGAGTCAAATCGTTGACGAAGAAGCATTCGCCAATTGGTTTTGGCATCGCCGCACGCTGTAAACCGTCGCGTGTGAGCGTGATTGACTTGGTAGCGTGCCATAATAAGTCGCCCTCCAACAGGGGATGGTCGATAGAAAGACCGATACCGCTCATCAATCCCAGGATGCGATCGCGTTCCGAGTTAGTAATATAGCCTCGTTTGGCGGCGATTGTGGCTGAGAGTGCCATGTCGATATTTACGGCATGACCGTGCAACAGTGGTACATCAGGAGTTAGTTCGATGGTCGGACTCCAGGTGTGTCCGTAGGCGATGACGCGATCGAGCATCAATTCGTGGAGGTTTGGTGTCTCCAACTCCAACATCGTCTTAATCGCCTCGTAATTCAAGCGATGCGCGACTTTTTCCAGTTCAGGAGTACCATCAACGTAGCCAAAGTGTGTACGGAGTAAATCTTCCCCATACTCATATAACAGCTCGAATACTTCAGCGTTTGAGACAACCGCAATCTTCACAAGTTCTGCCATTCCGTTACGAACTTGATCCGTGGGGAGTGTCCGCAAAAAGGAGAAGTCGAGGAAAACTTTCTTGGGTGGGTGGTAAGCGCCTAAACGGTTTTTCAGCTTACCGTGGTTCACAGCCACCTTGATTGCTACACCCGCATCAACAAGAGCGATCAAAGTTGTCGGAACGCGAATGTAGTTTGTGCTACGGCGGTAAGCTGAGCAGGCGAAGCCTACGACATCTAAGACTAATCCACCACCTACAACCAGAACTGGCTCTTTCCGAACCAAATCAAATGCGGAGAAAGCATCAATAATCGACAAAAAGGTGTTGATAGTTTTGGCGTTCTCCTCAATCCTGACTGGAAAGATAGTCAGGTCAATGTTGTAGTGCTTGAAGTATTGTTGCATTTGCGAACCGTAAAGCCGATTCACATTATGGTCAACAACAGCAAGACAGCGCCCGAAACTTTGATAACTATCTGCAAGGTCTGTGTTTTTTACATCGAATAGTCCATTCACGAAGGCAAGACTAAAGTCGATTTTCTCGTAGCCTTCCACATGAAATTCAGTTTCTGTTGCTGCAAACTTTGCTTCGACGATACTCATTTTTTATGCCTCTAAACAGTTTTTGGTAATTAAGCAACACATCTGACTTGGTACAGTGAGGAAGTCAACAGCGGCTTGAGCAACCGCTGTTGAACTTTGCGTAGCTATTAAATTTCCACGCGCAAGCCACCGCGTTGCTTGAAACCGAAAACTGATAAACATTTTAAATCGTCTGGCTTTTCCAACTAAACACGTGGAATACAGCCCAAAGATACCTTTAATTTGAGCCATTGAGTACCACAACAAGAAACTATCGCTTATGTTAAATAATTTTCTGTTTACAGATTAGCAGAACTATCTAAGTAGCTGAAGCGGTATAATGAATGGTTTACTTCATTTTCCACTTAACCAAAGGCTATTCCTTTATCCACACAGATTAGTCTGCCAGTTTATTACATAAATCAAATGTTGTAAACAGATGTGTAAGGCAGTCGCAACTGCCACAGCCATCGCTTGCCGAGAAGCAAGCTTACTACAAGTTTATAAAGTATTACTTTAAATTCTATCATTCTTAAGGTAGAAAACAATTTTGTTACAAATTATTTTGGTGAATAAAAATATTACTTAGATATGATTGTTATTGTCAGCTAATTTGATAACAAGCGTTTAATTAACTAAATATTAAAGTGATAGGGGATGGGTTAAGCCGAAGGCAAAGCACGAACTGATCCCCAAGGCTTGGAAACCGCGAAAAACCAGGGTAGATGTGTTAGGACTGTGGCAGCGTCAACACCCTCTTAGATTGATTGCCTGTATGTTTGTAGATCAACTCATGTATCAGCACTGCAAATTACAGCACAAATAGCAATAGTGATAATATCTATTAATTTATGTAATTTTGTTCGCTTAATTCTGGGGTCATCGATATTACCAAGGTGGTCATATATCATGATTTTTGGCTTATGCTTGATGAGAATATAGTTATATAATTGATTTTAATTTTGGTAAAGAATCATTTTTGAGATTACCATTTTATGCAATCTCATTTGCAGGCGATCGCTCTGCTTAGAGAGTGAGATAGTTCTATTCACCAATAGATGCCTAGTTTTTTCCTAGAGACATATATTAGATTATTTTGTCAAGTCAATTTGGATGATTTTTCCCTGCTACTGTTGGTATGTTCGCCACTACTAAAGGTATTGATATGAAATGTCGAAGTTATGGAAGAATGCGATCGCATTCTTCGGAAGTTCAGACATAGTAGGTTGGGTAGAGCGCATGAGCGTTACCCAACCTACTATGTCTGAAAGCAAAAGAGTATTAATTTCCGCAATAAACGTAAATCAGAACATATTAATGAATACACCACAAGACACCCGACAATTCGCACCAGCAACACAACGCAACCGCGAAGCCATCCTAGAAATACTTTTACAAGTGCTGCCTACGAGTGGCACTATTTTGGAAATAGCAAGCGGTAGTGGCGAACATGCAATATTTTTTGCTCCCAGCCTCACCCCTCGTAAATGGCTACCTTCTGACCCTAATCCGCAATTAAGAGCCAGTATTGCCGCATGGACTGCACACTTTCCATCTGATAATCTTTATCCACCGCTTAATCTCGATGCTAGTGCGCCAGTCTGGGGAGTGGAGAATAACGCATTACCTGATACTTCGCCAATTACAGCCATAGTCAACATCAATATGATTCACATTTCACCTTGGTCAGCCTGCCTGGGATTAATGGCGGGTGGCGATCGCATCTTACCACCTGGTGGCATCCTTTATTTATATGGACCGTTCAAACAAGGCGGAGAACATACCGCAGCGAGTAATGCAGCTTTTGACGATTATTTACGCGCACAAAACCCAGACTGGGGTGTGCGTGACTTGGATGAGGTTGTAGCAGCAGCTAAGGCACAACATCTTAACTTAATAAATACTTACCAAATGCCAGCGAATAATCTTTCAGTAGTCTTTCAACATGCTTAAACATGGAGGTTAGCGGACTCGAACCGCTGACATCCTGCTTGCAAAGCAGGCGCTCTACCAACTGAGCTAAACCCCCATAAAATTAAAAGAGCAGATAAATTAAACTGTCGTTGTTATTTTAACTTATATTGTTTTTTTCCAAAAGGGGATAAGAAAAAATGACCCTGCTAGTTGCCACATTCTATAAATTTGTCAGCTTGCCTGATTTTGTCGAAAAACAAAGCATTCTACTGTCTTATTGTCAAGCGCAAAAAGTCAAGGGAACGATTTTGCTGGCAAAAGAAGGCATCAACGGTACAATTGCAGGTTCTTGTGACAGCGTTAACTCAGTTCTCTGTTTTCTGCGTTTTGATCCGCGTCTGGCAGACTTAGAACATAAAGAATCTTATACTGACACCCCGCCGTTTGAGCGGATGAAGGTGCGCTTAAAGCAAGAAATTGTCACTTTGGGTTTGCCAGAAGTTGACCCGAATCAACAAGTTGGCACTTATGTCAGTCCTGAGGATTGGAATGCCCTAATTTGCGATCCAGAAGTTACCGTCATTGATACCCGCAACGATTATGAAGTAGATATCGGTACTTTCCAAAAAGCGCAAAACCCGCAAACTGAATCATTCCGGCATTTTCCTGATTATGTTCGCCACCACCTCGACCCCTCTAAACACAAAAAGGTGGCTTTGTTTTGTACTGGGGGCATTCGCTGCGAAAAAGCTTCTTCTTTACTGCTTGCTCAAGGATTTGAGCAAGTATATCATCTTAAAGGTGGCATTCTCAAGTATTTAGAGGAAGTTCCCACGGAAGAAAGCTTATGGGAGGGGGAATGTTTTGTCTTTGATGAAAGAGTCGCTGTGCGTCATGGTTTGGCGGAAGGAACTTACGAGATGTGTCTTAGTTGTGGAATGCCAATTTCTGACAAAGATAAAGCATCTCCAAAGTATGAGTCAGGCATTTCTTGCCCCCACTGTTTTGATACCTTAACTGAGGATAAAATAATACGTTTGCAAGAGAAACGGCGACAGTTGGAATTAGCTAAGAAGAGGACTGAGGAAGCTTAAACGCTAAAGTCAAACCATCCGCGATCGGCACTAAGCTAAGAGTAATTCGTGAGTCTTGATGTAGCTTTTGATTGAGGGCGCGAATCGTCTTAGTTCCGTTGTCTTGCACTTGGGGATCGGCGACGCGCCCTGACCGTAACACATTATCGATCACTATCAGCCCACCCGGACGCACTAATTGTAATGCTCGTTCATAATAGCCGTCATAGCTGCTTTTATCTGCATCGATAAAAGCAAAATCAAAAGTTTCCGCTTCACCATCTGCTAGCAGTCGATCTAAAGTATCCATTGCCGGAGCGATGTGCAAGTCAATTTTATCAGCCACACCTGCTTGCTGCCAATAACGACGAGCGATCGCAGTATACTCTTCACTGACATCACAAGCGACAACTTTACCCTCTGGTGGTAACGCCAATGCCACTATTAGGGAACTGTACCCCGTAAATACTCCTACCTCTAAAGTTTTCTTGGCACCCATCAACTGCACCAGCAAAGCCATAAATTGTCCCTGTTCGGGAGAAATTTGCATTTGCGAAAGTGGATGTTGGTCAGTTTCTTGGCGGAGTTGCTGTAGAATTTCTGGTTCTCGCAGAGATACTGACAGCAAGTAGTCATAAATATGTTGTTCTAGTCCTAGAGTTTGTTTTGTCATCAGGTACGGCTTCCTCTTTTTGGCAGAAATAACATCCAGCTATACTTTACAAAATTTCGCGGTCATTTATCAGGGAAAACACCAGGCAAACGAAGACGCCATTAGTGGATTGCAGTGATTATACTGATGTGTACTTAAGTGAGTAGACATTACAACTAGCTAAGTGCATCTACTACATAAGTAAGTTGTCAATGAATAGCCCAACTTCAATTGCTGAGATTGACCTCAAGCCGATTCCAGGGAAAAGATATTGGAACTGCGATCGCGAATGGCGAGAAGAATTTATATACTTCATGATGGTCGATCGCTTTCACGACGACAAAAAGCGCACGCCAATTAACACATCTGCAAGATCCACTGGCGCTGGTACTGAAGAACAACTTCAAAAATTCTGCGGTGGTACGCTCAAAGGCATTGAGAACAACTTAGATTATATTAAAAACTTAGGCTGCACAGCTTTGTGGTTAAGCCCAATCTTTGAAAACAACGACGAACCAGACAAATACCACGGCTACTCGATTCAAAACTATCTCGATATCGACCCCCGTTTTGGTACGAAACAAGACCTCATCGACTTAGTACAAGCAGCTCATAATAGAGAAATGCGAGTATTTCTGGATGTAGTAATCAATCATTCCGGAGACAATTGGTATTACCCAGATAATCATCGCTACTATTATTATCAAGACCAACAGTTTCCTTTTGGTGGATGGCGACGTCAAGATAGACCAATTCCCACAGAATTAAGAAACCCAAATTACTATCATCGCCGGGGTGAAATTAAAAATTGGGATGCTTATCCAGAAACTCAGCATGGCGATTTCTTATCACTCAAAGACTTTAATAATGATGACGATTCTGATGGTCTGAAACTTCAGGATATTCTCATTAAAGCTCATTGTTATTGGATGCGAGAAGCTGATATTGACGGCTTTCGCATAGATGCTGTCAAACATATGGGCGAATTAGCAGTTTCGCGATTTTGTTCAGAAATACGCGAATATGCTTACCGTTTGGGTAAACGCTGGTTTTTCTTATTTGGTGAATTAGTCGGTGGTGATGATGCTATCAATCGTTACACAGGTGCAAATACCCTCACCCAAGTTAATAACAAAACCGTTTATTTTGGACTGACATCAGTATTAGATTTTCCTCTCTATGGGATTTTAGCAGATACCATTAAGGGGATAACTCCTGCCAACGCTTTAATCAATCGCTATGATGCTTTGAGAGGACATGCGCTAACTCGTGGAGAGTTGGGACGTTATCTAGTCACATTTATTGATAATCACGACCAAATAGGACAACATTATAAACGGAGATTTGCTGTAGATATAAGCGATCGCCAAGTAATTGCAGGTATTGGCTATTTATTGTGTGCGATAGGAACACCTTGCATTTATTATGGTACAGAGCAAGGATTTTCCGGTCAAGGAATTGAAGATGAGTTTATCCGAGAGGCGATGTTTGACCTGGAAAACTCAAGCGAAAACTATCTGAATCAAAACTGCAACATTTACCAAGAAATTGCCAAAATTGCCCAACTCTTTCAAACAAGAGAAGCACTACGCTTTGGTCGAATGTACTTCCGGGAAACTTCCGGGAATAAACGTGAATTTGGCTTACCTCAAAGTCAACCCTGCACCCTAGCTTTTTCTCGCATTCTTGCTAATGAAGAAATTTTGATTGCTTACAACACATCTACAACTGAGCGAAGACAAGATTTTGTAATTGTAGACAGTAGCATCCAAAAAACTGGCGGCACAATGAAGTTTCTTTATGGTAAAGAAGAAAGCATTACTGTGCAAAAACACCCAGACCCAGGTAATTCCTCATTATATGTACAACTTGATTTAGAGCCGATGCAGTTCGTAATTCTGCAATAATATCTTGTTTCGTAGTGAGGACTTTAGTACTCATCTTCTAAGAAAAGGACTGAAGTCCTTACTACGAATATGTTTTTCCATAAAATTATCTGGCTAGAACAAAAGTTTCTAGTCATTTTTACTATATGCAACGTAGCTTTACGGAAAAGCTGTAATAATTTACGTAATAACTTTGATTTTTTCTAGAAAATAAATTATTAAATTCATCATATATTCATTATTTATTCAAATTAACTTAATTATTTTTTTATTTCTAAAGGATATAAAAGGAATGTAATCTTTGGTAATGAAAAAATGATATTTAAAAAGAGTATTTTTTTCCTTTTAAGTACAGCCGCCGTGCTAACTACATCAACTATAACAATGGCTGATTCATTAGTTAGTAACGGTGGGGGTGGGAATTACAAATATCAACTTTGGCGAAGCACTGATAATACTCAATATTTCTTAAAAATCTGGAGTCGCGAATCGTCTGCAAATAATGCACCTTCATATATTACCCACAGTTTTCCATCTAGTCGTGAAGCTCTAGATTATTTCGACTGTAATTATGCCAACAAGTCCTTACCATCTTGTCCGCGCTAACAAAAATTAAATATAGGCAAATCTTTATAAGGATAGGTGCAAGAATATTGCATCTACCTAAGTATATAATTATCAAATTAAATTTGAGAAAAATCTCTGTATAAATCAATACACAATATTGTACATCGCGAAAAAGCATTGATTGTATCTAATTTTGTCAGAATTACGTCAGTATTTTCATTGTTAAGATACATTTTTATCTTGAGTTACGTCTGATTACTTTCTAAAATAAGTAAAATAACATACAAAACATTAGTGACTTTGGGGGTATGATGAGCCGTCCAATAATTCTTGGCATCGTTGGTGATAGTGCGGCAGGTAAAACAACACTGACTAAAGGAATAGCTCAGGTACTAGGAACCGAGAATGTCACGATCATCTGTACAGATGATTACCACCGCTACGATCGCACACAACGAGCCGAACTAGGTATCACAGCCCTACACCCTGACTGCAACTATCTTGATATAATGCAGCATCACCTGTCTTGGCTACGAACTGGACAGCCAATCCTCAAACCAATTTACAGCCATAAAACCGGCACCTTTGAGCCTCCAGTATATATTAAGCCTGCTAAATTTGTGATTGTTGAGGGATTGCTTGGTTATTCAACTCGTGGCGCAAGAGATTGTTACGATGTAAAAGTTTACTTAGCACCTCCAGAATCGCTACGCGCTCAGTGGAAAGTCAAGCGGGATACGCAAAAGCGCGGCTACACTGAAGAACAGGTGCTGGCAGAATTAGAAAAGCGTGAACCAGACTCAGAGCAGTTTATTCGTCCCCAGCGGCAATGGTCTGATATAGTAATAAGTTTCTACCAGCCTAGTGAAGATGCAGAGCAAGCCAATGGACATCTGAATGTGCGCTTGGTACTGCGTCCGACAATTCCCCATCCGGAATTTACGGAAATTGTCAAATCCACCAATGGTAATTCTAACTCAGCGATTCGCCTAGGGTTGGATCGAGATATGGGTAAACCTGTGGATGTTTTAGAAATTGATGGTCATGCGACTTTGGAACAAGTTAATAAATTAGAGCATATTATTTGTTCGGACATGCCCCACTTAAAAAGTATATGCGATCGCGAAAGCAATCCTGAGTTGGGCAAAATTGCTGGTACCACCGGCGAAACACTCCAGAGTTATCCCCTTGCTCTTACCCAACTGTTAATTACTTATCATATGCTCAAAGCAACCCAAATCCACCAGTCATAAAAAATTCGCTCATTGGTTCATGCTTTCTTCTGGTGCTTTTATATGAAGTTAATATTTCGCTGACCAGAGAAAATTGACATTATATTAAAGATTTGGTCAAAAAATGATGGTTTTTAGAGGAAACAGGCGATAACTAGAGATAGGTTCATCTATCTCCAGTATTTCCTCAGTTTCTCTATGACCTACTGCCTCAGAGTTGCCGATATACCAACAAGTGAACGTCCGCGAGAGCGGTTAATGACACATGGAGCGAAAATTTTAGCCACAGCTGAGTTAATAGCAATTCTACTAGGCACTGGTCAAGGACCGGGAAAATTGTCAGCGATCGGTTTAGGGCAATATATCCTACATGAATTGGGAAAATGCGATCGCGATCCCTTAGCTGTGCTGCGAGACGTTACCCCCGCCGAATTAATGCAAATTCCTGGTATTGGTCCTGCGAAGGCGACAACTATTCTAGCCGCAATTGAATTAGGTAAACGAGCTTTTCAATCTCGCCCTTTAGACCGTACACCAATTGAGAGTCCAGTTACTGCGGCTGCGGCTTTGAGTCAAGATTTAATGTGGCAAAATCAAGAACGTTTTGCAGTACTGCTATTAGATGTAAAGAATTGTTTACTAGGGACGCAAGTAATTACCATTGGTACCGCAACTGAAACCCTAGCGCCTCCCCGCGAGATTTTTCGGGAAGTCATTCGTCATGGAGCAACGCGGGTGATAGTGGCGCATAATCATCCCTCCGGTAACGTCGAACCCAGTCAGGCTGATATCGACTTGACACGCCAGTTATTAGCCGGAGCGCAGTTTTTGGGCATTCCGCTGCTAGATCATCTCATATTGGGCGATGGCAATCACCAAAGTCTGCGGGAGATTACGAGTTTGTGGGACGAGTATCCGCAAGGGGATTAATACGCGTGTCGCGTTTGTGAAATAGCATCTTGAACGGTGTAGGAGGGTTTCGGGGGAACATCCTCCTCATCCCTTATTTACTATCTTTGACTACAACTTGGTATAAGCATTTTTTCTTTCCAGAGAATATAGGAGAGAAGGTAAAACATAAAACGTAAAAGAACAGATTTTACCTTGTAATCAATCGTTACCATTTTTAGCCGAAAAGTGCATAACTCGACTTGATTTACATTTATATCTATATAAAAATGCAGCTAGGTTAGCTTTGACGCTTAACCGCCTGTATCTAGGCTATGTCCAAAGCCTAAGGGTGATTTACTTTTGTTCAATAGTCGGACTTAATTGATCTATTTCGTTCACATGGGATTCCAGAGCTTCTTTAGATGTTTGTCCCTTGCTGAATCTCCATGAAGAATACAGTTCCTCACGAAATGCAAAAAATTGCAACAAACCTCAACATCTCCAAGGAGAAAAATCATGTCTAAAAATACAAATGATTCGCTTGTCAATGATTTAGAAAAAGCAGGATTATCTGACAATGAAAAGAAATCCCTGCTCCAAAGTTATTTACAAAATCCCTTTTCCGTGGCATGGTCAAAGTTGGCTAATTTGATTGAAGCTACCCTAGCCAGCAAGCCAGAAACATCAGAAAATTCTCAAAAAGAACAACACGAACCAGATTCGCTCCGAATGCATCAGTTCTATTCTCGCTTCACAGATCGCGTTGATCCCTCGCTTTACTACACCATCTTCTCTCCCTACGACAGGTTTTTTTAAAACTAACTAAGGCAAGGGGAAGCTTCTCCTGCTCCCGTAGCTTCCCCTGCTGCCCCTTTTATTTGTGGTTATTTGCCGATAAATATGTTAATATTAGAAGTCTTGGGCGATTAGCACAGGGGTAGCGCACATCCTTCACACGGATGGGGTCACTGGTTCAAATCCAGTATCGCCCATTGTATTTGTCGAGTAAGACATTATTTGTCGTCGTTAACAGATTAATGTCGTTATTAACGCTCTTAGTGACACAGTTAACAATTTAGGGTCGATACCTTGTTTGCGACACCATGCGACGGGGAAGCTATGGTGTGAGTCGATTTGTTCTTCAAAATAAACAACGTCGTTAATTTCCTCGCCTGTAATCCAATAAAGCTGCACCTTCACGCCGTAATAATGCCGCGAACCCCTGATAAACAGCGCTCCCGTCGCTTCCTGACGCTCAGGAGGCGTTCAAACGAGAAATTTGCTTGCGTAATCCCAAAAGGAACGGAACCACCATTCAGCCATGCTGGGACTTCGACAATATCGCGTCCAGCTTGCGAATCGTGCCAGAGGGTATAAATTTCACTCCTCATCCCACACCACAACCAACGTTCCAACATACAACGTACTTGAAACGAACGAGAGCGATCGCCTCCTCACGCAGCCCAATCTTTACACAGTAATTCTGCTTGTTGCAGGACTGTCACCATCGCCTTTTCCTGCTTTTCTGGTGGATAGCCGTATTTCCGCAGTAACCGCTTGACTAAGCGGCGCAGGTTGGCTTTGACGCTTTCTTTCTGTGTCCAGTCGATGGTTACGTTGCGACGAACTGTATCTACAAGGTCACGAGCGATCGCTTTGAGGGTATCATCGCCTAATGCTTGGACTGAGGTATCATTTAAATCTAGGGCATCGTAAAAAGCTAGTTCATCTTCAGATAACCCCAGGTTTTCGCCTCGCTTTGTCGCTTCCCGAATTTCCTTTGCTAATTCAATTAATTCGCTCATCACCTGGGCTGTTTCAATGGCGCGGTTCTGGTATCTTTTGATTGTCTGTTCTAGCATTTCGGCAAAAGAACGGGACTGTACCAAGTTACGATGCGATCGCGTTTTGATTTCGTCGTTGATTAATTTCCGCAGCAGTTCTAAAGCTAGGTGACGCTGGGGTAGTTGGCGGACATCTGCTAAAAATTCATCAGAAAGGATAGAAATATCAGGATTTTTCACCCCAGCAGCAACGAAAATATCTACTACCTCATCACTCGCAACGGCGTTAGAGACAATTTGGCGAATTGCAGTATCTATATCTTCTGGACTTTTACCCCCAGTTGTGGTATCTTTCACGAAGGCAGCGCGGATTGCTTGAAATAAACCGACTTCATCCCGAATTGCGATCGCTTCATCACTGGAACTGCACAAACCAAAGGCTTTGGCTAATTCATTCACTGCTTGGATAAACTGCTGTTGTCCATCTTCCACTTCGAGAATATGATCCATTGCTGCGGGGATGATGGAGATACGTTGGGTTGCAGTACCTGTAAAAAACAGCGAATAGTCGAAATTGTCTAACATTGCTGTGACGTTTTCGTACTTTGATAACATGAGAGCGATCGCTTGTTCTTGAGGAATGCCTGTTTGACCTTGACTGTCAGCAGTATAATCTCTCAGGGGTACTCTGAGTTGGTCAGCAATGCCCAAGTAGTCTACAACTAAACCGCCTGGTTTGTCTTTGAAGACGCGGTTAACTCTGGCTATAGCTTGCATTAGCCCATGACCACGCATTGGTTTATCAATGTAGATGCTGTGCAAACATGGCGCATCAAATCCTGTTAGCCACATACACCTTACGAATTCTAGGTAGATAATCTCCTAAATCTTTTGTGCTTGGTAGCAAGATTTCAAATTCTCCTTTTTCTGCTGCTTGCTTGTGCCAGATTGTGGCATTATCAAGAAAAGGTCGGTCTTCTTGCCAACCATGAGATTGCAAATACTCTCTCAGTTGTTGTGGTTCTATATTATTGATAATTTCCGGATCTTGCACTGTAACTTTCATGGTTGTACTCCTTGACCGATACCTTGCATAATTAACTCGATAGCAGCGACTGTAAATTGATTATTTCTTGGCATGGTGACAGTTACAGTCCATAACTATTTAGATAATTTGTTGATTGGCAAATTTCATAGCATTTGCTTAAACTAAGCTTTTCTCACCAATGGCTTGATAATATAAAACAATTAATTTATTAGCATTTACAGTTTCTATTGCATAAGCTTGTCCTGTTAAGTTGCTAAATTCCACTTCAAAAACTCCAGGTTTATATTCTCCTACAATCGTTCTGACTTGACCACGATATAATCCTAATTGTGGTAAGTCTTCGGTTATGGCAACAACATCTAATAATTTTATGATTGTTACTAAATTTATACCAAAGAGCGAACGCTTAAAATTTCATGATTTCTCAGTGCTTTAATATCAGATATGGGAACGATAACAACAGCTATTGATTCACCAGTGGCACTGAATACTTCTAGAACACATCCTTCTTCGCCATTGCTGGGATGAGGGACAAAATCAATTAAAGTTGCCACATCACCTTTTTTTAATTGATATTCGCTTAAGTCACGATTTAAAGCGACACGCTGGTATAGTTCAAAGTTCATTTGAAGACTCCTTATTAGGTTTGAGGGTGATAAACTGAAACTTGCCGTCAAAAGCTTTTTGTAGCCAAACGGTAATCACTGCTAGGTTTCGCTGGTTTAAGCCGATTAATTCACCAGTGACGCGATAGAACACCCCATATTCATTATCTCTATCTTGTATTGCTGCTGTTGAATCTGCAAGTTGACGAATTGCTGCTTTTAAGAGTTCTGGGTTTTCTTGTGTAAATCCAGCTTGGGCGAGAAACTTTGATTTATTATCTTGTTCTCTTGGTACTAATAAGTAGCGTGTGATTTTTTCGTCGGCAATAATAGCATCAGGCGGAATTTTCATATCAAACTCATCAGGGAAAAGTTCGGCAGTTGCAGCATCCATTCCTGCTGGTTGTCGTCCTTCCATTTTGGCGCGTACTGGGTCAAAGTCCACAAACCAGGATTTGAAGATTGCCCGTGCGATCGCTTCCAGCGTTTGGTTCATCTCCCGGTTTAATTCGATTTTGTCGTCTAGAGAGGAGAGGATTTGTGCGATCGCTTTTTGTTCGGGGAAGGGGGGAAGAGGTACTGGAAATTGCCGAAGTTGTGTAAGATTAAATCCTGGAATAGTGCTACCAATCGAATTTCTTAAAATTATTTCTTGCGCTATGGGTGAAAGAAAGTAGTACAGTAAGAACCCCACATCTGCCTTTGTTGGGTCTGGTGTAAGCTTCATTTGATTTTGAGACAGTATATATTTAGGAAATATTGAATTTTTAGGTATTAAAGCTACTTGACCAATAGTGCCACGTTGAGTAAAAACAATATCACCAGGATATGCAGTATTTTGAATAAGTGAAACAGCCTTATCTTCAGACATAAAAACAAAATCATCATCTTTAAAGAATCTTTCTCCTAAAGTGAGGTTACTTCCTCTACTAACAGGAGTTCCTAGAGTTGTAACATAATCTTTACGAGTCAAATTGGAACCAAATGGCCCACCAACACAAGCATATTTATCTGGTGCAGCGATATATTCAACTTTCACAGTGTGCCATTCTTCAGGCTGTTTATCAAACATTAAAACCCAACCCCCGCAAATTTTCCCTAATTTCTGCCTCCAACCTTGCCGACTCCTCAAACTGCTGCTCTAATTTCTTCGTCAAATGCAACATCTTCTCCTCAAAAGTCTCATCATCATCCTCAACTTCCTCTGCCCCCACATATCGCCCCGGCGTGAGAACATAACCATGTGAGACGATTTCTTCTAACTTGGCACTCTTACAAAAACCAGGGATATCTTCATACTTACCCGCTTCCTTCTCACCTCGCCAAGCATGATAAATTTGAGCAATCCGCTTTATCTCCTCATCTGTCAATTCCCGGTGTACGTGAGCGTTCTTCCGCGAACGCAAGTGCGTCTTTGAACGCGAGTGCGTAGGAGTGCGATTGAGAAGGAGAAGCGGTACTAGTTGGTTAGGGAACACAGTACAGCAAGTCTAAGAGCGAAAACAGTATTCTTCTATTTACATGCTTGAAGTTTTCCAGCATCAAAAAAGAGCGAACTGGTTGTTCGCTCTTTGGTAGTAATTTTCTTTTTTCGATTTTGAGCTTCGCTTATGCCCGTAGCTACTTTTCACGCGACATAACCCTAGATATCCTCAACTTCAAGTTGAGCCATCGTCACCGCGTCAAAAGCGAAAGCCAAAACTAATGGCATTGGACATTTTAACAAATAGCTAGAAACTACGGCAGCAATTGTTGTCACGACTGCTGATATCGACAACCATCTTTCCTCAAAGGTTAATCCCTTTTTGGCTTTAATCCCGCTGAGAACTTTGGGAGGGATTGGTTCTGGCATTACCGCTGTTGGTGGAAAAGCCCAGTAATTATTACGCCGCTCAACAAATAAATCTGTCCAGCCATTTTCTTGACACCATTCCTCGATCCATTCAATTGAGTAATGTTTCATAATCGGGGTTAGGAAGTTAGATTTGTGTAATTTCTGTAAGAGTTAAATATCAATAACTTGACTATTTCTGCTTGGCTAACCAATCGCTATGAAGTTAACGATAATTCTTTAATGGTTAAGCTTTGTTAAGCAAGTGAGACATTTAGATAATAAAGCTCAAATAATTCTTTTGTTAATTCCAAGACTAACAGTAATCTATAGCCTGTTGAACGTAAAAGATAATAAACTTTACTCAAAAACCTAGATATAAAGAATTGTAAATTAGTGAGTGAGTGCTTGCTTAAATTTAAAATAAGTGCGATCGCACGTCATATTCGCCGTTTGTCTTAACATGTTACATTTTCCGCCTGCCAACTTCACGCCTTTGGGTATGTCACCGTTATCAAGCTTGAAGTTAAGGAAGAAAAGACCATTCATTGCGGTAAGCTTAACTTGACCACCGCGATCGCGGTGGTATTTTACATGCAGCGATTGGACACACAACCAGCAACCGAATATGTTTTGGCGGCAAAAGTTGGCGTTACTTGTCTTGATTATTGTATTTTGCTTAGTAGCAACACCAGCACTGGCAGACTGGACTCATCCATTGTCATTTAGCAATGCAGAATTGACAAAACGGGATTTTTCTGGGCAAAGTTTGCAAGCAGCTGAATTTTCTAACGCCAATATGGAACTGGCTAACTTTGCTGGTGCTGACTTGCGGGGAGCCGTGATGAGTGCTTCAGTAATGACACAAGCGAATCTGCATCAAGCGGATTTAAGCAATGCGTTGGTAGATCAGGTAAACTTAACTGGGGCTGATTTGAGTGATGCGAACTTAACCGAAGCCCTTTTGCTTCGCGCCGTCTTTACTAATGTAAATATAAAAGGTGCAGATTTCAGTGATGCGATTTTGGATAAAGCGCAAATCAAAGAACTGTGCGAAAAAGCTAGCGGTGTGAATTCTCAAACTGGTGTGGAAACTCGTTATTCTCTAGGATGTAAATGAAGCGTGTTGGTGTAATTGGTGGTGGACAACTTGCCTCGATGATGGCAGGCGCAGCACAAAAGTTACAAGTAGAATTGGTGGTGCAGACTCCTAACGTAGAAGATCCGGCTGTGGCGAGCGCCACTGATACCGTTTTCGCTACAGTTGATGATGCCATTGCCACAGCCCTTTTAGCGATAAAATGCGATGTCATCACCTTTGAAAACGAGTTTGTCAATCTAGACGCTTTGTCAATTCTGGCTGACCAAGGGGTTTTCTTCCGCCCCAGGTTAGAAGCGTTGGCTCCTCTTTTAGATAAATATCATCAACGCTGCTATTTACGCGACTTGGGCTTAAGAGTTCCCCAGTTTTTCGCCGTTGAGTATCAGTTGGACAATAAAAAAGAAAAACTTAAATCCCAAATTGAATCTTTGGGTTTTCCACTAGTTCTCAAATCTAGACGCCACGGTTATGACGGTCAGGGTACGTTCGTCATCAAGGATTTAGCGACTTTAGTGGAATTGCTGAATAATACCAAAAAAAGACAGTTTAATCAACATCTTTTTTTAGTAGAAGAATTTGTACCCTTTGAAAGGGAATTGGCGGTAATTGCGGCGCGTTCTGTAGATGGGGAAGTTGTAACTTACCCAGTGGTGGAAACCCAACAAGAACAACAAGTATGTCGGCGGGTAATTGCGCCGGCTGAGATTACGCCTTCTTTAGCAGCAGAAATAGAAGCGATCGCTCACACTATACTAAATAGCCTGCAAGCAGTAGGCGTTTTTGGGATTGAGCTATTTCTCACTGGCGATAATAAAGTGCTGGTAAATGAAATTGCTCCCCGTACCCACAATTCTGGGCATTTTTCCCTTGATGCTTGCGAAACCTCGCAATTTGAGCAGCATTTGAGAGCAGTTTGTGGTATGAGTTTGGGTAATCCGGCTTTACGCTGCGCCACTGCTGTCATGGTTAACCTTTTGGGATACGAAAATTCTGAAAGTGACTATCGAAAAAAGCGATCGCTATTGAAGCAGATTCCCCAAGCGCACCTCCACTGGTATGGTAAAACTGAATCGCGTTTGGGTCGCAAACTCGGACACGTCACCGTTTTGCTGGACAATCAAAATCGGGATGAAGCGATGGATGTCGCCCGCACCATAGAATCTATTTGGTATCCAAGTTGAAAAACGCCAGAAATTTTTACTCTTGGACACACAATATCTTTTTGAAAGTTATAATGAGGTAGTTGCACTACGACGTTGGTGACTGCCATCAAGTTTTTTGATCTATGCCTTTAAAGAAAAGGGAGCTAACTGTTCTCGTGGCAGTAAACCGAGCAACGACTCGGAAACTTTAAACGAGGAATTCGGTTCCCACCTGGATAAACCCAGGTCATAAACTTAGGTAAAACGGCGTCGCGGTGAACTTAAAATTTTTAGCTCCCATAGTCAGCAAAGACTTGGGACCTTTAACTACAGATATTAGTTATCAGTTAATTACTTGCACAGAGAGCAAAAATTACATACATTGTCGGGGGCGTTAACAAAGTGTAACGCACCGCGTTTTTAGGCACTTGCCCTGAAAAAAGATACACTCGGCAACACCCAGATCCACGACACGAAGTGTGAATAATCCCAAAACACGGAACCGGAACTTTTTTTTGCGGTCTCCCCTTAGCTATCGATTGGTGTACGGACTCGTCAAGAGCGTACTCTA
The DNA here is from genome assembly GCA_964245695.1 of uncultured bacterium. Classification (GTDB taxonomy): domain Bacteria; phylum Cyanobacteriota; class Cyanobacteriia; order Cyanobacteriales; family Nostocaceae; genus Hassallia. The sequence goes on along the minus strand of CAXTNZ010000025.1, from coordinate 16,696 downwards.
CTACAATCAATAGAAATTAGTTATCAGTGCATTAATTAAAAATTATAAATAAAAAGCAAAACAAGTTATTACCGGCATTTTAGCTGCATTGAAGATGCAAATTACGTATATACATAAGTTAGGAAATGATAGCTCTATCTTTTGTCAAAAAATCTGTATAAATTGATTCTAATTTGCATGTCAATAAAAGTTAAAATAAGCAAAACTGCGTTAAATTTTGCTGAAAGCAGGAAAAATTGTCACAACAGCTAATTAATACCGTGTTTCCAGCCTCGGTTTTTCAACTAGACAATGGTTTAACCTTTATTCATCAAGAAATTGCCACAACCCCTGTAGTGGTGGCTGATGTATGGGTGCGTGCAGGTGCAACAAGAGAGCCAAATCCGTGGTTCGGCATGGCGCACTTCTTAGAACATATGATTTTTAAAGGTACAGCAACCCTAGCCCCAGGAGTGTTCGACCAGAACATTGAAAATAGGGGTGGGGTGACTAATGCGGCTACCAGTTATGATTATGCTCATTACACTCTGACCACAGCTGCCACATATCTAGAAGATACTTTGCCTCATTTAGGGGAATTGTTGCTTAACGCTGCAATTCCCGAAGAAGAATTTGAGCGGGAACGGGATGTGGTGTTAGAGGAAATTCGCCAGGCGCAAGATGATCCCGATTGGCTGGGATTTCAAGCTTTGATTCAAAGCGTATATCAGCAGCACCCTTACGGACGTTCGGTACTGGGTACAGAGCAAGAACTGATGCAGCAATCACCCGAAGCAATGCGCTGTTTTCATCGCGCTCACTATCAACCAGAAAACATGACGGTGGTGGTAGTAGGGGGAATTGCGGAAAAACCAGCTTTGGAATTAGTAAAACGCACATTTGAGAATTTTGGCGATCGCACTGATTGTCCGCAATTTGAGCAAATTGCTCAGCCAGTAATTGTCGGTATTCGCCGTGAAGAACTTTATTTACCACGGCTAGAGCAAGCGCGGTTGCTGATGGCGTGGACTGGACCTGGAGTAGAGCAACTCCGCAGCGCCTACGGTTTAGACTTACTAGCAGTGCTACTAGCAGAAGGGCGCACTTCCCGGTTAGTGCGCGATTTGCGGGAAGAACAGCAATTGGTGCAGGGAATTTGCGCTAATTTCTCTCTCCAACGAGAATCTAGCTTATTTACAATTAACGCTTGGTTAGAGCCAGAAGAACTGGAGACAGTTGAATCTTTGATTCGCGCTCACCTGGAAGATTTGCAGACTGGGGAAATTAGCGATTCTGAACTTGCGCGTACTCGCAGGCTGCTGTGTAATGAGTATGCGTTTTCTACAGAAACGCCAAATCAACTCACCGGGCTTTATGGCTACTACAATACCATCGCCCAAGCTGAATTGTCTGTTACTTATCCCCAGCAAATTCAGTCATTTGATGCCCAAGAACTGCAACAATTAGCTAAAGATTATCTTTCACCGCACAATTATGCGGTTACGGTACTCAAACCTTGTTAGTCATTGGTCATTGGTCATTGGTCATTAGTCATTAGTCAATGGTTAATAGTCAACAGTCAATGGTCAAAAACTCTTGGACTTTGGACTTTGGACTTTGGACTTTGGATTTTGGACTTTGGACTTTGGACTTTGGACTCTTGAATATTGTACGGGCGCTCTTTACCCCGCCTCTACTAACTCCTAACTTTTGACTCCTAACTTTTGACTCTTGACTTTTTACTAATGACTCAAACCGTGAAACCTTCCCTTTCTCACTCGCCGATCGCTCGCACTGTGTTGAGCAATGGCATCGTATTATTGGTAGCAGAAAATCCCGCCGCCGATATCATTGCGGCGCGGATTTTTGTTCGTGCTGGTAGTTGTAACGAAAACCCAGAGCAGTCCGGATTAGCGCATTTGCTATCTACAGTCCTGACAAAGGGATGCGATGGACTTTCAAGCTTGGAAATTGCTGAACAAGTAGAGTCTTTGGGGGCGGGTTTGAGTGCAGATACCGCTGCTGATTATTTTTTGCTGTCATTGAAGACTGTCACCGCAGATTTTGCGGAAATTTTGGGTTTGGCGGGGCGAATTATGCGATCGCCTACCTTTCCCGAACTTGAAGTAGAACTCGAACGCCGTCTAGCGCTACAAGATATTCGCTCTCAAAAAGAGCAACCATTTACCATCGCCTTTGAGCAACTGCGCCAGGTGATGTATCAAAATCATCCCTATGCCATGTCAGTGCTGGGAGATGAAACAACCATGAGCAGCTTGACTCGCGCCGATTTAGTCAACTATCACAAGACATATTTCCGTCCAGATAATCTGGTGATTAGTATTGCTGGTCGAGTCACACTAACAGATGCAGTTGCATTGGTAGAAAAAACTTTTGGTGATTGGCAAGCTCCGCCTGAACCACTGCCAATAGTACATTTTCCCGATATTAAAATTGAACCACAGCAAAGGCTCAAACCGCAACAAACCCAGCAATCAGTCATCATGCTAGGTTATATGGGACCATCTGTGCGCGCTGCTGACTATGCCCCACTGAAGTTACTATCTACATACTTGGGAAATGGGCTTTCTAGTCGCTTGTTTGTGGAATTGCGCGAAAAGCGAGGATTAGCTTACGAAGTATCCGCATTTTATCCCACAAGGTTGCATCCGGCCTCATTTGTGGTTTATATGGGAACTGCTCCCGAAAACACCAGCATAGCCTTGAAAGGATTGCGGACAGAAGTAGATTTACTGTGTACCACTCAACTAGAAGAAAGCGCACTTCAAGCTGCGAAAAACAAGATACTGGGGCAATACGCCTTAGGTAAACAAAGTAACGCCCAAATTGCTCAAGTATATGGTTGGTATGAAATATTGGGGTTAGGAATTGATTTTGATAGAGAGTTTCAGGAGATAATTGCAGGTGTAAGTGTGACGGATGCGATCGCTGCGGCTTGCCGACATTTACGGGAACCTTATTTGTCTTTAGTCGGTCAACAGGAAGCTATCAATAGTGTGATCGCGTAGCGTGTGCAAAGCACATTCGCGTAGCGCGATTACAGCAGCTGTCTTCTAGAGTCAAGCCGCTGTACTATTAGCATCAGAATAATCCGGGGGCAAATTTCATGAAAGGCAGCCAGACAGTAAGTATCTCTAGCTACTTACAGACACTAAGAGCATTTCGCTTTTTTTCAAAGAGCAAGTTTTATTGGTTACCCCTCTGCTTTGCTACTCCTGTGCTAATTGGCTCGTCTGCTGTAGTATCATTTGCAGCACCAGCAGAAATTGCACAAGTAGTTGGGAGCGGTAGCATCAATCGTCCTACCCTGAAAGTTGGTAGCCAAGGAGAGCGTGTATCCGAACTACAGGGAGCGCTGAAACTTTTGGGCTATTATACAGGTGCAGTGGATGGGAACTTTAACGAAACGACCGCCAACGCTGTTTCCAAGTTTAAACAAGCAGCTGGCTTGACTCCAGACAGCATTGTTGATACCGTCACTTGGCAAAAACTTTTCCCTGGGGAAGCGACAGTGGCTTCTTCCCCCTCTTCCCCTTCTTCACCTAACACCGCACCCAAATTTCCCACTCCTAGTCAGACTCCCAACGCCACCAGAGTTGTTAATCCCACTCCTGAGCCAAAACCTGCTAGCCCAAAACCGGCGACAACTACTACCTCACAAACGACCGTGAGACAATCATCGCCCGATAGTGGTACGTCAACCAGTCGTTCTGAACAAACCCTTCGTACTACCTCAACCAATAGCGCTGGACAAACTTCTCGTTCTGAGCAAACTATTCGTACTACCTCAACCACTGGTTCTGGGGAAACTGTTCGTACTACCTCAACCACTGATTCTGGCGAAACTGTTCGGACTCGCCAAACTAGCAGTTCTGGACAAACTTCTCGAACTCGCCAAACTAGCAGTTCTGGACAAACTACTCGACAAACCCCTGCTATTCAATACACCGCAGCCGGAATGCCGATTTTGCGTGTAGGGATGCGTGGTTCTGAAGTTGTCAAGTTGCAAGAACGATTGAAAAGACTTGGGTTTTTGGACGGTGATGCAGATGGAGACTTTGGTGCATCCACCGAAGCTGCGGTTAAAGCTGCACAACAGCGCTATGGTTTAGAGGCTGACGGTGTAGCTGGTGGCGCTACGTGGGATGTTCTCATGCGGCGGCGAAGTCAACAGCGTAATTCAGGATAGCATCATTATCATTCATCAACCATCATAAGTCGATTTTCTCAGCTTAGGTTTTGAGTAGCGGAAAATCGACTTATTATTTAACTGCTTAGCCATCTGTTGGGGGAACATCCCCAAGCCTGTATCTTCGATTTGAAAGCGAATTTTGGGAATTGGTGATTAGGAAGACTATTTCCTAGTTCCTAGTCCCAGTCCCTAGCCTTTATTACTTCTACCAGGCTGACAGATAATATAAGTATCCAAAAGAACCTAATATTAAGTGGGATAATTTAAATTTCCCCTATTTTATCTAAAAAAAACTTATGCCGCACTTTTTATTAACTTGGCTGGGTACAGCGATCGCATTGCTGATTACGGCTCACTTCGTCCCGGGCTTTGTTGTCAAGAGTTTTATTGCAGCGCTGATCGCCGCTGTTGTTCTAGGGCTAGTTAATGCGATCGTTCGACCGATTTTAAGCCTTTTGACTTTGCCAATTACCTTGATTACCTTTGGTTTGTTTACATTTGTTATCAACGCCTTGACACTTTGGCTAGCAAGCGCCCTCACTCCTGGTTATGGTTTTGTGATTCAAGGCTTTTTACCTGCTTTGTTGGGTTCAATTGTGCTGGCGATTGTTTCTACCATTATTAACTATTTACTCAGAGTTATTGACTAGTAAAAGGTAAAAAAACAGATTTTTCGTTTATCAGCTTCAAAGCCCAAATACCCCCGTAGAGTTATAGTTGCTCTGGAGAACCGATGTATTCTTTTTCCGCTTGGGCAACGGCTATTGTCACCGCACCCTGTAAAGTAGAGCGGGAGAGATTTTCATGATTGGAGTTTGATTTAAAAATTTGTTTCGGAACCAGCAGAGTTTGACACTTAGCTGCTAACAAAGCAGCAGCTTCGGCTACGCTGGGAGTTCCCGCTTTAAGTGCGACAACTGGGGAAGAGTTGGGGACACAAACAGAACCCAGAACATCTGAGGGAAAGGTTTTCAGAGGCAAATTGCGTTGGTGACAAAGCTCGACTAAACCAACTTCTGAGGCTTTCATGTCGATAGTAGCAATCCCGGCGATCGCACTAATATCCAGTTGATTTTTTTTAAAAGTTTCTTCAATGGCTATTGCAATTAATTCTCGCGAAGTCAAGCGCGCACAACCAATTCCCACCCACAAAATTTTGATTGCTTTAGGTTGTAACATTAGCCACAGAATTTATATTTTTAGTCACAATAGCAAGTTAGCAAAAAAAATAGCGATGCCTACGGCGGGCTGCGCCAACGCTCAAAATAATCAAAGAATCGCCGCAAACAACCGCCATTAAATGATTCGTTTTATTTAGTATCGTATTGATACATGAAAACTGATCATTAGAATACTGTTCCATCAGAGAATAATCTATATATTGTTCCTATAAAGCACAGTAGGAACGCCGAGGGGGAAACAAGGTAAAAGGTAAGGGGTAAATTTCCTTCTTCATTTTTGCGAAAGCAAGCATTCTGATGAAGCAGGCTTTTTACTTGTGGTATCTTGGTGTTTCAAAATTTTTCTTACTCCGTTGCAACAATCTTTACAGTTGCAACGGAGTTTTGTTATTTAATGATATGATGCGGTTTGCTCGTTCTTACCCGGTACTTCCTCTGCATTAGCTTTCAAGCGGTTAAATGAGCTTCGGCGAATGCGTTCGCTTTTGCGAACACCACCAGCCATTTCATATTCGCTGCTATCTTTGCCGTATTTAAAGGCAACTCCAGTCAACATTTTGTCACAGAGATCGGCTAAGGTTTTTTCTAATTGATCAATTTCGGTTTTGGAAGAGTCAATCACCGATAAAGCAGTGTTATAAGCATCAATTCTGGTGCGTAACTGCTCAATTATTTGTGTTAGATTTTGCAAGTTGCGAGTATCCCCAAAATCCATGCTTGGGTCTATTGCTTTGAGTCCAGCGGATCTCAATTCAGCTTTTTCGAGAATGCGGTATGTACGTTTTTGGCGGGACATAAATGTATTCCTTTTATAGTCACAGGACTTACGCAGCAGACTTATTCGATGTTCTAGAGCTAGCTTGCCTTACTGAAGCTGCATTTGAGGTCAGCATAATCCGCATGAATTTGTATTTTTTAGAACAATAGCTTTGAGTAATCTTGGCGTTTGTTTAAGCATTGGCGTAAAAACGAAAAGCGCGATGTTGGTAACGAAAAGCGCGATGTAAGTAACGAAAAGCGTGATGTTAGTCACGAAAAGCGCGATGTTGGTAATGAAAAGCGTGATGTTGGTCACGAAAAGCGTGATGTAAGTAACCAAAAGCGTAGACCTAACCCCCAACCCCTTCCCAGAATAGGGAAGGGGAGTAAGACTCAAAGCCTCTCTCCTTGCAGGAGAGAGGTTTGGAGAGAGGTCAGATTGTATCTATATAAGTCGTTTAACTTATTTACGAAATTTAGAACAAAAGCAGTGTGTTAATAAATGGGATAAACTTAGAGATAAAGTAGCATATGGAACCTTTGACTACTGCGGCGATCGCTATTGGCACTGTAGTTGCTACCAAAGCTTTGGAAAAAACTGGCGAAAAGGTAGGGGAAGCTTTATGGGACAAGACTGGTAAGTTTCTCGTCACGCTGAAAAAACAGTCTCCCCATACTGTAACAGCGATTGAGAAAGCACCAGAACAACCTCTAGATTATGGCAAGGCTGTAGTGGAGGTAGAATCTGCTGCTATTGCTAATCGGGAAGTGGCTGAAGCTGCACAGGAATTAGCATTATTAACAGAAAAGAATCCACCCTCGAACTTAGCTGAAATCCTGAAGGAGATAAAAGCAGCTGTGGAGAAATCTCAACTATCATACCCCTCAACTTTTATCCAAAACATCGAAAAAGCTATTAATGCGGCTCAAAACCAAACCATTGACCAAAGAGGTAGTACTTTTAATATTTGAGTACAGTCGTCCGAACGGGAACGGACAAAGTTAACTCCCACAAAACCTATCCCTCGCGGTTCTGTCCATTTCGTTGGACGAGAACAAGAATTGGCAATGCTGCATGAAGAGTTGCAGCGCTGAGATTATGTGGCAATAGCCAGAATGGGAGGTGTGGGCAAAACTGAATTAGCCACCCAATATGCGAGACGATATCAACAAGATTACGGCGGCATTGCTTGGTTAAACGATAGGGAAAGCAATCTTGCTGCGGAAGTTTTGGAGTTTTTCATCAAGTTTGGTTTCGAGATTCCCCAAGAATTAGGCGGAAGACTGTTAAGCCTTAAAGAACAAGTCGCGTGGTGTTGGTCTAAATATCCTGATTCTGCCTTGCCTATTTTAATTGTCTTCGATGACGTGACTGATTTAGCCAACTTGCGCGAAGTTGTTCCCAGCGATAACCGCTTTCGAGTTTTAATTACTACTCGACTACGGCGTTTAGACCCCAATTTTATTCAAGAGATTCCTTTAGATGTTCTCTCGCCAGAAAAAGAACCGGGAAAAGCCTTAGAACTGTTAAAACGATTGTTGGGGGACAGAGACAAACGAATCGAAAAGGAACCAGAAGCCGCAACTGCAATCTGTGAATGTCTAGAATATTTGCCCTTGGGGATAGAGTTAGTGGGAGGCTATTTAGTCAGAGACTTGGAACTATCTCTACACACAATGTTTGGACAGTTGCAAGAACGTAAATTAGCAGAAGCAGCCCTACAAGACCGGGAAACTCTCAACTCAATTCAACTCGGAGTTAAAGCCGCGTTTGCTTTAACTTGGGAAGAACTCGACCCACTAGCGCAACAACTAGGAAAATTGTTGAGTTTATTTTCTCCCCAGTCAATTCTCTGGGAATTGGTTGTTTGGGTAGCGACAGAGAATGACCCCTCTCCAAACCTCTCTCCCACGGGGGGAGAGGCTTTACTTAATGACCCCTCTCCAAACCTCTCCCCCACGGGGGGAGAGGCTTTAATTCCCCCTTCCCTTGCAGGGAAGGGGGGTAGGGGGGTTAGGTCTGCTCCGGAGAATAATTTATTAACTTGGTCAGCAGATGAATTAAACGAGGCAAAAAAGCAGCTTTACCAGCGCAACTTGCTGCAACAAGTAGATGAAAGATGTTATAAAATTCATGCCTTAGTGCGGTGGTTTTTGCAAGGGCAGTTAGCCGAGTCTGGCGAGATGCAATTAGTTTTAGAAACAACCTTCGCTACTGCCATGATAGCCAAAGCCAAAACCGTTCCTCAGTCACCCACCTCTAAGGATATCGAAGGCATCAAGGATGTTATTCCTCATATTGAAGACCTGGGAAAGCGTTTAATTGCAGAGGTCAACGAAGCAGAAGAGAAACAGGCAATTTCCCCAGCATCAGTCCCTAACGATGAAGTAATCTGGGTATTTGTCGGGGTGGGAAGATTTTATGAGGGACAAGGATTATATAAATTAGCAGAACCTTGGGGTGAGGATTGCGTAAATGTCTGCCAAGCTTTATTTCTCGGCGACCATCCGGATGTGGCACAAAGCTTGAACAATTTAGCTTTTC
>CAXTNZ010000025.1:0-7919 GCA_964245695.1 uncultured bacterium | reverse complement strand
AGCTTGAACAATTTAGCTTTTCTCTACAAAAGCCTTGGTCGGTACAGCGAAGCCGAACCTTTATATATTGAAGCTTTGGCAATGACAAAGCGCTTATTTCTCGGCGACCATCCCGATGTGGCTACTAGCTTGAACAATTTAGCTTTTCTCTACAAAAGCCTTGGTCGGTACAGCGAAGCCGAACCTTTATATATTGAAGCTTTGGCAATGACAAAGCGCTTATTTCTCGGCGACCATCCCGATGTGGCTACTAGCTTGAACAATTTAGCTTTTCTCTACGATAGCCTTGGGCGGTACAGCGATGCCGAAACCCTGTACATTCAAGCTTTGGCAATGTACGATCGCCTTTTAGGAGTTAATCATCCCACTACGGCAACTATTCGAGAAAATCTGACAAGTTTGCAACGCCAGTTAACTCCCCGTGTTACCTGGTTACGTCGATTATGTCAGTTTGTGCAAGCTTTATCCAATTTCTTAAATCGACGCTCGTAAGGTTTAACGGGGTATTGTGATTCCTGACAGACGCGATAAATCGCGTCTCTACAAGTACAAACGCGATTAATCGGGTCTTTTTTTCATTCTTCTGCGCTGGCGGCTCGCAGACTTTGCACGACGTCTTCATAACCATTAAACTGAGCGATCGCTAAAGCTGTATAACCACCTTTATTTTTCAAATTCACATCCGCACCAGCTTTAATTAACATCTGCACAGCTTCGTTATAACCCCGCGATGCTGCCCACATTAAAACTGTTGCCCCGGCTGAATCTATATAATTAACATCTGCACCTTTATCTAGCAGTTGCTGCATAATGCTTATTTGATTGCCTTCCGCTGCTTTAATCAAAACAGTTTTGCCATCATCTGCTTGAGTATTAACATCAGCACCGTAGTCTAGCAATACTTTCGCTGTCTCACCGTGTCCTTGCGATACGGAAAGCAACAAAGGCGTTTCGCTTGACTTTCCATTTACATCCGCACCTCGTTGCAACAGCGCCTCAACAATTTTACTATGTCCCTGCAACGCCGCAACAAGCAGTGGTGTATCACCCAGGTGGTTTTTGATTTGCACATCCGCACCTCGGCTGAGTAACACTTCTACTACATCAGCGTAGCCTTCAACAGCCGCAAGATGTAAAGCTGTTTCACCATCTTGGTCTTGGGTATTCACATCAGCCCCATGATCTAATAGGATTGAGGCGATCGCATCATGTCCTGCTGCCGCAGCTGCTGATAGTGCAGTTCCCCCATCTTGATTTCTCCGCTTTACATCAGCCCCCGCTGCCAGCAATGCTTGTACAACTTCCAAATGTCCCAAGTCTGCCGCTACCATCAACAAAGTCTCACCATCTTCATCTTGGGTATTGACATCTGTGCCAGTTTGTAGTAGTATTTTTACAATCGCAGAATGTCCCTGCTTAACAGCCACTTTCAAAGCAGTATCATCATCTTTATCTGCGACATTCACATTTGCATTCGCGGCAAGCAAAACTTTCACCACATCGACATAACCCTTCAAGGCTGCTGCCATTAAAGCTGTACTGCCATCTTCATTCGTGGCATTGACATCAGCACCTCTAGATATTAAAAGTTGCACAATATCAACTTGATTGGCGCTAGCAGCCAACATTAAAGCTGTCAACTTATAGCGTTTTCTGGGTAAATTGATATTTGCACCCGCATCGAGAAGCGATCGCACAATTTCCGTGTAGCCTAAATTAGCAGCAAACATTAACGGCGTAGTTCCGGTGCGATCGCACGTATCAGCAAGCGTACCATTAGTTAGTAGCGATCGCACAAGCTTTAGATCGCCACGAGTAGTTGCGCGTATTAACGGAATATCTTGAGTAGAAACCATAAATAACCCTCCAAAGTGCGATCGCACTGACAAATGGCTGGGTTACTTCAGGCACACAAGCGAAACAGAAATAACCACAGATGTAAATGCCCTTCAGGTGCCTTCCCGCAGGGTACACAAATAGACATTATCTGTGTAAATAGGTGCGTTTATCTGTGGTTTCTTAAAAATGTTTAGCTTATCCCCTTGAACGCTTACAGGACTTACGCCGCGATCAGTAAGAGCAAAAGTATGCTCTGTCCCGAAAGCCTCTGGAATCAGCGCGGTTAACACATCGACTTGAGCAATCTTTTATCAACCGATTATGCTAACTTTTATAAATATTTAATAACTGGGCGGGAACACTTATGAATCTTGAACTTTCTCCATCGGTGAAATATTGGCTGAACTTCATTCACCCGGTATTGATGTGGGCGCTATTGCTATTGTCGATTTATGCGGCATACCTAGGGTTTCAAGTACAGCGTACCAGAAATGCTCAGGGTGAAGAAAAGAAAGAACTGATTAAAGGTAAATATAACGTCAAACACTATCAAATGGGGTCGATACTCTTAGGTTTGATGGTCGCAGGTGCGATCGCTGCTATGGCTGTCACATACATCAATAATGGTAAGTTATTTTTCGGCTCTCACCTGCTAGCAGGGTTGGGGATGACGAGTTTGATTGCATTTTCGGCTTCACTCTCTCCTTTTATGCAAAAAGGCGCAAATTGGGCGCGGATGACCCACATTTTGTTGAATTTTGTACTTTTGGGACTTTTTGCATGGCAGGCTATTACTGGCGTGCAAATTGTCCAAAGAATTCTTACTCAAGCATAATTATTAATTATTTGTCCTTTGTCAAAAGTCAAAAACAAAGGACAAAGGACAAATGATTGACTTAATGCTTGTTTTGTGTAGGGGGAAAAGCTATTCCTTGATGTTGATGAAAATCTTGCTGAACCTTGCGTGTTAAGCGACGGGAGACTTGACGGACAACTTGGTTAAGTAAGCGATCGCCTGTAGATTGCACTAAAGACTTAGGTAAACGCTGAATAAACTTGGGAAAGTGAATATCAACTATCAAATCCAATTCCCATTCAACTGTTGTGATCTCTTGAATACTTGTGGGTGCATCGTTTGCCACGCTTTCAATTAACCGTAGCGATGCTCGATAGTCTACCTCATAACCAGGCGGATAGTAGTCGGGAATGGGGATAGTACGAATGCGGTAGATACCTTCGTCTGCTGGTAACAGTTCCAAACCAATCTTTGGCTCAACCTCATAACCAAAAGAGCCAAAACGACCGATTCCTAAAGCATAACCATTTTCCCCCAGCGGTTGCACCTTCATCGGTTCAGCGCAGCGCGAAAACCATGAAGCGTGAGAATTGAGATACTCAGCAACCTTTTCGGCTGAAGCATACATTTCCATAGAGTCGTTATAACGACCGTAAAATTTTGATGGTGTTACCACAGATGCTTCACCTAGTGCGTCCTCAGCCTTTGCTCTAGCTGATTCCACAGGCACAACTGCTTCTGTTATTTCCAAGGATTGATATTCGCTGTTTTTTGAAAGCATATATACATTCCTGTATAATCTCGCGTTTGCCTATATTTATAATTCCCATCTCAACAGAGACCTTTCGCACTAAGAGTCCATTTTGACCGAAAGCTCAAAAATCTGCCAGCAACTTCATAGAATCACTAAAATAGGGAACGAAGAAATCAAATATTAGTTTCCTAGGATAGCGTTTAACATGAAAGCATTTGTAGCAGGGGCAACAGGCGAATCAGGTCGCCGGATAGTACAAGAATTGATAGCGCGGAATATTCCCGTACGTGCGTTGGTGCGGGACGCAGAGAAAGCTAAGGGCATTTTGCCTGTGGATGTTGAGTTGGTAGTCGGCGATGTGTTAACCCCAGAAAGCCTAACTGCTGCTTTGGGAGATAGCACAGTACTGCTTTGCGCCACCGGTGCAAAACCTAGCTTTGACCCCACAGGACCTTATAAAGTGGATTTTGAAGGCACTAAAAATTTAGTAGATGCTGCCAAAGCTAAGGGAATAGAGCATTTTGTTTTCGTTTCTTCTTTGTGTACTTCTCAGTTGTTCCATCCTTTGAACTTGTTCTGGCTGATTTTGGTTTGGAAAAAGCAAGCTGAGGAGTACATTCAGAAAAGCGGTCTGACTTATACAATTGTCCGACCTGGCGGATTAAAAAATGAAGATAACCCCAACCCAATTGTCATGCAAAGCGCTGATACACTGTTCGATGGCAGCATTCCCCGGCAGAAAGTTGCCCAAGTTTGTGTCGAGTCGCTGTTTGAACCATCCGCACGCAATAAAATTGTCGAGATTGTTGCGTCATCCGAGGCTCCCTCTAAAAGCTTTGGGGAGCTATTTGCTAACGTTGCTTGAACCTGGTCAAAAGTCAAAAGTCATTTGTAATTACAAAAGACTAAGGATTAAGGACAATTGACGGGTGGGGTGTGGCTTCATTTGCATTACAAAAATGAATTTGCCTGATCGCCCCACCTTTGTTATGAATGTTGTTTGGGAGTGCGTCGATTATTGTTGTTGGCTTTACGCAAATTTTAAGGAGTCCGACTCTGAAAAGCATTGAACTCAAAGGCGTTGAAAAACTTATTGGACCAATAGCCGCACTTCTCGGCTTTGTCTGTTTGTTGCAGTGGTATATATATGGGGACTTGCGATCGCATCCCAATCCCGTCTTTGGTCAAAAAAACCCACCCTTGGTGATGAAAGGGGGCGATCCTTACATTCGTGCTTTGATGCGAACCATCTCAGCGAGTGAAGCAAATAGCGATCGCCCTTATTCTCTTTTGTATGGTGGACAGCAAGTCAACGACCTCAGCCATCATCCCCAGATGTGCGTCACAATTGTCACTGGTCCCAACACAGGTAATTGTTCCACAGCTGCTGGTAGATATCAAATCATCAACACTACCTGGTATCAAATTGCCCCTCGCTATCACCCAAACCCGACGCGGTTTATGTTTTGGGCTACTTATAGTTTTGCACCAGAATATCAAGACGCAGTAGTTTATCGCTGGTTAAGCGATCGCTCCTTTTGGGGAACAGATATTTCTCAACTTTTGCATCAAGGAAAGCTAAATCAAGTTTTGCGGCGACTATCTCCCACTTGGACAAGTTTGGGATATGGCATAGAAACTAATTCTGTTAGTCGATATTTACCTAATATTTATCAGAAAAATTTACAAGAAGAATTAAATGCGGCTAAGACATCAGCATCGCCGAATTTCATCTTCACCCCAACGCCTACCAGCCAGTTAAAAACGAATCTGTTAAACACAAAATGAGGTTATTTCCTCGTTCCTAGGCTCCGCCTTTATCAAAAAATATCTGACATTTTGTACAAACACCAATGTATTTTCCAAATGTATATTATGACCAGAATTACTAATTACTTTTAACTGGGCTTCACATATTCCCGCCATTTTCGTATTAATAACTATAAACTTTTCATCATATTCACCAACTATTAACAGCAAAGGATTTGTATTATCTTTTAATTTTTCCCACAAAGAAGGTTGGCATCCAGTACCCATAAAACGCAATGATTTAGCCAATTCTAAAGGGTTATTTTGTAACCGACTTTCTATCATGCAATCAAATTTGGGATGCTTTTTTATAAAACCAAAAATCGGCTGATTGTACCAATTTAATAGAAAAGCTTTAAAATCACTTCTTACTAATTTTCTCGCTATTTGCTCATCACGTTGAACTCGTTCTAATCGTTCTGCTGCTGTTAGCAAACCAGGAGAAGCTGATTCCAGCACAACTTTAGGAAAACGTTGGGGAAAATGCAGATTGAGATATAAAGCCAATCTCCCACCCATCGAATAGCCAACTAAGAAGCATTGAGCAATTTTGAGCTGATCTAGTAAATTAATTAATGCTTGTGCCGTGTTTGCCATTGTATAGCACTCATCGCCACCAAAAACTTCAGTTTTCCCATGTCCAGGAAGGTCAATTGTCAGAAAACAAAAATTATCAGATAGTAATTTTATTGCTTCATCAAATTCATGGCTGTTACCCATGAATCCATGTAAAAAAAGAATTAGTTGTTTATTTGTGTTACCAGTGAAATCATAGTGAAATTGGTAGTTTTTTAAGCTCATGATTCACTAAGTAGACTTGGAAAAAATTTTAGCGAGCGCCTATACTTTATTTCCGAGAAATTACAAATTACTTGAGTCTTCAGGAGATGCACACTCTTTACAATACGGCAAATGTTTGTAAGTAAGATTGTGACAGTTTTGGCATTCAACATATTGATCATAACCGCAATAGGGACAGTACATATCGTTATGCCGAATTTTCTTAGCACACTTGACACAGCATGATTTTTGTACTCTGTTAGCCGCCTGGACTTTAGGATTAAAGACAATTTTTTGAATAAACTTGATAATTCCAAAACCAATAAGCGGAATCAGCAAGATATAAACGTAACTAATGAAGAAAAGTAAACCGCCAAAAATGGCACTAATGATATTAAATAGTGCTTTAAAAATTGCGCCGATTTGAAGAAATTCAAATATTTTGATAATCAGCGGAATAAAAAAGATGACCAACAAATGCCAGCTAATCAGCGAGATAAGTCCATATCTTCTTCGTTGAGCAAAGCTATGGATTGATAGAGCAACGAAAATCAGCGGTAGAAGAAAGAGAGATTGAAAAGCAAGTTGGATACTTGGATACCAAAAAGATGCCTGCTGATAGCTTTTTTCAACTGCTCTAAATTTATCATTATCCTTAATAAAGGCTATAAAACCAACGCTTTCAGGTTTGGTTATTAGTTGATTTTTCAGATTATAAATTTCCAGAGCAAGCGTAGAAATGTTGCGATTATTTTGCTCTAACTCTTGTTTAGCTTTTTCAGCACGAACTGAATTAATTGATTGCTCACGAGCTTGACCGGCAATTTTTTCTAAGAGCGTGGAGTCATATTGAGCGCGAATGTTGCGATTAGCTTGTTCAAGCGTACTAATTTTAGCTTGCTTTTGGTCAATAGTTTTTATGGTTTGTTTATTTTCAAACTTGTAAATATTGTCCTTATATTCGGCATACTTCAAGCATATATCAGATACACTACCAAGATGTCCTTTATTGGTTTCTTGATAATTTTGCTTAAATAGTGGTACATTAGTAGGATTATATGTTAATAAAAGTTTGATAATTTCATAGTCTTTATCTTTGGTAGTTTGCGATCGGTAATTTTTCCACTCTGAGTAACATGGGTAAGCTTGGGTCGGGCTAATATGCCATCGGCTAATATCATCCAGTCCCGTAAAAACATTGATTAAGATAAAAATATCAATCAAAATAATGACAATCAAACTAACTTTATTAAGAGGTTCGTTATTGATTGTCCTGGACTTACTAAAAAATTGGCTTAAAAGACGGCGTATTCTGGCAAGCATGTTAGCTGTTGAGTAGGTGTAATTCAATTTGACTTGATTTTAGAGTACCCAACACTGGTGAAATACAAACATAATTCATCAAGAATGAATTAATCTGCTCTATGTCACGCCGATGGCGTCTTGCACGCAGGTAGCCTGAATCCGGGAGTCCATCCTTTTTTATGTTCTAAGGCAAAAACCGATCCAAAGCAGCTTTGAGTTGTTCAAGTTCAACTTCAATATTGCCTTCTTTGGAGGCTCTACCAATACACTCAGTTAAATGTTCATCGAGAACAATTCGCGCCACTTTATCCAGTGCGCCTCTGACTGCGGCAATTTGCAATAAAACATCAGGACAAGGACTACTTTGCTGCACCATTGTTTTGATGCCACGAACGTGTCCTTCTATACGCGACAGCCGATTGACAATTCGGCGCAAAGACTCTTCGCTATGGACGTGTGGATGAGCCGACTGTCCATGCCCATGAGTACGATCTGTGTGGCTGTGGTCTATATCGTTTTGAGAATTTTCTGCTGGTGTTATGGACAAGGATTCTTCAGCTAATCGGTTTAATCCATTCATAAATTATCAAAGTTCTGGCAATACTAAGATCCTAGCTTACAGGGGGAGGGGAGATG
>CAXTNZ010000024.1:0-37755 GCA_964245695.1 uncultured bacterium | reverse complement strand
GTATTATGATTAATCAAACAGACTTGATATAATTTATCGAGCGAGACGTTCCAACGGAACGTCTCTACAAAAATTATGATTTCTACAGGCAAGTCTAAAAATCAGATTTGCTATTAACCTAAACTTAGGCTACTTTGCTCCAACTTACATAAGGCAACTTTGCCGCAGTAGCCCGAACTTGTTCAGAAGAAGCAACTAACTGACCGCAAGCATCCCAAGTGCCGGCAACAAACATGTTTTTCGCACCTTCACTCATTGAAACTGTGCCAGTAAAATCGCCACATTGCACTTGCATTGTTTCCAGATTCACCGTCATCGATGCTTGGGGATTGTTTGTAACAATTTCTTGCAATTGCTTGACAGTGGCAGCATCAGCAGTAAGGCAGGGAATTCCCATTGCGACACAGTTACCGAAAAAGATTTCGGCAAAGCTTTCACCTATCAGCGCTTGAATGCCCCATTTAGCGATCGCTTGCGGTGCATGTTCCCGCGAAGAACCACAGCCAAAGTTACGATTAACTACCAAAATCTTCGCACCTTGATACTGCCCTTGATCAAAAGGATGCTCTCCTTGAAATCCTGTTCTATCATCAGCAAACGCATGTTCACCCAAACCATCAAAAGTGACACAACGCAAATACCGAGCCGGAATAATGCGATCGGTATCAATATCATCACCCACCAAAGGAATACCGCTTCCGGAAACTGCTTTAACTTCACTCACCATAAAATTATCTCCTCTTTGTACCGTGGCAACCTACTGACCTCTCCCCAACCCCTCCCCTACGAGGGGAGGGACTTTTAATTTCCCCCTTCCCTACTAGGGAAGGGGGTAGGGGGTTAGGTCTTTGCGTCTATCTGCACGCACTTAATTAAGCAACTCGCGCACGTCGAACACTTCGCCTTTCAAAGCCGCCGCCGCTACCATCGCCGGACTCATCAATAAAGTGCGACCGGAGGACGAACCTTGACGTCCTTTGAAGTTGCGGTTGGAGGAAGAAGCACTAATTTGCCGTCCTTGAAGTTTGTCGGGGTTCATCGCCAGACACATTGAGCATCCAGCTTCGCGCCATTCAAATCCGGCTTCGGTAAAGATTTTATCTAGTCCTTCTGCTTCCGCTTGCTTTTTCACTCTTTCGGAACCTGGGACAACAAAAGCTTTAATTCCCTCGGCGACGTGACCCCCTTGAGCAATTTTGGCAGCTTCGCGCAAATCGCTGATTCGTCCGTTGGTGCAGCTACCAATGAAGCAAACATCAACTTTCGTACCTTGGATAGGTTGACCGGGAGCCAAATCCATGTATCGGTAAGCTTCTTCGGCAAGAGTGCGATCGTCTGCGGGTAGTTCGTCGGGAGTTGGTATTGCTTGGTTAACTCCAATACCTTGACCAGGGGTAATGCCCCAAGTAACGGTAGGCGGAATTTCGGCGGCATCGAAACTTACTACATCATCATATTCGGCATGAACATCACTGCGGATCGATTCCCACCAAGCAACGGCTTTATCCCAATCTGCGCCTTTAGGGGCAAAGTCTCTACCCTTAAGGTATTCATATGTAACTTTATCAGGATTGATGTAGCCGCAACGCGCACCGCCTTCGATGGACATGTTGCAAACAGTCATGCGTTCTTCCATGCTCATTTGCTCAAAGGTAGTGCCTGCAAATTCGTAGGCGTATCCCACACCGCCTTTAACACCAAGAGTGCGGATGATATGCAGGATAACATCTTTGGCGTAAACACCAGGGTTGAGGGTGCCGTTAACTTCAATTTTACGGACTTTCAGTTTGGAAAGAGCGAGGGTTTGAGAAGCGAGGACATCACGGACTTGACTGGTACCGATACCAAAAGCGATCGCACCAAATGCACCATGAGTTGATGTATGGCTATCACCACAGGCGATCGTCATTCCTGGCTGTGTCAGTCCCTGTTCTGGGGCAATTACATGCACAATACCCTGACTTCCACAACCGATGTTATAAAATGTAATGTGATTTTCTTTACAGTTCTGCTCCAGCGCCTGCATCATTTCTTCTGCCAGGACATCAACAAATGGACGTGCCTGATTTTCTGTGGGTACAATGTGATCGACTGTTGCCACCGTGCGCTCTGGAAATAATACCTTTAAATTGCGCTCTCGTAACATCGCAAAGGCTTGGGGACTGGTGACTTCATGAATCAGATGCAGTCCAATAAACAGTTGCGTCTGTCCTGAGGGCAGTGTACCAACTGTGTGTGAATCCCATACTTTGTCAAACAGCGTGCCTTTGCTCATACTTGTCTTTGCCCTTAAGCCGTAGCATCTTTAGATAGTATCAAAAAAGTGAATTACCCACCGCCAAGCCTTTCCGGCTATGGCGGGAGTTGGTTGTCTAGAGTTCGGCTATCGTGCGCTTTGGGATCGCCCAACAGCCACCCGACTTGTATCAAATTGCCAATTGGAAAACCCAGTCTGGCGCTGTGTACCCCTACACAAATTTTCCGATAGGAATATTTATTGTGAATTGCTTCAATTATCACAATATAAAAGCTTGTTAATCATGTCCAATATATTTTTGGCATTTAACTAATATGTAAAAAATATGAGTTCACCACAAATTCGGCAAGCATTCGTAGGCTTAAGCCAAGCTTGTTCTCTGATGGTTGTGCTGGGGTGCGATCGCCTTTTCTGGAGACAAGCAATAAATTCTCTGCTACCTACCTAGGGCAAGTTGGCATTTTACTATTTTCAACAACTTCATGTTTTGACTAGGGATGACGTATAGGGCAGGAAATTCCCCACCCATCACTTCATGGCAAACAGGCGATCGCATACCTCGTCGTCAACCTTATTTCCCTAATTTTAAGCACAATTACTCAATTTAATGCATGTATAAGTATTATTTTTATACTTGTTTGGCATTTTTTTCTATTTTCCACTTTTTTAGTTTTTATAAGTATTTTTACCGATTTATATTCTGAAAATCAATTTTAAAGTAGGGTATAACAGGGAAAAAACAGCTTTTAGCTGTATGCACTGAGTTATAAAAGAAATTAAAGTATATTTATATACAGAGTTATCTATCCGCAAATAAACCTATAACCCAGATATTCTCAGGAATTAAGATATGCTAAATTCCGTCGCTTCAGTATTGGAGAAATATTTTCTCTCAGATGCCCATGTCGATTGGGAAACAAAAGACATTCCTACCTGTCCGATTGCGAATCTCACTCCAGCAATCAAAGCAAATCAGTACTACTACGACCATTATCAATGGGCAAAAGGCTACTTTAAATACTGTCACCGAGACAAAAATTTCCAAGAATGCTGGCAAGCTGCGACGGGTAGTTGGGATGACAAAATCGTTGTTGATATCGGTTGCGGTCCAGGCAATCTGTACGCAACGCTAGGTGGTTCACCACGACTGCTTATTGGTGTAGATATTTCTCGTACTTGTCTAGAGATGGCGCAAAAAATTGGCTACACACCCATCTTGGCAGATGCCCAGAACTTACCATTTATCGACGGTTTTGCAGATATTGTTGTAGTGAATGCAACATTACATCACTGCGAGGATATGTCTAAGGTGTTGGCGGAAGCTGCGCGTCTGGTGCGTCCTGGTGGATTGTTAATTACTGATCATGACCCGCAGCATACTGCTTGGAATTGGAAAGGGCTAGGGATGCTGTTGTATAAGATCCGAGTACCGATATATCGATTATTAAGTCGTGGTAATTTTATGTCACCAGAAGAACATGATGCCATGATCAAGAGCGAAACCCACCACAAACCCGGTGATGGTGTAAAGCCAGAGCTTTATTACCAAACTCTGGAGCCTCTTGGTTTTACAGTCAAAGTGTATCCCCATAATCACACAGTAGGGGCACAAGTGTTACAAGGCAATTATGGTCGGTCAGATAAAAAGTACCGCTATAGTCAATGGTTGTCTGGTATAAATGCCAATTCACCAGAAGCAGCATTATCTCTGATGTGTGTAGCCAGACGCAATTCCTGAAGTTCAAACATAGCAAAAATATTTTGCAATCACACTTTGAGCTTTGCCAAACCCAAATACTGAATGCCTTCTGGAGTGACTTGAAAACGACAGGGTAAAACTTCTAAACCGAGAGCGATCGCTTCCCGCAACAATTTACCATATACAGGGTCAGTACTATCACCAGGGGCAAACTCCCTACAATCGCCCCGATTAATAAAGTAAAGCATCACCGCACGACTTTGGGGCAACAGCGCCATCAGTTCCCGTAGGTGCTTTTGTCCCCTTGTCGTCTCAGTGTCGGGAAATAATGCCAATCTTCCTTCTGCCAAAGTTGTATTTTTCACTTCTAAAAAAATCGGGCGTTCCTCATTACTTCCTGTCAAGAAAAAATCAACTCGACTTTTTTTATCTTGTCCATAAACCACCTCACCGCGAATTTGGCTATATCCGCCCAATTCTGGAAAAAGGTATTTAGCTAAAGCTAGCTTCACCACCCGATTTGGCAAAGCAGTATTAATACCTACCCAAGTTGGCTCGTTATCATGTACCTGAATCAATTCCAAAGTATAAGGCAATTTGCGCTTGAGATTATCGCTTAAAGATAACTGCACCGCACTACCGGGAGTGGAAACCCCAGTCATCGGTCCTGTATTCGGACAGTGTGCCGTTACAACCTCCCCAGAAGCAAGTTGAATATCTGCAAAAAAGCGCTTGTAGCGCTTCAGCAAGATACCAGGATATAAAAGCGGGTAGCGGTAAAGCCAATCAATCATCATTTAGTTATTTGTTATTAGTTATTGGTCATTGGTGAAGATTCACCCTCCTTTTTATTAAAAAGCGGTATGTACATTGATTTTGCAGTATTTTTGCCTTTAGTAGCTAAAAATCGATACAAGGCGCTAAACGATGCGTGAAAACCAACTCAAACAAAAACTCAAGCGGGGCGAAGTCGTCCTCGGTCCGTTTATGAATTGTGCCTACCCGGCGTTTATTGAAATCTGCGGACACGCAGGATTTGATTTTGCCGTGATTGACATGGAGCATGGACCCCTGCACACACTGGGTGCTGAAGATTTATGTCGTGCCGCCGACTGCGTAGGACTTGCCCCAGTTGTCCGCGTCCGCAAGAATGATGCACCACAAATTCAACGAGCGCTTGACATCGGTAGCGCTGGTGTGCAAGTGCCGCAAATTGAAACCAAAGCAGATGCCGAAGCTTGCATCAAGGGAGCGAAGTACAGTCCCCTCGGTTCTCGCGGACTTTCATTCGCCACGCGGGCAGGTATGTACACAGCAGCAGGAGTGCAAATCACAGACCAGCTGAACGAGCAATCCCTGGTTGTGGTTCATGTCGAAGGCAAGCGCGGCGTAGAGAACATTGCAGAGATTGTCAGTGTACCTCACATTGACGTTATCTTTCTCGGTCCCTACGACCTATCGCAGTCGCTGGGTATTCCCGGTCAGGTGCGAGATGCGCGTGTGATTAACCTTATGGAGCAATGCGTCACTACTATCCGCAACGCCGGGAAAGCCGTCGGCACCTTCGCGGACAATCCCGAAATTGCCCAGCAGTGGATTGACAGGGGAATTCAATACGTTGGGCTGGGTGCGGATGTGAGCATCTTTTTACGAGCCTGCGAGAATTTGGTCAAAGCGGTCAAGAGGAATTAAGTATTTCAACTAAATAAAACGCTTATACCTCTCCCTGGTCTTGCTACGCATTCACCTGTCCCTCCCTAGCAGGGGAGGGAATAGTCCCTACTTTTTCCTACCTGCATTTACCCTCCTGCACACCTTGATAATTATGAGGAGTCACCTGATATTTCTGCTGACCCACATCAGATAAGTATTTTACCTGCTAGCTAGTGCCTTTTTTAAATACCTACCCTTGAAAGGGGACAACATGGCGGGTAATTCGCTAAAAGAAATTACATATTGCGCTCCAATGTTGCGTTCCAATATCTTAATTGCCGCCTCATGATATTCCTGCCCACCGCTAGAAGCACAGCCATCTGATACTACGAACGTCTCAAATCCAGCATCAAATAGTCCCAAAGCTGTAGCCATCACACAAGCGTCTGTATCAACCCCACACACTGCGACTGTAGTAATAGCGTCACTTTGCAGGGCTTGGAGCAGGGCTTGTGACACCGGAGAATATGAAGGCTTATCAAACGTCTTGCTGACAACCGGACTTAAGGTTGTAGAAAGCTCCGTTTCCTGTCCGGATACCATCTCGTTCCAGCTCAGTTGACGTGAGAAGTTAGGATTCCGGTTAAAAAAGCGAGTTGCCCAACAGGCATGAAACTGACTGGCATGATCAACCACCTTTGGCACAACCGCTTCACATTCAGGTGTGATCAAAAAGCCATTTTGTAAATCTACGGCTAACAAAATCCCTTTACGTTGGCTTGATGGAGTAGACTGCGCCTGCGCTTTCAATGCGGAGCCAAGTTGGACGGCAGCCAATGTTCCTGCCAAGGTGATGGCACCGTGAAGGATAGCTCTTCTATTGATACTATTTTCTAACATAGTGTTTATTTACTATTCACCTATTGCTGAGTCTGAATTGTATCCGCTTAAACCAACTTGGGATACGGTAAAGCGATCGCTCGCAGCACTGCTCACCCTACTGTGGAGATATTAGAGTAACTGTATATACCATAAAAGGGTAATTTCTGTAGTCTATATAACGACATTTCCTAAAAAAAAGTTTATACTTAGTGTTATAAACCTCCCAAAAAAAAATTGGGAAAGTCTCAATCTGCAACAAGGAAAATCCTATGCAAACAGTATGGGGATCGACGCAATTAGAATATGCGTTTATGTTTACCTTGAGAAAGGTAAATTCCATAAATCCAGAAGGTTTCAAGCCCTTTTTTGAGGATTTGCCTATTGACCCTTACATAAAAGGCAAATATCGCTCAAGAAGATTATCTCGTTTCACAGTTCTTGGGGATAAGTTATTCAAACTACCTCATGGGTACCTTTTTCAAAGCAAAGAATACAATCCATTAGTTGGCGACGTAAAAAGAGAGTTTGTAGAATTAGATGATGCTCTCATAGAACTTGATATTTTTAAAGACCTTGTTTTGGCTTTTAGTGATTCCTGCAAACTTCACCCAGAAGCGGAAATAGGAGTTCATCAAATTAGAACTACCTGTTCGCCTGATAATTTGGGAAATCCAGCGCCTGAAGGTATCCATCAAGATGGTACTGATTTTATCGGTATCTTCTCTGTTGGTAGAGAAAATATTCAAGGTGGAGAAACGCATCTTTACACTGTAAAAAAAGAAAAGCCCGTTTTTAACAAAATTCTTAATCCTGGAGAACTACTATTAGTCAACGACCATGAATTTTTCCACTTTACTACTCCCATTAAACCTCAGATTGAGGCTCAGGGAACAAGAGATGTTTTTGTTCTGACTTCCCCAAGCTTGCTTTCTGATTAAGAATTAAAAACGGTAACTTCTATTAACACTCTTAGTTGACTGTAAAGATTTTACAATTCACAAGATATGGGGAAGTGAACGCAGTCATTTCCCCAGCTTTTTTACCAGGAATGGGAAATAATCTTGCTGATAATGGTTTATCTAACTTAATCGCTAAAGTCGCCATATCAATTAATATCGCGGCAATCTTTTCGATTGTGATGTCACCAGGAATCGGAACTGTATCAAGTCCACAGCCACAAACTGCGGAATAGGATAATAAATTTGTGATATTGTAGGTTTGCTCGTTAGCTCTTACAGCTAAACCGACATCTTCACAAACAGGAAGCATTAGTCCAGAGTAGCCGCATATTTTTACTGATACACTTTTCAAAACACGAGTCAGCATCCCGGAAATCGCCAATGTTCCTTGATGCCCAAATTTGCCATTCATCAGTGTTTCATAAGCAAAAGCAATACTTTCTTTTTGGTCTAATGGTGGTGCAAGAGATGTGTCGATTCCACTATATTCAATTGCAAACTTTTCGGATATTTTTTGAGCAATAGCTGCGACTTTATTTAATTCTGATTCCAAAATTAATTTGAGCTTTTGTTCTGCATCTAAAATGTTACTAGCCTTTGAGAAGGCTTGCATTACCAAGTCACATAACTCTAAACCTATAGCAAAAGATGTTTCGCCTTCATGATATGAAGCTGGGAAAAATGGGATTGCTGACTGGCAATTTGCCCAAGCACAGAAGTGAAAGTTACCATAACCATGCTCGGTTCCTTGGGAAATTCGATGAATAACTTTTGCCGATTCCCAGGCATTTTCATAGTTTATCCCAGAGGAGCGATCGCCTATTTTGCTTGAGCAGTAAATAATCGATGTATTTTTGTTAATATCGGGAATTAAAGCGATAGTTTCGGGTTTGCTAGCATAACCAATACTGAAAAAGCTGATATTCAGGTTTTCGCAAAGTTGTTCTATTATTTTAATTTCCCTTTCTATTTCGCTTTTTGATAAACCTGGCAGATATTCTTCCCAGGAATTAGTAGCTATTCTAGTTGTTTGTACTTCATATCCCTGTTCTTGAAAATAAAGCTTTGCTTGCTGATTAAATTCAGATGCTTGCCTAATTTTTTCGATTTCTTTGGTAGATGAAAGTGATATACCAGTTGTGATAGTTCTAATTTTCATTTTGACAAAGTCTTATTTACAATGATTGAAAAAAATTCGTAGTAAGCACTGAAGTGCTTAAAATAAGCGTTTCAACGCTTACTACTAAAATTAAATAAGTGAGTTAAGCAAATAAACGCCATGAAGGAAGAACTGTATAATAAAGGATTAGAACTAGCTCAACAAAAAGACTATGCTGGAGCTATTGAGGAATTTACCCGTGCTTTGCAAGAAGATCCTTACTTTGCGGAAGCTTATCAGCAACGGGGTTTAGCATATTATGACTCACGAGCAATTCTCCAAGCTGTCTCCGATTATACTGAAGCCCTAAAGCTTAATCCTGAAAGTGTAGAAGCATATTATTATCGCGCATTAGCACGGTTGACCCTGAAAAATCTACCTGGTGCGCTTGCAGATGTAGATAAAGCGATCGCACTCAAAGCAAATTATGCAGCCGCTTATCATCTACGGGGAATTGTGCGCCGCAAAGAGGGGTATATTCATGATGCGATCGCTAACTTCAAAAAGGCAGCACAATTATATCTAGAGCAAAAAGACAAGGAAAACTGTACTCAATGTCTAGAAAGCATTAAACAGCTACAACCTAAAGAATATCCTGCTGTTGAGCAACCAATTCCCAAAGCTGCGTCGATAATGTCGGAAAAGGAATATTTTACCCAGTTGCTGGAAAAGGCAGAAAAAGGAGACACTCGGCAGGCAATTGAGGATTTAAACTGGGTGTTGCAAGCTGATCCGCAAGATGGTATTGCTTATTGCTGTCGCGGGGTGGTGCGTTGCAAACAGGAAAATTATCGGGATGCTGTTTCCGACTTTAACACGGCGCTGCGACTGAATTTTCAATCTAGCATTGTTTATCGCAACCGAGGAAAAGCACGTTCTCAGTTAGGAGATCATCAAGGAGCGATCGCTGATTATAACTCTGCACTTCAGATGCAACCTGAAGATGCTCTAGTATATGTTGCCAGAGGAAACGCTTATCGGGCAATGGGCAATTATTACGCTGCAATTAAAGATTACACCCAAGCAGTGCAAATTAATGCTTCCGATGCCCAAGCTTACTACAATCGCGGCATTGCTTATACTCATTTAGAAGAAATGCAACACGCGATTGAAGATTATCAGCGTGCAGCGAGTATGTTTTGTGAAAAAGAAGACTGGCAAAATTATCAACAAGTCTTAAATAGCTTGAAAAAAATTCAATTATCTACCCCTGAGGTAAAAAATGCCAAGCATGATCTGCTACGTCAACGCTTGTTGAGAATGGTTGGGGGATATTGGGAAATTGCCCAACGACTAATTGAGCAGAAAAAGGAATACTATCCAGGTATGGCAGAAGAGTGGTATTTGCAAACAGTGATTGATGATTTGGAAGGCGATCAAGGGCGATAAAACTAAAACACACCCCACCACTTGCACCTTCAGATCCCCGACTTCTCGCTCAAAGTCGGGGCAAATCGTTTTTTACCAACCGTCTGTGATTAAAATTTTAATTTTTCAATTAAGATAAATCTTGGGTGGGTTGATTTTTTATATATTTTTGTGTAAATGCTACGACAACTTTATGGATAAATAACAAAAAAGACATAAATATTTTAGTTACGTTGTCATTTAGTAAGTATTCTTTGAATTTTGAGACTCTTTTAATTATTTACCCAGTCAAACACAGTAATTTTCATAATCCACCTGGATATAACTGCACTAATTATGTCCATTATCTAGTGATAAAAGCCTTGAAATACTAAAGAAAATCACAGATTATAGTTAACAGGAAAGGGCAAGAAAAACCCGAATCCAAACTGAAAAAACTTAACTTTGGAGTACATTTCAAAATGTCTAGAATTACAATTGCTCAACTGGAAACCGCTGATCCCTCTATCCAAGAACTAACAGCTACTGAGCTTGATGCAACCAAAGGTGGATTACTTGACAACTCATTCAATGGTGAAGATTCCGATGTAGTTGATGTAAGCGATGTTAATGTTTTGTCTGTTGATGCTGAAAACGTTCTTCGTAACTTGAAGAAAATTAACCTTTAGTCCGCATTGCAAATAGTTAGGGTTTAATCCCACAAACAATTAGCATCACGTTCAGAAATAAAGCTTGACTCGCAAACTTATGATGAAGAGTTACACTAGCTTTATTTCGGAATCTTCCTGCATTTTATTTTATTAAGATGCAGGATCTTTCTCAAAGAAAATTATGTAAGGAAGCAGAACCAGAAATAACTTGGTTATTTGATTACAGTTTTTGCATTACTTCAATTTGCTCAACTTCTTGTTTTAGCCATTCTGAGAAAAAATCTGAAAATATATTACTACGTACTTTTTCATCTAATTTTGGTTGAATAATTTCCTCTACCAAAATCAGGTGTATTCCCGAAGATGTGACAATTGGCTTGAGAAGCTGCGGTGGTTTAGCAGCAAAGACAGCAGCAGAAATTTCTGGTTTCAAGTCTTTGCGATGCACTATCCCCCGATATCCGACTTTTCGGCGTAATTCCGTATCTTGAATGTATTTGTAAGCAACATCATAGAAACTAATCTCACCTTCCCGAACAGCATAGAAGAGTTCTATTGCCAAGTCTTCATCATCTAAAAGAATCTCATACATTACCACACTGGCATAGTGCAATTGATTTGCAAAGAAATAAGGTTCAACTTTATCTCCAAACAAATGAGTAGCTAACTTTCCAGAGATAACGGTGTTGTATATAATTTCTTCAAATTCCTCTATAGACAAACCATGTTTTTTTAGCCATGCCCAAGTATCATCTGCACTAATGAGATTGTTAGCTAACCGCAATTGATCTGCTACTTTTTGAAGTTCCTCATCCTCTACTTTGATACCTGCCTTAGTTGCGGCATTTTCTATAACCTTGCGGGTAACAATTCCTTCAATTATTTCAGGAAGTTTACAAGAGATTTTGAGTTGGGTAAGAATATCTTCGTTGGTAATGGTGATAGTTTGAGACATGATTTTGCTGCTAATTATAATTAAACGTAAAATGCTGACCTCTCCCCCAACCCCTCCACCTCTCCCTAACCCTCTCCTACAAGGAGAGGGAAGCGGAAGATTTTTGTTAGGGAGAGGGGAGTCTAACTCCCCCTTCCCTCGTAGGGAAGGGGGCTGGGGGGTTAGGTCTTTGATTACTGAATAGATGCCCTAATAAACTCTGTTTGGGGATTAGGTTGAGGAATGCATAAGTACCGCGCACCCGCTACAATTTCAATCCACCCTGCTGCAACTGCTTAAACGGATCGAGCAGAAAATCAATAATCCGCCGCTGTCGCACAATTACCTCAGCCGTCGCTGTATCCCCAGGACGTAAGGGAATACATTTATTTGCTGTGGGAATACAATCCTTTTTCAGGGCAACTTCCAAGTTATAAGCTGCCACTTTGCCGTTAGATGTTTCTATGTCTGTTGTAGTAGGAGAAATCTCTATTAACTCTCCTTCTAGTACTCCATAATCTTGGAAAGGATAAGCATCAAACTTTAGCTTTACTGGCAATCCTTTCCGCAAAGAACCACTCTCATTTGTCGCCATCTGCGCCCGAACAATTAGCGGCGAATCTTGCGGTGCAATTTCCGCCACCATTGTTCCCGACTGCACCACAGCACCAGCCCGTTGTATCGGTAACTGAAACACTTTACCACTCACAGGCGCTCTTAACACTCGTTGTTGTAACTGAAGCTTTAACGAGAAAATCTGACTCTTATTCTGAGCAATTTCTGCCCTCAAGGTAGTAATTTCTGTCTCCTCATTTTTCAACTGCTCCTCACTTTTTAAGATAGCAAGCTTAGCGGAACGAGTCAAAGTTTGATAACTCCTCTGCTGTTCTTTCAGTCGCAAATAAGCCTGTTCAATTTCTGACTTTGCTAGCTGAATATTTCGCTCAAAACTACTTTTTTGTTCTGCCACTCGTAGTTTAGCTTGCTCAATATCTGACTTACCTTGTTCATATAATTTTTGCTTTTCTTTTGCTATATCTTGCCTTTGTACAACATTAACCTCAGCAACAATGCCTTCCTGCCTTAACTGGCGATAGCGTTCAACCTCCTTCTGGGCACTCGCTAAACTACTCTGATCTAACTTAGTAGCACTTTGATTATGCTTAAGAGTTTGTTCTGCCTGATTAACTTGAGCTAGTTTTTCTTCTTTTTGCAAGTCATAGGAATTTTTAAGAGCGCTAAGATTCTGCTGCACCTGCTCAATTTGAGCCTGCTTTTCTAGTTCTTGAGCTTGATTTTGTTGCTGCTGAGTTGCCAAAGCGACAACTAACTGATTCTTAGATGAATTTAACTGAGAAAGCCGATTTAATTGCCCCTCTAACTTATCTTGTGCCTGCCGCAAGTCGGCATTAACCAATTGCGAATCTAATATCAATACAGGCTGACCTGGTTTTACTGTCTCACCTTCTTTTACCGAGATTTGGGCAACAGTTCCTGCAACAGCCGCATCCAGCCTAACTGTCTTTCCCTTAGGCTCAAGTCGCCCTCTAGCTGTACCCGTTTCATCGACTTTAAACAGCATTGTCCAAGGCAAAGCGATAGTCGTAAAAATCAACAAAAAATACAGTATTCCCCTAGTCCATACAGCGGGTAAGCTATCCAGTACATCCTGGGTGACATCAGACCACTCGTCAGTTAAATTTTCTGGCATTTGCGAGTTTAAAATCTTGTCATGCTTTTCATTTTCAGGGAATTGAGTGGGAACACGTCCATTCAATGTATTTGTCATAATTTATCGTTATATAATTTTCGATTTTGGATTGTTGATTAGGTAGTTACGCAGCCGCATCCATTTGTTGTTGATTGAGATAAAAATAATGCCCTCGCTTCGCCATCAAATCTTCGTGAGTACCACTCTCAATCAACACACCCCGATCCAAAACCAAAATCAAATCTGCATTCCGCACAGTTGAAAGACGATGGGCAATTACCAAAGTGGTTCGCCCCTTCAGAATTGTGCTCAAATTACGCTGAATAATTCGTTCCGACTCTGTATCTAAATGGCTTGTCGCCTCATCTAAAACCAATAACTTAGGATTCCCTAATAAGGCCCTGGCGATAGCTATCCGCTGGCGTTGTCCACCAGATAACAAACCACCACCTTCACCAATCTGGGTTTCATAACCCATTGGCAACTTTTTAATAAACTCATCAGCACCCGCTAGTTTTCCCGCTTCAATAACCTCTGATAAAGTTGCGCCAGGATGTGCCAAGCTGATATTTTCTCGAATCGTGCTACCAAACAAAAACGTATCTTGGTCAACTACCCCAACACGAGAGCGTAAAGAACGCAAGGAAATACTGGTAATATCCTGTCCATCAATCAATATTCTGCCATCTGTAGGCGGATACAACCCCAAAACCAACTTAGAAATTGTGGTTTTTCCGGAACCACTGCGTCCTACCAGCGCTACCATTTGCCCCGGTTTCATTTCAAAACTGAGATTTTCTAGGATATTGGTATCGCTTTCTGGGTGATAGCGAAATGTCACATTTTCAAAGCGAATGTTTCCCTGAATTTCTGCTAATGATTGCCGCACAGACGAGTACAATTCCTCCTCTGGTTCCGCATCCAACACATCATTTATGCGTTCCACCGAAATCACCACTTCCTGCAATTGATTCCAGAACACCGATAAGCGTTGAAAGGGCGAAATAATCTGACCCAGCAGCATATTAAATGCCACCAATTGTCCAATAGTTAACTGGTTTTGAATCACCAAATGCGCCCCAAACCACAGCAAGACGGTAGTTGCCACGGCTTGAATTGTGTTGCTAAATATTTGTAAGCGATTGCTGATAATTTGCCCGGAAAAGTTAGTTTTTATCTCCTTATTTAATAACTCCTCCCAATGCCAACGCACAGTCTGTTCTACCGCTGTGGATTTAACGGTTCGTACACCAGTAAGAACTTCAATTAGATAACTACTTTCTTTGGCTGTTGCTTGAAATATTTCCCGCGAAATCTTTTGTAAAAAAGGTGTGGAAATCACCGCCAGCAAGAAAAAAGGCGGTACAATCACCAATGCCAGCAACGCCATTGAAGAACTGTACCAAAACATTAATCCTACATAGATAAAGACCGTGAGTAAATCCAGCAGGATAGATAACGCCTCGCCGGAAAGGAAGCGTTGAATTTTGCGGTTTTCCTGCAAGCGAGAGATAATATCTCCCACATACCGGGACTCGAAGTAACTCAAGGGTAGGCGCAAGGTATGGCGAATAAATCCGACAATTAACGCCAAATCCAGCTTATTCGCTGTGTGGAAGAGGAGATATTGCCGCAAACCCGTCATCGCCACGCGGAAGAGACTAAAAATTAGTAAGCCAATTCCCACCGCCGTTAAGGTTAGTTCCGATCGCTGCACCACCACTCGGTCTAATATTAACTGGGTGAATAATGGGGTGATGAGTCCAAAAATTTGGATAAACACGGAAGTAATCAACACCTCAAACATCACTAAAGAGTGAGGCTTGATCAACTCAAAGAATTGCCAAAAGGGTGTTGTAGTCTCTTTCGCATCTTTAAGCAGAACTGTGGGTTGCAAAAGCAGCGTATAGCCAGTCCAGTTTGCTTTAAATTCCGCGTGGCTAAGGGTGCGTTGACCGATCGCAGGGTCGGCTACAATAACGTGCTTGCGGTTAATTTCATAGACAACGATGTAGTGCTTCCCCTCCCAGTGGATAATGGCTGGCAATTTCTGCTTCGCCAAAGAGTCAAGACTCGCTTTCACAGGTCGTGTGCTAAAGCCAATACTTTCCGCCGCCCCTGATAACCCTCGCAAGGATGAACCATTGCGGTCAACATTGGCGATATCCCGCAAGCGATTGATGCTAAAGCGTTTCCCCCAATAGCGAGATACCATCACCAAACAAGCTGCACCGCAGTCGGATGCACTTTGTTGGGCAAAAAAGGGATAGCGTCGCATCACTCGTTGCCATAAGTGCCCGACTCGTTGGGTAGGCTTAGGGAAGTAAGCCTTAAGAGTCTTTTTCTGTGGCTTTGGTTCTACCGCAGGGATTGACTTAACATCTTCCTTAGGGTATATTTTTGAATAGTCAATCGATGTTTTTGGGGAGTCATGGGATACAGGCGATCGCACCAACAAAGAATTACGCGCTCGCGCCTGATTCCACAAATGTTCGCGGATTTGCGGATGCTTAGCCATCAGTGGCAACAACACCTCCCCTGGAATAAAGCAGAGATGCAAATTCACACTTGCCCTAGCTGCATAAGGCTGAAACTCAGCCTCACCAAATAAAGTGAATTCTCCAAATGATGCCCCCACATCGAGAGTGGCGATTAACTCATCCGCCCCGTCCAGCAGCCTCACCTTGCCAGCAACCACAATGTAAATGCCTGGTTCAACCTCAGTTCCTTGCCAAAACTTTCCCACCTTAGGGTTGAGAAATTTAGCTTGTTGAAGACAGCGCTGAAAGTCCTCCTGGGAAAGAGAATTCCCCAAAATATTGCTTAACTGTTGCAGGGAAAGCAGCTGATCGGTTAGATTTTCCGCCATGAATGTCTAAATCTGTATTTAATTTGGCTAAATTGAGCGGCAATTCGCTATTATTTAATGAATTTGCTGTATTAAGGTCGCGAATCAAGATTTTGGAACTCTTAGCGGTCTCATTCTCATGTGTGCTTTTATCGGCACTGCTGAGTTTTGGCTTGGTAGATAGCCCCATCTGCTTGAGCAAACGATTGATATGGCGATCGCTCACTTCAACTTCAAATTCTTTCGCCAGATGTTTCCTCAGCCAGGAGGCTGTCCACCGCCGAAAAGAATAGCCATAATCACCGGGACTACGGCTCACCAGTTCCTGCAAACGCTGTAAATATTCCTCATTCACTGCCATTGGGCGACCAATAGGACAATCCTGCCATTGGTGCGCCATCCCTGCACGGGCTATGTGAGTCCAATGCCTTACTGTTGCTGGAGAGCAGCCTAAGGTTTGACAAATTTCAGTTTGGGATTTGCCCGAATCTGCCAGCAACATGATTTGGATACGCTGGCGGTACGATTCAGGTAAATCCTCTTGGAGATTTTTTTGCAGTAGTTTCCGCTGAAACGGTGTTAAAAATTTACCATGACTTAAATCCTGCTTACTAGTATCAAATTTTTTTTTATAGTGCAGCATATCTGTAAAATATGAGTGTTTGGTATCAACTTATTTGTCTCATGTTCCCGGAATAATTTTGCCAAGACCTGCACACAAAGTCTTCTAGGCGCTTTATTGATAGCTAAACAACAGTATAC
The DNA here is from genome assembly GCA_964245695.1 of uncultured bacterium. GTDB lineage: Bacteria > Cyanobacteriota > Cyanobacteriia > Cyanobacteriales > Nostocaceae > Hassallia. The sequence continues at coordinate 20,873 of CAXTNZ010000024.1, read as the reverse complement.
ACAACAAAATTTTGATTTGTAAACTACCAGTAAATATATGGAATTTTCATGTTAGCTTTATCAAATTTTAAATTTTTTTGATTGTTTTTAATAAAATATTTTATACGTAAAGTTGCTAAAATTTATCCGTGTATATATTACTAAGCGGCATCAATCACCACCTTTACAAAAAAGTCACCAGTTAGGAGTCAGAAAAAGCGAATATTCTGTCTCCTGAATTTTGACTCTCGCTTAGAAACGTAGATTTAATGAGGCAAAAAGACCTAAAAAACCGGGTTTATGTACGAAAAATTAAGGTTTTGACGTTTAGCATGAGTGCAAGAAACCCCGTTTTTGACTGAGGTGCATTCCGGTAAATCCCCAATTGTTGCCGTTGCGAAGCGCCAGAGTACTGCACCGAGAAGATTGGATGGTGTCGTACTCTCAGAAGAAATGCAAAAGCAACGCTTACTAAAGTACTATTTCTCAGACTCACCTAACAGTTCAAAAACTGTTCATTTTCTGATCATTTTTTGGTTATTTTTTCCTAATCAGAAAACAGGTTATTCATGCATATTTGGTTTGATTTGTCAATTTTTTTGTATATAAGTAATAAAATGGGGCGATCGCCTGTTTAATCTATAAAAATGTCGCCACAGAAAAAGAATTATTATTCAAGAATGTCAGAGGAGTGGTATTTGCAAACAGTGATTTCTGATTTGGAAAGGGATAGAGGAAGATAAGTTAAGTTCATAGCGCGTTTTTAAACGCAGAGGAACACAAAGGTGAGCCATTTGACAGGGGCTGTGCCCTCTGTCAATATGGCGGTAAGCGCAGAGTGACGCAGAGTTTTTGTAGTTAGTATATCCAGAGGTATTTTGATTCCAGAAGCCTTGTATAATACAGCATCATGTTAGTAATGGTAGGAAAGCTCATAAATTTTTCGCTGGGAGTGGAACTATCGACAATTGGAGAAGTTTTTCGCTGCTCTGAGTCTAGAAGCGCACATTCAGAGTTATTTTGCCATGCAAAAATGGGAAATATGTATTTTCCTGCTTTACTTTCACGCGATACAGCGTAACTCAATGCTTCATCTAAAGAAAAGAAATGGACAGTCTCACGCGCAGAAAAAGCTTTAATTTGTTCAGAAAATTTCTTGACAAATTCTTGGTCTTCTGCTGTTAAAAAACAAGTGTAACCCCCATTATGCCATTGATAAAGTTCATACAGTTCCACAGATAAACAAAACGGCAAATCTTTAACTTTACTTTCAATTTCTTCGTGCGTTAAACCTGGGGCTAAAAGAGGAATTTGTTTACCATCTTTCTCAGGTTGATATTGTTGCACCCAAGTAGAAATGCGTTGTAAAATTTCTGTTAATTCTGACATAGTAAATGATTTATTATCATAAATTTTTTAACTTGCTTGGGATAAATGCAACGTCCTTCACGGGGTTGAGACATCGGTATTAATTTTCCTCGCTCAATTTCGTAGCGTGTATCAGTAACATCGTTGTAAGTTGAATATTGCTCAAAGGTAACTATTTGTTTGGTTGCAGTCATGTTGCTACCTTCTTATGTACTAAATAAAGTCTAGTATTATTTTTCACGCCTCAGTTGAATATTTTTGTAAACCTTAGCCATAAAAGTACAGGAGTTTGTTGACTAATTTGCACTCAACTTCAATTAAGTATTAGATGAGGACTAAAGTCCTCACTACGAACTTATTAAGGTAACATGAGACATCTATTCCAAGTTTTGCAAGCCGATCGCAATCTTACTATGCTTTTCAATCTGCCCCATCACCTGTTTTGCCCGTTTAATCACCACCGCAGGTAAACCCGCCAATCTTCCCGCCTCAATACCATAAGACTTATCAGCGCCCCCCGGCTGAACTTGATGCAAAAAGATAATTTGGTCGGGTAACTCCTTCACCGTCACCTGATAATTCGCTACATTTGGCAACATCCCCGCGAGTTCATTCAACTCGTGGTAGTGAGTGGCAAAAATCGTTCGCGCTTGAATATCCGTTGCCAAATACTCCGCCACCGCCCAAGCTATCGAAAGACCGTCAAACGTCGCCGTTCCGCGTCCAATTTCATCTAATAATACCAGCGATCGCGATGTCGCATGATTGAGAATATTTGCGGTTTCATTCATCTCCACCATAAAAGTAGATTGACCAGTCGCCAAATCATCCACCGCACCCACACGCGTAAAAACGCGATCGCATACACCCAACTTTGCAAAAGAAGCCGGCACAAAACTACCAATTTGCGCCATCAACTGAATCAAACCCACCTGCCTTAAATAACAACTCTTACCACTTGCATTCGGTCCCGTAAGGATGATTAAGTCAGGAGGGGAAAAATCTGTTTTCTCTGACTCTGCGTCCTCTGCGTCTCTGCGGTTCGTTCCTCCCAACTGCGTCGAATTCGGCACAAAAAACCCTGCTGGCAAAGACTGTTCCACCACCGGATGACGCCCATCAACAATACCAATCTCCCTTCCTGCAACCATTTCCGGACGACAGTAACCCTGATACACCGCCAACTCCGCCAAACCACACAACACATCCGCCGCCGCCACTGCACGGGATAAAATGCGAATTACCTCCGCATGTGTTCCCACCTCTTGACGCAACGCCGCAAAAATCTCATATTCCAACTGATTTAAATCATCCCGCGCCGTGAGAATCCGCGCTTCCCGTTCTTTCAACTCCGGCGTGATGTAACGTTCCTCATTCGTCAGCGTTTGCTTGCGGATGTAATTACTAGGAACAGAATCAGCTTTAGCACGGGAAATACTGATATAGTAACCAAAAGTCTTATTAAATCCTACCTTTAAAGTGGGAATTCCCGTCTTTGCCCTTTCCTCAACTTCTAAATTAGCAATCCATTGCTGATCTGCTTCGACAGTTGCTTTCCTCTCATCCAACAAAGGATTCACGCTAGGGCGAATCAAACCGCCTTCGGTTAAATGTATCGGGGGTGACTCCACAAGATGTGCATGTAATTTTTCTGCCAACTCTTCCAAGACTGGCGGTACTTTTTGCAAAGCTTTGAGGAAGGGAGAACGAGTATCAGCGACTAAACCGGATAATTCTGGTAAACGTGACAGAGAATCAGCCAAAGCCACCAAATCTCGCGCATTTGCTGTACCAGAACCAGCGCGTCCAGTCAAGCGTTCCAGGTCATAAATTTGACGTAATAACTGCCGTAAGTCCTGGCGCAGAGGTGTATTTTCCACTAATTCTTCGATGGTATCTTGCCGCGCCCGAATGCCTTTAATATCGAGTAGCGGTTGCAATAACCACCGTCGCAAAGCACGTCCACCCATCGCCGTACTAGTTCTATCTAACGCCCAAAGCAGGGAACCGTGAAAAGTGCCATCGCGGACAGTTTGCGTAATTTCCAGGTTGCGGCGAGTTTGATTGTCAACAATCAGGTAGTCAGTGATGGTATATGTGCGTAACGCCTGTAGGAAAACTGGATTTTCTTTTTGAGTATCTTCCAGGTATTCTAAAAGACCACCAGCAGCACGGACAGCGAGGGGGAGATGATCGCAACCGAGTCCTTCAAGCGATCGCACTTTAAATTTCTGCAATAATTTTGCTCTGGCTTCACCTTGAGAAAAAGGAATTTGCGATCGCAGAGCATAACAAAATGATGGTGGCAAACATTCCGGTAGATGTTGCGATGTTTCTCCCGGACGCAGTAAAGTACCTAAATCTGGCGCATTCGTAGGAACCAGCACTTCCGAAGGCTGCAAGCGCATTAACTCCTGTGTCAAATGTTCTAAATTACTCGCTTGCGTGGTGAGGAATTCCCCAGTTGATATGTCTGCATAAGCTAAACCCCAATGTTCCCCAGCAATTACCACAGCAGCCAGGTAGTTATTGCGACTGGCTTTCAGCATTCCCTCTTCCAACAAAGTCCCAGGAGTGAGGATGCGTGTTACTTCGCGCCGCACTAAACCCACAGCATCAGCAGCGTCTTCCACTTGGTCGCAAATCACAACAGCATAGCCTTTTTCCACCAGTAGAGTAGTGTGGCGTTCCCAAGCATGGTGTGGTACACCTGTCATCGCTACGCGACCAACTTCGCCACCATGCTTACTGGTGAGGACAAGTTCGAGTTCCCTCGCCACAGTTACAGCATCTTGGAAAAAAGTTTCAAAGAAATCACCCACCCGATACAGTAGTAAAGCATGAGGATACTTATCTTTGACCTCAACATAGTGCTGATACATCTTACTCAGCTTAGTGCGATCTACCAGTCGAGTGTCAGAGTGAGGTGCATTCGGGTTATTGGGTTCCGTTGGACTTGCAGAGTGAGAAGCAGTCATAGATGCCTAGTTATACGCACGGAAATTCCACAATATCCGATGATAACCTGATGTTAGATTTGTTTGCACATTGCTCAACGTTTTTTATCTTTTCCTGCGACTACTTCGCCTCGTAGGTGGGACTGGCATCAGAATTTTCTTGTGCGGTAGCAGTACTCCCAGCACCTGCACTGTACCAAACCAGATTTTAAACCACCCTGGCAGCGGTTCCGGAAGACTATAGGGCTTTAAGTGCCTCCAAGCCCAACCCACAACCACAAAAAAAGATGTGGCAAGTATCATGAACAAAAGGTTTTCGAGGAAGATGTTGAGATTGTTGTGGAACAAAGTCATTCACAATATGATTGCACTCTGGTTTTTCAGTTTGTGTCATTCGGAAATACTTGCCAACCACCTCAGGTAAGAAAATCCTGCTTTCCTTCTCTGCGACGAGTGCGACTCTGCGTGACAAAAAATTCTTTCTGCTAGAGGTCTAATGTCTATTTGCTCTCTTTTCTTGAATTATATGAATAATGGACGGAATTAAAGAAACAACAATAATTAACCCAATAATCGGTAACAAATACTTATCAACCTGTTCCGCCGGCAGCGATTTTCCTAAATAATAGCCTAATAAGGTAAGACCGAATGTCCAAATAAAGCCGCCGATTAAGTTGTAAGACATAAACGTTCGGTAATGCATCGCACCTACGCCTGCAATAATCGGCGCAAAAGTCCGGACAATTGGCACAAATCTTGCTAAAACAATCGTTTTCTTGCCGTGTGTATCATAAAAATTCTGAGTTTTTACTAAATGTTTTTTATAAGGTTCTTTCTGAAATAATCGCCGCCCAAATTTGTATCCCGTAGCGTAACCTACATTATCACCAAAGACTGCCCCAACAAAAGAACCAAAAATCAGCACCCAAATATTCAGTAATTCCGGGTTGGTATAAGCTACAAATCCAGCAGTAAATAGTAAACTATCTCCTGGTAGGAAAAAACCAAAAAATAAACCAGATTCAGCAAATATAATTGCCCATACTCCAATGTAGCCTATTGATGCAATTATTTGCGGTAAATCAAAATGCATAAAACATCCTTTGAATGAATCTCTAATAAAATATAAGATATGATAATGTTTATTGAAATTTATTTCACAGAAACTTTATAATAACTATAAATAAATTTTTTTTATCACTTGCTTATAAATCGGGTTCACAGGCTGAAATCGGTAGCTATTCCATTGCTGATATTGTTAACTTCTTCCTAAAAACCTCAACTTCTGGGGTGGACTCTATTTACCCAACGCTCAAATAACCATTTAGTATTTATTGCTACATTATAACCAGATAGGCAAACTACGCTTTCTTACGGTTAATTATACGTATAAGGTTTGAAGCAGATGCGATAATTGAGGGGTTAGGGGTTAGTGTAAAAATATTCTCTAGTCCCTGGTTCCTAATGAAAACCACTGTAAGTAAAAAATATCTGAAAGTATTAAGACTGTTTTGGAGTGCCGCCATAGCAGCTGAGATGGAGTATCGGATAAACTTCCTCTTAGCTACCCTCAGCAGCGTAGGCAATCTTGTGGGCAGTCTGTTCGGACTATTCTTGTTTTACCGTACAGGCTACACCTTTGGTGGCTGGTCATGGGAAGCTGCTTTGGTAGTCCTGGGAATTTTTACTTTATTGCAAGGCTTTTCCGCTACTTTTCTTGCGCCAAACTTAAATCGCATTGTCCGCCATGTGCAAGAAGGTACGCTGGACTTTGTGCTACTCAAACCTATCCGCAGCCAGTTTTGGCTTTCTATTCATACCTTATCACCTTGGGGATTGCCAGATATAGTCTTTGGTAGCGTGATAATTGCTTACGCAGGTAAGCGTCTCGGCTTGCGAATAGGTGACTACCTGCTTAGTGCGGTGCCGTTGTTTTTCGGTTTGATAATTCTTTACAGCCTGTGGTTTATGCTAGGGGCGACAAGCATCTGGTTCGTAAAAATATACAACGTCACCGAGGTGCTGCGCGGTTTGTTGGAAGCTGGGCGATATCCGATGGTAGCGTATCCTAGTGCTTACCGCTTTTTCTTTACATTTGTAGTTCCGGTAGCTTTTTTAACGACGATACCAGCAGAAGCTATGCTGCGTCGGGGTGAAATCACTTGGGTACTTGGTGCGGCAGGATTGGCAGTGGGACTGTTTGCGTTTTCTACTTGGTTTTGGCGATTTGCCTTACGGTTTTATACCAGTGCTTCGAGTTAGAGATAAAACTTAACTGCATATCTGGAGAGATTCAAAGACTATTTGTAGTTAGTAGATGAATCAACGATAAATTTTACGTAAAGCGCGAAAATGAATAACGGCACTCCAGCGAAGAAAATCTTAATTCTGGCAGCGAATCCGAAACAGACATCTCGTCTGCGTTTGGATGAGGAAGTGCGCGATATCAAGGAAGGTTTGCGGCTTTCGCAACAACGTGACAAATTTATTCTGCAACAGGAATGGGCAGTACGTCCGCGAGATGTTCGTCGTGCTGTGTTAGATTTTCGCCCAAATATTATCCATTTTTCTGGACATGGAGCGGGAACTACAGGATTATCATTTGAGGATGAAACTGGCAAAGAAAAGTTAGTCACTTCAGTTGCACTCGCGGGGCTGTTCGGGCAGTTCGCCAAGCAAGTAGAGTGTGTGGTGCTGAATGCTTGCTATAGTGAAGAGCAAGCTGTAGCGATCGCTCCCTCACTTCCCTCACAACCAGTATTTCCGGTAAAATCAAGTCCTGGGAACTGTGCAAACGGGAGAAACTAAGGTTGCCTAAAGACATAAACATTAACCACATCACCACCATCCGACAAGCGCGGCGGAAATTCAGAATCCAAAACAGTTTTTTAACAAGATTCTGCCAATTCTTTTTAACCGCTGGAATCATCATTTTTATCAATAGCTGTCATTCTCAAATTTCGCCTACTCAGACTGTTGATTCTCAAACTTCAGCCAGTCAGACTATTACCCAGTCGTCAAAATGTGGTAATCGTAGCAATGCACCTCAAGACAATCCCATTGCTGCAAAATATAAAGAGAATGCTTTTCCTTGGACTAAAAATATTAAATGGAATTGCGTTTATAACATCAAAGATTTCCGCGCTTCCACTATAGATGCTAGCTTTAATGCAGCCCGTGATGCTGCATCTGCTAATGGTGGAGGAGTTGTCTATTTTCCCGCTGGAACTTACAACTTTGCAGATAACATTTATTTAAAAGATGGTGTAGTTATTCGTGGAGATACACCAGCAGTAAATGATGCTAAATCTAATTCATACAATCCATCTACAAAGTTAGTTTTTCCTGAATATAAGCCCAGCTTCTCTGGTAGCGGTACACCTAACAATACAGCTTTTAAAAAAATCCTCACTACCAACCCAAGCAAAGACAGTAATATCGGTGTAGTGAATGTAGATATTAATCGTGCTGCAATTGAATTTTCATTGCCGGAAAATTCTGATAAAAATACTAACCAAAATCTTGTCATATTTGGAGTTCGCAGTAATAACGTAGCTGAACCAGAACCTCGCGTACCCGAATCATTTCAGAATGCTTGGCAGCGATTTTCCAGCAGGTTTGCAGCTAATATAAAAATTCAAGCCTTTGCCAATGTTTTAATCAGTAACAATCGCCTCAATGATGCTGTCACTGATAATTTTAACCAACCAAATTATATAGTCAGAGAGCTTCGGGGAAATTCAACAGTTACGTATCCAGAAGGTGAAAAAGCTACGTTTAACTATACAGACCACTATGGAATCTCCCTGAATCGTTTTAGCTCAACACCCGACAAATTACCTAACGATCCAAATCGTTTTCCCAACTTCTTTCGCAAAGGTTTAGTGATTCAAGACAATTGGGTTTATCACACTATGCGAGTTGCTATTCATGCAACAGGAGATAATTTGATTATTAGAAATAATCAAATTAGAGATGAAAAAAATAAGCAAGCTTGGATAGACCCCACTGGCACAAAACAACCTCAAAACGCTGTAACTTTTGAAAATCGTGCGATTGATTGGTCTGGTTGGAATGTCACCATCGATGGCAATGATTATGAAGTATACCGCCATAAAATATCGGGTGGCAACTACGAGAGTGTGGATGGAGAAGGTATTCTAATTCAAGAATGTTGTGGCGGAACTAGTGTTAATGGCGTGAAAATTAGCAATAATACGGGCAATTCTTATATCGGTATCTACAAAGTACCTGAAGTCAAGAATGTATTAATTGTTGGTAATAAAATTTCCAATAATATTACCAATTCTCTAGGGATTTATGTTAATGCCGATACGAATAGAACGAAGAACAGAATGGATAATGTGAAGATACAGAATAACACGTTAAGTAATGGAATTTTCGCAAAAGCTAGTTTAGGTGGTAGCAATAATTACATTGAAGGAAATCGCAGTAATAATAACGGCGAACTATCTTATTCTTGTGAAATTAAAGTGGAAAATAATATTGGGTTTGCAATTAAGCAATGTGGAACATAAGTAGCTCAATTTTCATTTATAGTAATTACATATATATTTATGATAAATACGAGTGGTTGTTGAACACCAGTTCGCACATACAAGCTGATGCTAAATCTTGATTTGCCCTTGAATATGCCTTTTGCAAATATCCTTTATAAATTCTTAGCGAGCCAATTTCTAAAATTGCGAATAGCTTGACTTCTCCCAATTGTTAAACACTGCTGAACGTATTCATTGACTAATTCAATAATTGGAATATCGGGAAAATTAGGACTGGATTGAGATTTAATATATTTTCCCTGCTGTAGCAAAGAAATTTCTAAACCTTGTTGTGTATATCGCCAAAGTTCAGGAACTCCCAAAATTTCATAGTTATCAAATTGAGTGCGAGAGGTAATATCAATTTCGATTGCTAAATCCGGTGGTGGATCTATAGCTAAATCAAGGCGATTTTTACCAATGACAGCAGCTTGATTTTGAATATAAAAACAGGTATCTGGTTCTACTGCTTGTCGCATTGATTCATTTTTTAAGGTTGTGGAACCTAAAGGTTCAAAATCTATTTGGAGTTTGTCTAATAAAATTCTCACAAATTCCCCAAATATTTCTTTATCTTTTTCGTGTTCGGGTAGAGGAACCATAATTTCTAACCATCCATGACTATAAGAAATGCGTGCGGCACGCTTTTCTCCCATTTCTGTTAAGATATTTTCTAACTGCTGCCAACTAATATCTTTAAGCAACGTTTGTTGACCAGGTTTGACGATAATTTGTTGCAGTTCTAAAAGCATATCGCCTCTGATGATGGGTGTAGATATTATTATAAATTCGTGTCCTTAAGTAAGGCGATCGCTATTATATGTTGTGTAAAGCGCGATCGCTCACCCACTAACCAACATTTGGGCTAAAATCAATATTCTGAGAATGCAAACGGGAGATACTAGGGTTGTCTACACTCGGCGTAAATATTGACCACATCGCTACTATCCGCCAAGCGCGGCGGACGGTGGAACCAGACCCCGTAGCAGCGGCGGTGCTGGCAGAATTAGGCGGTGCAGATGGTATTACTGTCCATTTGCGGGAAGATAGGCGACATATTCAAGATAGAGATGTGCGCCTATTGCGACAGACAGTGCGATCGCATCTTAATTTAGAAATGGCAGCTACAGATGAAATGTTAGCGATCGCTCTCGATATCAAACCTGATTACGTGACTTTAGTACCAGAAAAGCGCCAAGAAGTCACCACCGAAGGCGGTCTAGATATCGTCGGTCAAATTGCTAGAATAGGCGAGATAGTTGATAAATTGCAAAACGCTGGCATTCCAGTTAGTCTGTTTATCGACGCTGAAACAGCACAAATTGAAGCTTCTGTCAAGGTGCAAGCAAAATTTATTGAACTGCACACTGGGCGATATGCTGAAGCTGAAAATGAAACAGGTCGCAAGCAAGAATTAGCGGTGTTAGCGTCGGGGTGTGAGCAAGCGATTAATGCAGGATTGCGAGTGAACGCCGGTCATGGACTCACTTACTGGAATGTCTATCCTGTGGCTTGTCTTCCAGGTATGGAAGAACTTAATATTGGTCATACTATCATCAGTCGGGCAGCTTTAGTAGGTATAGAAAGAGCAGTCCGGGAGATGAAACAAGTTATGCGCGGGAATCTCTAAGAGCGATTTTAGCTTTGTTGAGCAACACCAAGGAAAACCGCCAAAAGATTAGAGGGGATGTTGCTGCGGAAATCTCGAAAACGTGAGTTCGACAAAGGGTAGGATAATCAGAAAGCAAAGCAGAAGCGATCGCTTATGCCTTGTTAAATAAGTGTATAAGTTGTTTTCACTTATTACACCTTGAAGGATGATGAAAGATAAAGGTTTTAGCCGTAGCTTGGTTATCCGGCGTTGCGGTCTACTAACTTTATCGTTCCTCACGCTTTACCAGAGTCAAATCTTAAACAGAGACTTTCTATGAGCGCAACACAATCTAACAACCTTCCGCTTTGGGTGCAAGACAGAGATACAGTAATTGCAGAAAGCACTGATGCAGAGTGGCGCTATCAAACGCCACCAGATTATTCTCGGTCAAAAGAGAATCTCGCGAAAGAAAGTACATGCAATCACCTTGAAGGTACACTCGAAGCGATCGTACAAAACTTGGTGAGAACCTTCGAGATGGAGGTATCCTTCAAAAGCAACCCGCAACAGTGGTTGTCTGTTGTAAATGACAAGTTTCGCGTCAGCACCAATGGTGGAGTAGAGTACACAGCAGCAGACGTGGGAGCATCTGGTACTTACAATTTATTTATGGCTGATTCACAACATTATAAAGCTTCTGAGGAAGACTTTGAATCATCCGCCAGAATTTTCCACACAACATTTCCCCAAGGATTTCCTTGGGAGGTGCTGGAAGTCTTTTCTGGACCACCAAATGTAACATTTAAATGGCGGCATTGGGGACATTTTAAGGGTCAATACAAAGACTTTGCACCAACTGGGGAGACGGTAGAAGTTATCGGTATGAGCATTGCACGCGTCACTGATGATTTAAAGATTGTTTCCTTGGAACACTACTTCGACAACACCCTGTTCTTAGACAAGCTGACAGCAGGTGGAAAACAAACGGCTACACAGCAAAAGCTGACAGCAGGTGGAAAACAAGCAAGTAGTGTCAAACCAACGTTTTGGAAGATTATAAAGCGACTTTGGAACTGGGGAGAAAAACCAGCAACTGGTGAACAGCAAGTTAGTGGTTGTCCCTTCCGTTCTTTGATTGGGTGATTCAAGTTTAATTAGTTGGTAGGGGCACAGTGGGCTTCCCCATGCCCTTATCATTATTTATTAGCAAGCAAAGGACGAAAATGCAAACATACTATTACGTTTTGGCAAGTCAACGCTTTCTAATAGAAGAAGAACCAATCGCGGAAGTTCTTAAGGAACGCACTCGTCACTACCACGAACAAGAAAAAGAAATTGATTTTTGGTTAGTCAAGCAACCAGCTTTTCTAGAATCACAGGAGATGGCTCAAATAAAGGCGAAGTGTCCCCAACCAGCAGCAGCAATTATTTCTACGAATTCTCAATTTATTACTTGGTTAAAACTGCGATTGGAGTACGTCATCACAGGCGAATTTCAGGCTCCTTCTGAGACAATTCCTGACGCTTTAGCATCATTGACGAGCGTTTCCTGATACAATATAGCGCTTGATAGCGATCGCCTACATAGGGGCAGGTCTTTCTCCCTGCCCTGGAAAAGGAACAAAAGATATTTTTATAGATTCTTGAGAAAAAATAATTTATGTATCAAGCTGTTATGCCTCGATTTCCGACTTTATCAGGTGCTTCAGTGAGTGCTTTAGTGTTAGCGATCGCAGGTTTGATTGGTGGTAGCATCAATTCTGTCGCCGCTCAAAAAAACATTCCTGTTTGTCAAGCACCAACTGCTGGTGAGTATCTTTTATTGGTAATTAGTCCTACCCAAGATAATCAAACTCAGTTGCGTCGCACTTTGCCCACTGAACTGAAAACTACCACCTGTAAATATCTCAACGATACAGTCACCCGCATCGGCGGGTTTAAAAAGATTGATGATGCCAATCGTTGGGCAAGGTATGTCAACAGTATTGTCGGGTTGTCTGCCATCATCACCACTCGACCAGCAGACGTGCAGCAGCCTCGTTCTCAAACAGTAACCTACAATCCGCAATCTCTAGGAACGGGTTATGCCGTGTTGGTGGATTATTTCAACCGTCCGGAATTGGCAACTCAAGTGCAGCAATTGGTGGGAGGTGACGTGGGTTTTGTTTCCTATGGACAACGCCCTTACTTGCTGGCAGTTTACACCACCAACCAAAAAGAAGCATACAACACATTGCAGAACCTGAACGAGCGCGGTTTTTCCACCTATTTAGTGGACAGTCGGAAGGTGTTGCTACTACGCTCAGCTGTGCGGTTCCAGTAATTGGGGATTGGGGATTAGAAATTGGGGATTAGGGATTTGGTAAGAATTATGAATTAAAAATTTTTAGCATTAAGCATTCATGAAATACCCAGTCACCAGTCACCAGTCCCCAGTCCCTTAGTTTAATAAGCAGACCTAGCTAACCAATAAATGGTTATGCCCAAAGCTGAACCAGCTATCACCTGAACCGGTGTATGTCCTAGCAATTCCTTAAGGCGGTCTTCGTTAAATTCTGGATGTTCACGAAATAATTCATCAATCATTTGATTGAGGATACGAGCTTGTTTACCAGCAGCTTGGCGAACGCCAGCTGCATCGTACATGACGATAATGGCAAAAACCACAGCCAGTGCAAACTCTGGAGATGCCCAGCCCAGAGTTTGCCCCACACCAGCTGCTAAAGCCGTAACTAGGGCGGAATGAGCACTGGGCATTCCACCAGTATTCACTAGAACACTAACATTCACTTTCCGATTTTTGACTAGCTCAATAACGAGCTTTAATGCTTGAGCAATTAAACAAGCTATAAGGGCAACTAGCAGCACCCGGTTGTCTAAGATGTCGCCTATGTCCTGCATGGTATTGTGGTTAGATTAGTAAATATTCGCTCATGTTTTTTTCTAGGGAAATATTTCGATGCAACCCGCTCATCACGCCGGCATCCTCCTTTATGTTGGATGCTTTGTGGCAAGCAAGTCCGCGTCTACGGCAGAAGACGGACCAACTTCTGTTTGCACTTTTTGTGACTCCAAAATCCAAAATATACCGTCCCTGCGCTTTAATTCGCTCATTAAAATTAGAAATTCGCTCATTAAGTAATTTGAATTTGGAATTTGGAATTTGGAATTTTCCTTTGGGGTAGACCTAGTGATTGCGACTGATGATAAATTGAGCGATCGCTATTAGCGGTTTCGCAGCTTCACCAAATGAGTCTAATTCCGCACAAGCAGCTTCAATTAGCTGTTGAGCCTTGGTACGCGATTCCTCCAACCCCCAAAGCTTGGGATAAGTCACTTTTTGCGCTTTTTGGTCTTTGCCAGCAGTTTTGCCCAATTGCTCCTGGGTGGCAGTGATATCCAGAATATCATCCACAATCTGAAATGCCAGCCCAATATTTTGGGCATAACCAGACAGTCGTTGCAAATCTTCAGACGAAACCCCAGTCAAAACTCCGCCACAAGCTACGCAAGCTTCTAACAAAGCGGCTGTTTTGTGATTATGAATGAAATTGAGCGTTTCTAGTGAAATATCGGGCTTACCTTCTGATTCTAAATCCACCACTTGACCGCCGACCAACCCAGCAGCCCCCACCGCGCGTGCCAAACGGGCAACTACCTGCAATAATCGCTCTGTTGGCACATTTTTGGTGTTAGTGGCGACATACTCAAAAGCGTAAGCCAGTAAGCCATCTCCAGCCAAAATCGCCACATCTTCGCCATAGACTTTGTGATTTGTCAGCTTGCCGCGACGGTAATCATCATTATCCATCGCTGGCAGGTCGTCGTGAATCAACGACATGGTGTGGATCATCTCCAAAGCACAAGCCGTTGGCATTGCCATTTCGATTGTGCCACCAGTCATTTCACAGGTAGCAAGGCAAAGGATGGGGCGCAGACGCTTACCTCCAGCTAATAGCGAATAGCGCATCGATTCGTAAATCTTGTCTGGATAACTCATGGGAAGAGCGCTATCGAGAGCAGTTTCACAGAGCTTTTGTCGCTCTTTCAGATAAGCTGATAGGTCAAACTTAGCTGACTCAGGAGTTTTGTGAAGGTTATGCGCTGCTACCATCCTTAAATTCCTTTCATTTTTGGATTTTTGTCTTATAAGTCACAATTTTACGGGTCTTTGGCGCTCAAAGAGTTAGGAGTTAGGAGTTAGGAGTTAAAAATTCTAAATTTATAACTCACCACTGATAACTTCTAACTTACTTACCGCCGCCCTTGAATAACTGGAAACTGTATTTTGCAACAACATAGCGACAGTCATCGGACCTACACCGCCAGGAACTGGGGTGATAAATTCTGCCACGCTCTTAATTGAGTCAAAGTGGACATCGCCGACTAAGCGACTATTACCAGTGGCATCAGTAATGCGATTTATCCCCACATCTACCACAACAGCGCCCGGTTTTACCATTTGAGCATCAATTAAATTTGGACGACCTACTGCTGTAATGAGGATATCAGCATTTGTGGTGATAGTTCTGAGGTCGTGCGATCGCGAGTGAGCTATGGTGACAGTAGCATCAGCTTCTAGAAGCATCAACGCCATTGGCTTGCCCACCAAAATACTGCGTCCCAGCACCACTGCTTGTTTTCCCCTCAAGGGAATTTCATATTCCTGCAAAAGCCGCATGACTCCATATGGAGTGCAACTGCGTAAACCAGGTTCTCCCCGTACCAGTCGCCCCAAGTTCACCGGGTGCAGTCCGTCGGCGTCTTTGTCGGGATCAATTTGATGTAGCAAAGTAACAGCATCCAAATGATCTGGAAGGGGTAATTGTACGAGAATGCCATCCACCCGTTCATCAGAGTTGAGTGCAGCAATCATCGACTCTAGTTCTGCTTGGGTGGTTTCGGTAGGAAAATGCTTGCCAAAAGAGGCAATCCCCACTTTGGCGCAGGCGCGTTCTTTGCCGCGTACATAGGCGGCAGAAGCGGGGTTATCTCCAACCATCAGCACTGCTAAACCTGGCGGACGCCCAATTTGGGGTTGTAATTCTGTAATGACACCAGAAAGTTCTGTCAGAATTTTTGCGGCTATTGCTTTACCATCAATAAGTTTGGCAGTTTTTGTTTCCATAACGATTCGCTTAAAAATTTGTTTTAACTCAAAGGGGCATGGGGCATGGAAAGAATCTCTCATACAAAGAGAGCCTCTTTAATAACCTTTTACTCAATTCTCATTGCCCAATGACTAATGACTAATGACCATTGACTCTTGACCATTGACCATTGACCATTGACCATTGACCATTGACCATTGACTCTTGACTAATGACTATCTTCTCAGATTGGTTGCGTGAATCGCGTCTGTGTTTCTTACACCCAAGGGCATAGTATTAATGGGAACTGACTCTCGAAAACTGGCGACAAGGCAAGAAAGTAATGCAAAAATTTTCTCAACAGGTGGCAAGTAATGCAACAAGCAAAAAAGTTTAATGTTCCCTACCTCTGGGGATTGACATTTTTCCTTTTAGCCGCATTATCTAGTTGTGGTTACTTGGGGCAGTCTGGGCTTAATGGCATCAACTTCATGGGTGTCAATGTTACCCCCATTCGAGAACTGAAACCACAACAAGACAAAGCCACAGTTTACATCCAAGGTAAAGTGGACTCATCAGTTCCCCTTGTGAAGCGTCAGGCATATCAAATCAATGATTCAACTGGCAAAATCTGGGTTATAACCAATCAAACTGGTTGGAAAGTGGGACAGCAAGTGGTAGTTAAGGGTAAAGTTAGCTACCAAAGTATCCCTTTAGCAGGTCAAGAGTTTGGCGAAATTTATTTAGAGGAAGAGTAATAATAGTAACTTAAAACAGCTAAATAAAAATTTATGAATAATCAACAGGTGCAAGTAGCGATCGCTATTCTCTACCAAAAAAACAAGTTTCTTATGCAATTACGGGACAACATCCCCAATATTCCTTATCCTGGTCAATGGGCGCTGTTTGGTGGACACATCGAATCCGGCGAAACCCCAGATGTAGCAGTAAAGCGAGAAATTATCGAAGAAATCGGCTATAATTTACCACCAACATTTTGCGAGTTTGGCTGTTATGCCGATGAAAAGGTGGTGCGTCATGTCTTTTATGCACCCCTAGAAGTGGAATTAAATCAACTTGTTCTGAATGAAGGCTGGGATATGGGATTATTGTCACCTGAAGATATTCGCTCCGGAATCTGTTATTCACCAATCGCTGCCGAAGTGCGACCTTTGGGACTAGTTCCTCAGCGAATTATTCTCGATTTTATGAACAGATAATAATTGCTAATGCTTAACGCTTAGTAGAACAACTAACAATTAACTTACCATGAGCAATTAGCTATTACCAATTACCAATTACCAATGATGCAATCAGCAAACAAACTGCCGCGATGGTTAAGTTTAGGATTGGCATTTCCCCTTGCCATTCTCAACGGTTGGCTTTTAATCCAGTTTGTGCAGTATTTTCAACCCCTGGTTAGCGTTTTTGTCGCTGCAATCCTGCTGGCTTTTGTTTTAGATTATCCGATCCAGTTTTTACAGCGACAAGGAGTAAAACGCAACCTGGCTATTGTGGTAGTTTTGCTGTTGAGTGTGGTGATTTTAGTGGCTGTAGGTATCACCTTAGTTCCCCGAATTATCGGACAACTCAACGAACTAGCCAACATTTTGCCGAGTTGGATTGATTCTGGAACCGATCAACTACAAGCTTTTCAAGATTGGGCTTTAAATCAACAGCACCTACCGATTAATTTAAGTGGTTTAGTTAACCAAGTACTCGACCGATTATCTAGCCAACTTCAAACGTTCACAGGTCAGATTCTCGGTTTTGCTGTAGATACTATCAATATTCTTGTCAACGGGCTGCTGGCGGTGGTGCTGACTATTTATCTGGTATACAATGGCGATCGCCTTTGGGATGGACTTTATCAATGGATACCGTCTCGCATTGGCATACCAGTACGGCAATTACTGCGCGAAGACTTTCACAATTATTTTATCGGTCAGGCTACCTTGGGTGCTGTGCTAGGATTGGTAATTACTCTGGCGTTTTTGGCTTTGCAAGTTCCTTTAGCTTTACTTTTTGGGATTGTAATTGGCTTTTTCTCTTTGTTTCCCTTTGGTACGGGGATCGGTATCAGCATAGTAAGTCTTTTGGTGGCGTTGCAAAATTTTTGGCTAGGTGTAGAAGTTTTAGGCGTTGCTGTAGCGATCGACCAAGTGAATTCTAACTTTATTGCGCCTCGCATTTTGGGTAATTTGACTGGTTTAAATCCCGTGTGGGTGGTAATTTCCTTATTGTTAGGAGCCAAATTAGGCGGATTGTTGGGTTTATTAATCGCCATACCCTTAGCCAGTTTTATTAAAGATGTAGCAGATAGCTGGCTTGCTGGTGCATTTAAGAAGGTAGATGATATCGAGTCAGAACCTGCAACAGTTGTCAGTCAGACAGCGGGAACTTATTCGTAGTAAGCACTTCAGTGCTTTCAAATTTAAGCACTGAAGTGCTTACTACGTGTTCAGAAACTACATAAAAGCTGATAGCGTCAGACAAAGAAAATATTATTGTGGACGTGACAGCTTGAAAACGCGCTCTAATTACTGGCAACTTCTACCGTATATCCGACCCCAGTGGCATAACATTGTCAAGGGTTTTATTGGCATCTTGGGATATGTATTGGCAACATTAGTGCTAATTACTCTTGCGCGTCAATTTGCAAGTGTCTTTGGTGGGAGAAATTTATCTGCGATCGCTCTCCAAATTGGAATGCTGGCAACGGTGTTTCTGGCTAGAGGTTTTTTTCAGTCGGTGCAAGATATATACATGGCAAAAGCTGCTCTACGAGTAGCTTTTAATCTCCGCAAGTATATCTACACCCACTTGCAAAAGCTGAATCTCAGCTATTTTGAAACTGCAAAGACAGGCGATTTATCTTACCGGATGACCGAAGATGTTGACCGAGTTGGGGAAGTAGTGCATAAACTCTTTCACGACTTTCTCCCCTGCGTTTTGCAGTTGGTGGCAATTCCCATATACATGATTTGGCTAAATTGGCAATTGACGCTAGCCATTGTCATCGTTGCACCGTTGATGGGAATTTTAATTGGTTGGTTTGGCGAACGTTTGCGTATATTTTCGCTCAAAAGTCAAAGTCATGTATCTGATTTGTCGGCAATCCTAACTGAGGTTTTCAGCGGGATTCGGATTATCCAAGCGTTTGCGGCGGAGAAATATGAAATTGCCCGCTTTAGTCGAGAAGCCGAACACACGATGAAAGCTAAGTACTCGGCGGAACGCCTCAAAGCAATTCAGATTCCCATTATCGGATTTTTAGAAGCTGTCAGTATTTTATTTTTGCTTTTCGTAGGTGGGTGGCAAATTGCTACTGGTAATTTGACGGTAGATAAATTTGTCGGTTTTCTCACAGCAGGCGGATTATTGATTGACCCGATAGGTCACGTCACAAACAACTATAACGAGTTTAAACAGGGTGAAGCTTCTGTTGACCGCGTTTTTGAGTTATTGGCAATTAAGCCGATGGTGGAAGAAAAACCAAATGCTATGACGCTTCCCCCAGTCAGCGGTAAGGTGGAATATCGTCATGTTTCCTTTGCGTACAAAAAAGGTGAACCTGTAATAAAGGATATCAGTTTGTTGGCATTGCCAGGAGAAGCGATCGCTCTTGTTGGTGCTTCTGGTGCTGGTAAAACTACTTTCGTAAATCTTCTACCCCGCTTTTACGATCCTGTATCTGGTCAAATCTTAATTGATGGCGTTGATATTCGAGATGTGACGCTGAATAGTCTGCGACGACAAATTGGCATTGTTCCTCAAGAAACTATCATGTTTTCTGGGACAATTGCCCAAAACATCGCTTTCGGACAAGACTCTTTTGAGATGAAAGCTGTAGAAGAAGCTGCGAAAATTGCTAACGCGCATCAATTTATAATGCAACTACCTGAGGGTTATGATACTTGGGTCGGTGAGAGAGGAGTGAATTTATCCGGTGGACAAAGACAAAGAATAGCGATCGCTCGTGCTGTTCTCCTCAACCCCAGAATCTTAATTTTAGATGAAGCTACATCTGCTTTAGATTCAGAGTCAGAAGCTTTGGTACAACAAGCATTAGAACGGTTAATGGCAGAGCGGACGGTATTTATTATTGCTCATCGTTTGAGTACAGTCAGAAGGTGCGATCGCATTTTAGTTCTGGAACGGGGACAAATTGTTGAATCAGGAACTCATGAAGAATTGTTAACGATTGAGCGTCGTTATGCCCGATTTTATGCTCAGCAGTTTACTAAATAATAGTTATATCAAGTCCACTTGATATAATTCCCTGATTTGTGAAAGTACCCTCATGGGTACTTGTCGAATAACAAATTATTTGTCGTTGTTAACATATTAGTGTCGCTCTATCATGAAGCCTGCCAAGTCCGACTATACCAAGGATTAGCTCATTGTACGCACACAGCATAAGTCTTTTTTGCCTGTCGTTGTCCCAAGGAACCCTTTATTGCTGCAACATAAGTGGGATGATAATTACATTAATTTAAAATTTTAACGACATTAAGAGTGCGATAACACGACAAATAATTTGTTATCTGACATCATTCCCCATTCCCCAATCTCAAAGATTCTCCAAATAGTTCAACAGATCCGCCATTTCTTGGGCGCTGGGCTTGAATTTTGGCATCGGCGGCGTGTCACCACTGATCACTTGGTGAATCAGACCATAACGTGACTTGTGCTTCGAGACAGCTTGCAAACTGGGACCCACCAGCCCCGAAGCTTCTAATCCGTGACAACCAGCACAGTTTATTTGAAAGATAGCGTGTCCTTGAATTGGGTCTCCTGTAAGCGATAGAACACTCTTAACATATGGATCGGAGGCTCTAAGGGTGCGAACAGCAAAAATCCCCAAAACGACTGCTAGCAGAATCGCCACAGTCAACAAAGCGATCCGCTGAATCAGAATTTCAGGTTTGGTAATCTGGTTATCCAAAAGGTTTGCTGTCAAACTCTATAAAAGTTTTCATTTCATACACATAGCTTAAAAGTTCTTGATTGTGTCTGCAAGCACAAATAAAGGTTTTGCCGTTTTCTTTCACCGCTCAAAAATGCTCTTTATTCGGGATTCATGCCCGATTTGCTAGAATCAAAAGCGGGAAACGAAAAATAAGGAGATTTACAGTGGTTGAACCCCTGCTCTCAGGCATTGTTATTGGTTTGATTGTTGTCACCCTGGCTGGCTTGTTTTATAAGGCTTACGAGCAATTCAAACGCGGCGAAAAACTCGGTCTGTAAAGCTCAGTAGGGGCGGGGTTACCCCACCCCTACCAGAGTCAAGAGTCACTCATTCATTCATTCACGAGTTATAAGA
>CAXTNZ010000023.1:0-37920 GCA_964245695.1 uncultured bacterium | reverse complement strand
CCCCAGTAAAGAGTCCCCAGTCCCCAGTCCCTAGATTACTTGCTCGACTTCGGCAATTTCCGGAATCATTTCGCGCAGACGGCGCTCAATACCCATTCTGAGTGTCATTGTGGAGCTGGGGCAAGAACCACAAGCACCTTGCAACCGCAGCTTGACAACAGGACCATCGAGTTCTACGAGTTCCACGTTGCCGCCATCAGATATCAGATAAGGGCGCAATTCATCTAAGACTGTTTCTACGTTATCAGTTGTCAGTTCCATAAGTTTAGACCTTGTAAGTTAACGATTGGATTGGGGATTAGGTATTGGGTACTGGGTATTGGGTAGGAGAACTGGGGTTGGGGGAAAGGGAAAAACTTTTATTTTTTACCCAAAACCCTTTAACCTTTGCCCCTTATGAAATTCCCCAGTCCAAGCGTCCCTAGTTTCCAGTCCCCAGTCCCCAAGATTTTATTTTCCCGCTTTCTTAAATTGATCGTAGATCCAATTACAGCTAGATTGCCGTTTATCTGGAGTTATAAGTTATCAGTGATGTTTTATATAACTCATAAATTAATTAAACCGTTGATGGTTCCAGCAGCATGATGTTGGAATAGCTAAACTCAGTTGTAGTGCGATCGCCATCTTTATACTCTTGCACAACCTGCTTGGTCATCACATAATATTCGCCAATTTTCTCATAGATGTCTTCAAACTTGAGGACGCTGGTAACTTCATTAGTTTTCGAGTTGTGGAAAACCGCCTCATATTGACTGGCAATGTAACCTTCGCCTGTATCCAAGCTTTCGTGGGTATCAATTACAAAAGCCATGCGACCCATCAGGCGACTAACCTGGCAAATTTCCTGGTGTCGGACTTTATAATTAGAACCCATAGAGTCGCCTTTTACTAGGATTTCCACAGCACCTGTTGAGTCTTCTTGACCCAGCCTAAACTCGTGCTTGCCATGAGACTCCTCAAAACTACTGCGTTTGCGGTGAGTGACTATATCGCGCAACTGAGTGTAAATACCTTCTTCCACCTGTTCATCGCTAACACCCTTAACTTTTACACTTAGGTCGTGGTTAATGCGAATTTTTCCTGTGTAAACTTCCGAACCGTGTACCAGATGCACATCTGCACTGTAGCCAGGAAACTTTTCGTCCCAAGTGTAACGACTTTCGTAAGCGGTTTGAAATAACTCACGCGCTGTTGTTGGATGTGTCATATAACCACTTTGACTTCACTTTTCTCAGTTTAATCCGCTTGGCAAAGTCTAAAGTCCAAAGTCCAAAGTCCAAAGTCCAAAGTCCAAAGTCTAAAGTCCAAAGTCCAAAGTCCAAAGTCCAAAGTCCTGAGTTTAAAGTTCAGAGTTATTAACTATTGACTATTGACTATTGACCCTTGACTATTGACTAATCTTGCATGTCGCTTTCAGTAGATGAAACCATAACTGGTTGTTGATACAGGGGTACTGTGAATGTGACAGTTGAACCAAGCCCTTCGCCCAAACTGTAAAAATTCACTTCACCGCCCATTGCTTCTACCAGCTTCTGGGATATTGCCAATCCTAAACCTGTACCACCGTATTGGCGAGTACGGGAGCCATCCACTTGAGAGAATAATTGAAACAGTTTGTCTTGTTTATCTAAGGAAACGCCTATACCCGTGTCTGCCACACGCACTCTCACCATGCCAGGAAATTGTTGGTCTTGAAATACCACTTTTTTGCGAACTACGTCAGCGCTAAGAGTTATACCACCTTCATGAGTGAATTTGATGGCGTTGCCAACTAGATTCATGATTACTTGCTTGAGGTGCAGGTAGTCGCCGTGGACAATAATTTCATCGGAAGTATCAGGAAGAAGCATCTCGAAGCTGAGGTTTTTTTGTTTGGCTTGCATCTGCATTAAATTGCCCACATCAGTGAATAACTCATCCAAATTCACTGATGCGAGTTCAAAATCCATTTTCCCGGCTTCGATTTTGGCAAAGTCTAAGATGTCATTTAAGATATCGAGTAAGTGTAGAGATGTTTTATGAGCTTCTTGCAGAAATTGATTTTGTTCTTCAATATCATCTGCCATACCGTCCAAAATCAGCTTCAAAAATCCGATCATCCCGTTCAGGGGGGTGCGAATTTCATGGGATACATTGGTGAGAAATTCGCCTTTGAGGCGGTTCGCTTCTTCGGCTTTTTGACGCGCTGTTTCCAATTCTTTGTATAAGGTAGCGTGAGCGATCGCTGTTCCTAACTGATCTGCTACCTCTTTTGCCAATTCTAGTTCTACTTCTGTCAAGAAGCAGCACTCAGAGCGCAGGCTTACGGCAATTAAGCTATTCGGTTGGTCTTGATGGCAAGTCGCCACTACCAAAATTTTCTCTTGCCCAAACAGTGGATGCCTAGGTTTATCCTCCACAATTGGTTCTAGGGTTGCCAAAGCTTGAGCAAAGGCTCTTTCCGTTGCTATATCTATTTCTAAACCTAGCATTGAGTTTAAATCTGGCTGGTGATACTCTGCTATTACCGACACTTTTGGGTTAGAGGGCTGGTAGGGACAGATAATACAGCGCTCTAACCGCAGTGCTTTTCCCAAACTGTCAACTGTTTGTTGCCAAATAATATCTAGATGTAATGTCCGCCGGATATTTCTAGTAATTTTATTTACCAGCTTTTGATACTGCTGTGAACTTAAAGCTAACTCTAAGTATGTAGGTGCTGGTGGTGGCAGATGTACTGCTTTTTTGTTGACTTTAGCTTGTAATAATCGTCCCATTACCAAAACTGTCGTCGCGGCTGTCCCCAATGACGGCATAATTGGGCTGATTACCAACTCCAACTCAAACAATTCCTGACGATAACTAAACCAGCATTGACACCTTTCCGGAACCAAATTTGTTAAAATTCGCTGTAATCGTTCTAAATAAACAACCTTGTCCACTGGGACGAAGGTTTCATCCCGATTTACATCGCTAACTATTTGCTCAGGAATTCTTCCCTGACGTTGGCTTGCAGCGCTTTCCCCCTCTGGGGGATAATTTTGCTGCCAATAAAATGTCAGGTAGCGTCCCGCCCCATCTTGTGTGTATACCAACTCTGAGTAGAGAGTTGGTATTGTGCCATCACTGCTACTGGTAATAGATTTCAGATTATTCGACAATATATTCGGTAGTTGGAAGTTGGCAGTAATACTCATGATTAGAGTTGGTTAGACAAATTTCAGCAGCTATAGCGATCACTATAGCTACTTAAAGTTTGGCATAAATTATTACAGCTTTTGAATCCTCGATTCGGTATTTTTCGCTCTCTCTGTAATCCAGGCGGAAAAATTTTACATTTTTTTATCCTCCATTTATAGCTTATCTTTTGCGTCAATCGTTCCATTCCCCGCGTGGTGGAACAGGTGTACGGTAAGGAGTGCGCGTCAGTTCATCATCTCTGGGAACCTCGCCCCGCAACCACTGACGAATTGCCACCTCAATCACTTTACTCGGATCGTTGGTCAAATGCTGAATTTGCTCTACTAACTCTGAGTCCAGGTGGATAGCAATTTCTACCTTATCGGCTAGTCTATTTTCCGCATCGGTTGCTTTCTCTTTCATATTCATAGGTTTATATACTCTGAATTCATCTTGTCAAATGCTTTGTAAAGCTGCTTGATACACCGTAAGGGCTAGTTGACGGACAAATCTTCAAGGCTGTAGTTCCATTACCCCCAAATAACTGCGGCAGATCGCAGTTTCAAGTATAAAATCATAAATTTCAGAGAGTTATGACAAAACAATAGCTTTAGAAATTTTGTGAGTCAATCAGCAATTTCCGGGCAATCACTGGTAGCGATCGCCCATAATATGTGCTTTTTGCAGTTCTTCATGTTTATTGTACGCTTCTAGTTGTTCAATACCAGATGCTATAGATATAGACCTTCATATTTCAGTGGAAAGTCAATAGTCAATGGTCAATGGTCAACACTCAGGAGTCTTTTTGTGTTTCCCTCTGCCACTTCCCCTACTTCCCCTACAAAGCGAGCACTCCTCCCCTCCCACAGCAGCGTAAGCGCGATAGATTGCATTACAATACATGAAGTAAATTGCTCATCTCACCTCGCTTGCCGCTTAATCAAAAAAGTATATGACTGACGTTCCCGCAGCTCGCATTCGCAATATTTGTATTATTGCTCATATCGACCACGGGAAATCAACCCTTGCTGACCGCTTACTGCAAACCACTGGTACGGTGGAACAGCGGCAAATGAAGGAACAGTTTCTCGACAACATGGATCTAGAACGGGAGCGCGGCATTACAATTAAGCTGCAAGCTGCCCGGATGAATTATAAAGCAAAAGACGGTCAGGAGTATGTACTAAATTTAATTGATACTCCTGGGCATGTGGATTTTTCGTATGAAGTATCGCGGAGTTTGGTTGCTTGTGAAGGCGCACTTTTGGTAGTTGATGCTTCCCAAGGTGTAGAAGCGCAAACTTTGGCGAATGTATATTTAGCACTGGAGCATAATCTAGAAATTATCCCGGTTTTGAATAAAATAGACTTGCCTGGAGCAGAACCAGAGCGGGTAGTTAGCGAAATTGAGGAAATTATCGGTCTAGATTGCAGTAATGCGATTATGGCTTCTGCTAAAGAAGGAATTGGCATCGATGAAATTTTAGAGTCAATTGTGGAGCGTGTACCACCCCCACAGAATACGGTAGATCAACCTTTAAGAGCGTTGATTTTCGATAGTTACTACGACAGCTACCGGGGAGTGATTGTTTATTTTCGGGTGATGGATGGCAGACTGAAAAAAGGCGATCGCATTTATCTGATGGTGTCGGGGAAAGAATACGACATTGATGAGTTAGGTGTACTTTCTCCCACTCAGAAGCAGGTAGAAGAACTCCACGCTGGGGAAGTAGGCTATTTAGCAGCATCGATTAGAGCTGTAGCTGATGCACGGGTAGGTGATACAATTACCCTCAGTGCGAAGAAAGCTGCGGAACCTTTGCCTGGTTACACCGAAGCTAAACCGATGGTCTTTTGTGGAATGTTCCCCATCGATGCTGACCAATTTGAAGACTTGCGGGAAGCTTTAGAAAAGCTACGACTCAACGATGCAGCGCTGCACTACGAACCAGAAACCTCTAGCGCGATGGGATTTGGTTTCCGTTGTGGGTTCTTGGGGTTGCTGCACATGGAAATTGTCCAAGAACGTCTGGAACGTGAATATAATCTAGATTTAATTATTACAGCCCCGTCAGTAGTTTACCGGGTGACAACCAATAAAGGTGAAATACTGTACATCGATAACCCCAGCCGTTTACCTGCGCCGAATGACCGAGAAAAGATAGAAGAACCTTACGTTCAGGTAGAAATGATTACGCCGGAAACGTATGTAGGTACTTTGATGGAGTTGTCGCAAAATCGGCGCGGTGTCTTTAAAGATATGAAGTATCTTACCAAAGGGCGAACTACACTGACTTACGAGCTACCTTTGGCGGAAGTTGTCACCGACTTCTTTGACCAGATGAAATCGCGATCGCGCGGTTACGCCAGTATGGAATATCACATAATCGGTTATCGCGAAAATCCCTTGGTGAAGCTGGATATCATGATTAACGGCGATCCGGTGGATTCTTTGGCAATGATTGTCCACCGTGATAAAGCTTACGGTGTTGGGCGATCGATGGCTGAGAAACTGAAAGAATTGATTCCCCGACACCAATTTAAAGTGCCAATTCAAGCGAGTATCGGTAGTAAGGTTATCGCAAGCGAACATATTCCCGCTTTGCGGAAAGATGTGTTAGCTAAGTGTTACGGTGGTGACATCAGCCGAAAGAAGAAACTCTTGCAGAAGCAAGCAAAGGGTAAAAAGCGGATGAAATCTTTGGGTACAGTGGATGTACCGCAGGAAGCTTTTATGGCAGTGCTGCGCTTGGATCAAGATTAATCCTCGTTCCCATGCAGAGCATGGGAATGCTATCATTACAGCGATTTTCAGGTAAATGAACCACATTATTTTTATCTCACGCAAAGGCGCAAAGCCGCAAAGGAAGAAATGAAGAAACAAGGGTGTGGTCTAAATACATGAAAATTGCTGTAAGGCTTTGCCTTTAAAGTTGGAGGCAGCAGCCCAGTAACGAGGGAAATGATATCCTCATTCTTGAACTTCTGCACGGACGATATCGATTGATAGTCCTAACACCTCCGCTATTTGCTCAACAGCTAACCCCATTTGCAGTAAACGAGGAATCGCATCAAGTCTCGCTTGTTGAGCTTGTTGAGCCTGTTGTTGAGCTTGTTGAGCTTGTTGTTGAGCTTGTTGAGCTTGTTCTTCTGGCGTTGGGTAGCGATTTCCTTGCTCATCATACCAAGATAAAACTTCGCGTTGGATGATTCCAGAAGGGTCAGGCGATCGCCCAATTCCTAAATTTATCTCTGGCATCCAAAATGGTTCTCTTTTTTGCAATTCGTAAGAACCATCAATCAGCTTATAAACTTCAAATGGTTGATGGCGATCGCGTTGCCAATATTCAGGATTATAAATAATGTAGTATAATACTCCCAAATTTGCATAAATTGCGGCTTTGGTGTCGTACTCCTCTCCTGGTGTCCAGGAAACCACCTCTAAAACAAGCGTCGGTGGTATATCATTTTCTTCCCACACAACATAGCTTCTGCGAGATTTTCCTTGTTTGCGTCTTTCCACACCCAAACTCAAAAAACCATCGGGAACAATCGGGACTCTGGGATTGACTCCAGTAGTGTGGTATACTCCCATATCGACAGCGAAAAACCAATCTTGACGAGTTTTCCAAATCGCTTCTAGTAAAAACAGCAGAAAGTTGGGGATAAAATTCTGGTCTTCGTTATCCACAGGTGTATCGTCGGAACAGCAAAGTTCCTCACCACTGGGTAAATATTGTCGTAGGTTGGATGACATCATAAACAAATAGCACCTGACGACAGGCATTTGGAATTGTTTTTTATTGTATATCAGTCCTAAATAATAGCGTGAAAACAAGATTCCCGACTTTTTGAAAAAGTCGGGAATCTGAGTAATATAAAAAATTCGCAAGTTTGCGCTTTAGCGCTTCAAAGCTTACCAAGAGTGATAAAGCTGACGTACCCAATTTAAAGGTTCTTCATGAGAAAGTCTAATCTTAGGTTCAAATCTCGGATAAAGATTTTCTAGCATCGCTGCATCTTGGCGAATTATTTCCTCAGTAGCCTTAATAGTTGGTGGTTCAAGAATTGAGTTAAAAATACCAAAAGATTTTTCAGTAAATAGGGGGATAAATATGCGCGTTGTATTTTGGTTTTGTGGATATATGGTGAACACTTGCACAAGTTTACCCAAGGGTGAATCACTATAAACAACTACCAGAGATGGAAAGTAATTTTCCAGGAGTAATTCCACCTTATTGGGTGTAAATAGTAAAGCTAAATTTTCTAGGTATTCTTGAAAAGTATTTTTTTCTCTAAAGTGTTTGATGGTAGAAACAGAAAAATAACCATCATCTTGAAAATCATCAACTTTTGTTTCTTTAATTCTAAAAAGTTCTCGATGAGTACCTTTAGCGTGATTTACATCATGATTAATTTCTAATGCATCAAGAAAAGGTGCTTTTATAGTTACATCTCCCGCTACACCAATAAATCGAAACTGAGTTGATAGCTTTGACAAAATATCTGGAATGGTCAGCTTTGGTTCTTGATTTGCGTAAGTCCAAATAAAATCACCTTGGAAAAATAACTTAAGTTGTTTAGCAAGAGGTTTGGAAGTTTTTTCATTTGGTAAAATAGCTCTACCTTCCGAGTCAAATTCTAATGCATGAAAAGGACAAGCTATTGTATTATCTGGACAAATCCAACCGTCAGAAAGCTTTGCACCCATGTGAGGGCAGATATTTTCTAAAGCGGAAATTTCACCTTTATCGTTTTTCCAAAGTACATAATCTTGACCAGAAATAGTAAATAATTTAGGTTTATTTACTTTCAACATGGATTTGTGAGCAATTAACCAAGGGGCACCGGGTAAATTCCAATTCATATGCGACGCAACTAATACTTTTATTTATTAGTATGGCGATCGCACTGACTCACGTCTTGTAGATTTGTCCGATTTTTTGTACATTCTTGCTATCTTTGGTGAGAAGCTAAATGGCGATCGCATACTTTACACATTTAGCTACTTTCCAGCGGATGAATTTATCTGCCTACGTTTGTTGGAGATACTCCCGCACTGTTAGAGGTTTGATATGAGGATAGCGATCGCTTTGAATGTTGTCGAGTTTGCCTTTACCAGATACCATCGTATACTCGTACTGCTGAGGAACATAATCTACAGGTGAATTAGCTGACGGTTTTTTGGCTGCAATCCAGGCTTTCAGCTCTGCCACGCTGCCTAATGGCTTTTCCTTTAGTTTGTTGCCCGTAGCTTCTTCGTAAGCGGCTTTAAGCTGTTTTGCCGTCAGCACATCACCTGCGACTTCTAAAGCTGTATTTGCCAAATCTGGGTCAGTAACCGCTTCTGCCACATATTTAGCCGTATCGTCGGTTGTGGTGAAATCTAAAGGCGTTTCACCGTCGCCCCAGTATTGAAACGTATTATTATCAAAATCGAACTGGGGCATGTAGGGAGTGCCAACATTATCCATAAAAGCCCCATTGAGAATTAAGGTATACTCCAAACCGCTTTGCTGAAGATACTCAAAGACTTCCTTTCGCATATCAAGGTTGTCGTTGTCGCCATAGTCCAGCTTGCGATAGTCTACTGAGTAGTCAGAAGGAATAAACCGCTTGACATTTTGCTGTTTAGCTGCATCAATTAAATTTTTCTGCCCTGGTACAGTTACTTGATTGTTGCCCACGGCAGAAACAACCACGTCTACACCTTCACAAACTTGAAGGAGTGTTTCCGGTTTCATCAAGTCGCCTTCTACGATTGTTGCACCCTTCGCTTTCATCTGTTCAATTTTTTCGCGATTCTCTGTGTCGCTGTCGCTGTTAGGGCGCACCATTGCTTTGACGTTGGTAGTTTTTTTGTCGAGCAGGGCAAAGACAATTTTAGCACCGAGCATCCCGGTAGAACCAACAACTAATACAGTAGGTTTTGCAGTCATAGTTTTTCCTTGCGTGAAAGATGAAGCTTAAAACTCTGGCGTTGCATAATTGAAGTATGAATTCGAGCGATCGCACCTTCAGTGATGAGGTTACAACGAAAGCGATCGCGCTTGTCTTATCTATTCTTGCGGAGGTTTGGTCTAATATTGCGATTCTAGATAGTCGTTAAATCTGTTAACTTGTATGCAAAAATCAGTTTGGGCATTTTTTCAGTTGATGACGTAAAAACAATGTCGCTACAAAAATCACCCAAAGAAATCCAAAGATTTCCTTCTAACCCACCACACCGGTTTAGGCAAAAGCAGGTATGGAAAGATTTGGGAAACTTTCATTACTGCCGCAATGCTCCTGCTTTAACGATTCCCGAACACGACCATTCAAATCATGCGTTATTGATTTCCCTCAGCGGGACAATTTGGCTCAACATGCCGTCTAACGGCTATCGTCAGCTTCAGAAGCTGCCTGTAGGTGGTATTGCGATTACGCCGGCTAAAGTCATGCATTCGGCGATCGTAGACGAGGGTTCTGAATTCATCATTCTCTATTTGAATCCTGAGTTTGTTACCAAGAGCGTTTATGGTTTTTTGCGGCAGCATCAAAGCGCTCTTAAACCACTCCTCATCCAGTCCGATCCGCTGATTCAGTCGATTGGTACGACGTTGAAGACAGAGATTGAGTTTGCCCAGTGCGATCGCTTCTATACCGAGTCTTTATTGAGCGCTCTTTCAGTCCATCTTTTAAAGCGATACACCACATATAAGCAACCTCTGCAAAAGCGCAACAGCAAACTATCTTCTCAAAAACTGAGTTATGCACTCTCCTACATTGATGCTCATCTGTGCGACGCAATTCAACTCGAAGACCTCGCTAATATGTTACACATGAGCCGCTATTATTTTTGTCGTCTCTTCAAGCAGTCAGTTGGGATAACACCTTATCAATACCTTTTACAGCAGCGAGTAGAACGTGCAAAACAGTTGCTTCAAAGACAGGAACTGTCGCTGGTTGACGTTGCCCTTGCCTGCGGTTTTGCCAACCAAAGCCACTTCACCAAACATTTCAAACAGCAAACTGGAGTGACACCAAAAGCTTACCTGATAAGCTCTGATGATGATCGTAGCTAGACACTTATGTTTTCGCAAGATTTTTTCAATCTTGAGCATCAAAGTCAACTTTATCGTAAATATCTGCCAGGCAAATTTCAAAGGTAATAGAGGCTAAAGATATAGTTACATCAGCATCTTCGTATTCAGTAAATATCCAGCGATTATTATCTGTTTTGCTATATTGTTCAACGTGCATTGTATACTGGTCAATAAGCAGATATTCTTGAAAGCTGCCAATTGTTCGATAAGCTGCAAATTTTTCATCTCGGTCATAGCTTTTGGTAGATTTTGAAAGTACCTCAGCAATCATTATCGGATTTGTCAAAGTGTCTTTTTTTCATTCTTGAAATTGCAATTCACCTGCAATAACCATCACATCAGGATAAGTATTAATTCGCTTTTGAGGAATCCATAATCTTTGGTCTGTAACAAAAACGCGGTAAGGTTGACGTTTCAGAGCAAAATTGAGCGCGGCAGAGAAATTACCAGCAATTTGGTTATGATTCGGTGTTCCACCTGTCTTCGGGATAATTTGACCATCAATATATTCGTGCCGTTCTTCGGATTTTACCTCTATTTCTAGGTATTCTTCCGGTGAGTAGTAGCGTTCTGCAATAATCATGGAATTTCAACCCCCAAGGCTACAAATTATTAACTTAATATTTGTTTCGGTGTTACTCCCAGCAACCTTTTAAAATGTCTATTAAGATGACTTTGGTTAGCGAAACCGACTTTGTAAGCAACTTCTGCAATACTCGCATTACCTTGCAAAAGTAAATTTTTTGCACGTTCTACCCGACAGCGAATCACGTATTGATGCGCGGAGATTCCCATTGATTGTTTGAATAAGTGAGAAAAGTAATGCGGACTCATCTGTACTAAACCCGCCAACTCTGTTAAACTTAAATCATGGTCTAAATTGGCGTTTATATAGTCAATTACTTTCCTAAATTTATACTTTGGCAAACCGTCTTTATATTGCTGTAAAATCGGTTTGCGTGTTGAATAATGTTGCATTAAGTGAACTGACAAAGCATTTATCATCGTCTCTGCATAAAGACGACTATTTGTAGGATTATTTTCTAACACACCTTTAAGCGCTAATCCAATTTGGTAAATTAGAGGATCGGGTGTGGCAAAATGAGGTAATAATTCCACATCTTTTGTATCTGCGGCTTCGTTAATAGCACGAGCGAAAACATCAGGTTCTATACCGAGAATGATAAAATCGCCTTCATTTTCCCAAGCAGCACCTTGACTGACGTTGACTGGAGTAATAACTATATCACCTCCAGCTACAGCGTCACGGTGAAAGCGTCCATCTAGTTTTCTTTGTGCATGAATTATGCGGCTTCCATGTGTAAAAATCGCGATAGAATGCCAACGAGGGGTAGAAACTTCCGGCACTTCATAAGCAGGTTGACACATATAGCCAAAAGATACCCCATGCCAATTAACATCTAAGCTAGTTAAAATTGGCGGACGTGGGTAAAGCTGCAATACCTCATATTCTTCAGTTAAGACTAAGGGCTTTTCTTGGGGCATAGGTTACACAAATGCCTATCTACCCAATATATCAGGTTATAAATATATTTTCATTTAATCAAAAACATATTTTTCAGCTACTTTCCAATAGCGAGAAAAACGCTTCAAATCGATATAGCCGTCGTATTCAAAAAACGGTTCTACTTCAAAAATTTCCAAGTCCAAAGTTTTTTCAATTTCATTACATATTATATCAAAACGCGGACTAACACTTTCTGCTGTGACAACTAAGTTAGTATTATTCTCTTTCGCAAAAGCTAAAACTTCTTGCACCACATCACCACGACGAATGACAACGGGTAATTCTAATAAGCATTCGTAGATAAAGGTGAGGCGTTTGAGGCTTAATTGCCATTCTTTAATTAAAGCATCATCCCAAACCCAAATTGCGGGTGCGTCGGGAAATTCTTGTAGTGCGGGGTTTTGGGGACTGAGGCAGTCTCCATGTACCCAAATAATTGGTTTACTCATAGGATTTTATATTTGAGATATTTCTCGTTTTCTCGTTCCCAGTCAGAGACTGGGAATGCATTCATTGAGGCTCCGCCTCGATTATAAAATAGTAGAAGAGGCAGAGCCTCTATTAAGGCATTCCTTTGCAGAGCAAAGGAACGAGGGGAACGAGGGGCACGAGGGGAACGAGGGGAGAACACGAAGATGAAATTTAACGGCGTTTTTTGCCTTTTTGCCAACTTTGGCTGTTAGGTTGTTTGTTAAATTCGGCTTTGGGAAAAAGCTTCTGTTCTATTTCTTCATAACTACCTTCAAAGTCACAATGACCGTAAAGAGGACACTGTTTGCAATAAACGCTTTCGGTGTAACGTTCTAAATTTTCGCGGTTGAAAAAATAAGCTTTATGACTAAAGGTGCTGGCTACCCATTGCCATGACATATTATTGCTAGCAGGATCGCCATCTAACAAATGCTCTAAAAACCACTTTGCGCCGGTTTGCCAACGAATACGCCGCCAGTGGACAATATAAGCTGCCATCCACATGCGTGCATGGTTGTGCAAGTAGCCTGTTTCTCGTAAGTCACGGCTGAAGCTGTCGATGCAAACTCTGCCTGTAGTGCCTAGTCTGATGTCGTCTGATACTTCAGGTGAGTAATCTGAGGGGGTATAGCCTGTTTTATATTCTTCTTGGTCTTGCCAGATATTATCGCCTAGTTTGGCGTATAAACGCTGCCAGTAGTCGCGCCAGCCTAGCTCGTTAATTAGTTTAGTTGTTTCGTCTGGGTTTTGCACGCGCTCAACGACATAATCTCGAATTTCTCGCAGACTGAGAACACCATAACGAATATAAGGCGAAAGTCGCGTTACCGCACCTGTGAAAAAGTTACGTGTTTTTGCGTAGCGTGCAGAATCTACTTTTTGCAGCGCTTTCTCGGCGGCTTTGCGTCCGCCCACAATTTCGCTGATATGATTATCTCGTTGTGCTGCGTCTGGGAATTGTTCGCGAAGGTAAGCTACCAACTCTTCGCGGTTGGTGAAGTCGCGCTGCATGTTATTGGTCATTTGTAAAGTATTTGACGACTGAAGTCGTAACTACACTCATTGTAATTATGGCGGATGAATGCAAGCGATCGCCCTCAACCATATGAGATAATTTTTTTATTCAAATACTGGGGGCCATATTTGGGAAATCGAAATTTCCCAGCCTGGAAATAACTCTGGAATTGTTAGCTTATCTTCACCCATCAACACTTCACCCTCACTATTTAAGCGATAAATTGTTACAGTCAATTCATCTGGATTAATTAATATCCCAACTCGCGCACCTAATTGCAAAAATAGTTTGATTTTCTCTTCCAAAGGACGGATGCGGTCTGTTTTCGATTTAATTTCTACTACTAAATCTGGAACTAGTTGGGCAAAGTCGCGGATTGTGCGTTTCAATCTTTGGGCTGACACAAAGGAAACATCAGGTGCGCGTAATTCAGTGTTAGGCATAATAAACCCACCACTGGAATCAAACACACGTCCCAGTTTGCGGGGGTTAACCCAGGTTTTGAGTAAGTAGATAAACTCAGCCCCAATTTCACTCGATTCAATATCAGATGGACCCATAACGACAATGTTTCCCGATTGTAGTTCCAGTTGATAGTCGCAATGGTCTTCTTTGAGCTTTTCTTGCAGTCTTTCTAAGTCGTGGATGGTGAGAGTCATGCAAACCTTAAAATTGTTCTGTGCCTATTTTAGCGTCGTTTAAATTGGGGTGCTAAAGAACTGGTAATATACACTATACAATGATAATAAAGCTCGTATATCAACTATGGTTCAAGTCATCCAAGCCCAAACCCTTAACATCATTGACTTAAAAGAAAAATTTGGTCTACAGCAAGCTGAAAGCGACGATTTTTTTACTGAGTGGTTTGATAATTTACCAGAAATTCCTGAGTCAGAAAAGCAGGCTTTAGATCGAGTTAAAACTAACTTTTTTAGCTTAGTTGATCGCCGCCCTATTTTAGAAGAATTGGTAAAACTGGTTGTGCTAGCTCCCTTGTTAGATTTAGCAGGATTTTATCGCCTTCCTTTTGATATTGAAACCGAAGAATCTATACAAATTGCTTTGGAAGATGAGGGAGAAATTATCCGAGGTCGGATTGATGTGCTGGTTCTAAAACAACAATTGTGGTTATTAACTATCGAATCTAAAAGGGCTGGATTTTCTCTAATAATGGGTATACCCCAAGTTCTAGCTTATATGTTGGCTAATCCTAACCCAGAAAGACCTGCTTTTGGGCTAGTAATGAATGGCAGTGATTTTATTTTCCTGAAACTAACTAAGCAAGATACACCAAAGTATGCTTTGTCTGAACAGTTTACGCTGTTGAAACGCGAAAATGAATTGTACAAAGTTC
Source organism: uncultured bacterium (assembly GCA_964245695.1). Lineage (GTDB taxonomy): Bacteria > Cyanobacteriota > Cyanobacteriia > Cyanobacteriales > Nostocaceae > Hassallia. Next base: position 23,308 of record CAXTNZ010000023.1, on the reverse strand, counting down.
TGAGTATATTAAAAAATCTTGGTCAAAGTTTGATTTAATAATTATGTCTGTTCGTCCTATATATCTCGATTGTCACGCTACCACTCCCGTAGATGAAAGGGTACTAGCAGCAATGCTACCTTACTTCACTCAACACTTTGGAAATGCGTCCAGTATTAGTCACGTTTACGGTTGGGAAGCAGAAGCGGCTGTTAAACAAACGCGGTCAATTTTGGCAGAGGCAATTAATGCTACTCCCGAAGAAATTGTCTTCACCAGTGGTGCGACAGAAGCGAATAATTTAGCTATCAAAGGTGTTGCTGAAGGTTATTATCAAAAAGGGCAACATATTATTACTGTCGCAACCGAACATAGCGCAGTTATTGACCCTTGCAATTATCTGAAAACTCTTGGGTTTGAAATTACAATTCTCCCAGTTGAAAAAGACGGGATAATTAATTTAAAAGAGTTAGAAAAAGCTTTACGTCCGGATACAATTTTAGTTTCGGTGATGGCTGCTAATAATGAAATTGGCGTTTTGCAACCGTTAGCAGAAATTGGTGAATTATGTCGCAGTCAGGAAATTATTTTTCACACCGATGCTGCACAAGCGATCGCCAAAATTCCCCTTGATGTGCAAGCGATGAAAATTGACTTGATGTCGCTAACAGCACACAAAGTATACGGTCCTAAGGGTATCGGTGCGCTATATGTGCGTCGTCGCAACCCCAGAGTACAAATTGCAGCGCAACAACATGGTGGGGGACATGAACGGGGAATGCGTTCTGGTACATTATATACACCGCAAATTGTTGGATTTGGCAAAGCTGTAGAAATTGCTTTGGTAGAACAGGAGACAGAAAGCGATCGCCTGACACAATTAAGAGAAAGATTGTGGGAACAACTTTCGCAACTGCCACGAATTCATCTCAATGGACATCCTACCCTACGATTGGCGGGAAATTTAAATATCAGTGTTGAAAAAGTAGATGGATCTGCACTGCTGTTAGGATTGCAACCTGTAATGGCTGTTTCTTCTGGATCTGCTTGTTCTTCAGCCACGACTGCACCTTCTCATGTTCTCACAGCGCTGGGACATTCGGAACAATTAGCTTATGCATCGGTGCGGTTTGGAATTGGCAGATTTAATACGCAAGAGGAAATTGACACAGTAGCAGAACACTTTATTTCTACAGTGCAAAGTTTACGCAAACAAACTGCTATTGCAACTTGAAACGCAGAGGAATATATGTGCGTACCTCTGCGCTATCCTCTGTGTCCCTCTGCGTTTTATAACCAAACAATTTGCGATCGCTCTTTGACTGTCCGCTGATATACATCTTCTGTTTGCTTGCCTATTTTAGACCAGCTAAAGCGTCTTTCTAAATCCTCATAAGCATTATCAACTAACCATTGTCGATAACCTGGATTTTTCAACACTTCTAATATTCCCCAAGCTAGAGAATCTGAATTGTTAACCCAGGTAACAATACCTGTTTTCGTGTGTTGCACTACTTCAGGAAATCCACCTGTATCAGAAACGACTACCGGAACGCGAGAGGCAAAGCTTTCTAAGGCAACAATACCAAAGGGTTCGTAAAGACTGGGGAAAACGGCACAGTCAGCGATGGTTTGAAATTTATCTAAGTATTCATCGGACATAAAGCCTGTAAAATAGCACTTGTGGGCAATTCCCAAATCCCAGGCTTGACGTTTAAGATGGTCGGTATTCCCACCACCAATAATCACAAACTTGACATAACCACCCATTTCTGAAAGTATCTTCGGTGCTGCATTTAGCAATCCGGAAACGTTTTTTTCATAGGTCATGCGACCGACGTAGTAAACGATTTTTTCATCATCGTCAGCAAATTGACGGCGAAAATCGTGAGCATGAAAATCTTGATGGTGTTGTTTCTTTTCTGGGCGAATACCGTTATAGATAACATCGATTTTATCCCAAGGACTGTGTAGCGCTCGTTCTACTTCTCGCCGCATATAGTCGGTACAAACGATAATCCGCCAAGCGTTGAAAGCAAGTAGGTTTTCTTTGCCACTAATATAATGTTGCGTATCAGTATGAATACCGTTGTAACGCCCGAATTCGGTCGCGTGGATTGTGACAATTAACGGAACTTTAAAGCTATTCTTGAGAGCGATCGCTGCATCCCCGACTAACCAATCATGAGCATGAATGATATCAAAGGAACCTTCCTCTAGCATCAACTTACCGCCGTGATGCCCCATGCTGTCATTTAAGTTTACTACCCAGTGGAAAAAGTCGTTACCACCAGCCACCGGCACGCGATGCACATGCACTCCCTCAACTTGCTCATACATGGGAGCATGACCAAACTCCGCCGTAATCAGGTGGACTTCATGCCCTAACTTTACTAGTTCTGGGTACAACTCCGCCACATGACGCGCAATTCCTCCCACGATGCGCGGCGGAAACTCCCAACTTAGTACCAATATCTTCATCTACTCAACTCCCCAATACTTTACAAATAGCTAAAAATCTACATTTATCTAAAAATATAAATACGGCAATTGCTGCTAGTATATTTACCCAAATTTTTTCATTTTTTATTGTTTCTTGATAAAGGTTATCAAAGATGGAGACACTTTCACCTACCGTAAGGGCGGGGGAAAGTGCGCCCCTACTGGGGACTGGCGACTCGAAGAATTATCCCCTACTCGGACACTCCCCCCTCGTCAACCGCCTACCTGTTGGCGAAAAGCAAGCCAAGCGGCTGTCGCCTGTGAATTAGAGGTGGCAGACTTTTTGAGTAATATTACGCCATCTTGAAAGCCAACAATTCCATATTCGCGATTCGTGGTCAGACCGTCAATTAGTTTCACCAATTCTTCCAAAGCATTGCGATCGCCTTTAAAGGCTGGTGCATATTGCTGTAATTGCCAGAGGTCTGCGATCGCATAATCTACCTTTATCACCTCCCGCGCATCATTTCTCAACTCTAGGGCTGGTAAGCGGAGAATTTCCCTACGGCTAGAAAGATGCGGTACAAGATAGGTAGTAGCAGACACGCTAGCATTTCTAGGAATTTGCGCTAATAAAGAACGAAATTGTCCTACATGATGCCATTGTTGCGGCAGCGATATATATACCCAAGGCTTCACCGAATCAGGAATCAAAAAATAAAAAGTCCTATTTGGGTTGGATGTAAAGCTAAAAAACAGAGAAACACAAATGCAACCTACCCAAAAGCGGCGAAATGAAGGTTTAAAGGCTTTCGGATGCTGTGACCACCAAATAATTGCCCCATAAAATAGTCCAGGAACTACAGTCATTGCATAGCGAATTGTAATCGCCAGCACCGAATCTCCTTTACCCAAAAATAATTTTAGCAGGGGAAAACCAGCTATCATCCAAGATGCGGGAGCAACAGCAGGCACAAACGCCAAAGGCAACCATTGACCAAGTAAATACTTAATTGTCCGATCTACTGGTGTGACTATTTCTATCAACAAACGACTTGGGTTGCTAACGATTCCCCAAATAATTTGCACTGTTGAAGCTTCGTCCCCATCCGCATATTGCCCAAACCGCTCCATCATAAACCGCTGGGAAATATCTTGAGAAAATAGCGGCATGATCAGATTAGTCAGACCCAGCATATAACCAAAACTGAGAGTGCAAACAGCCAGTCCAGCGCGGGGAAAGCGTTTACTCAAAACCATGTAAACCCCAACGCCAAACAATTCCACTCCACTATCTTCCCGCACTGCCAAAATTAAAACTGCTAGCACCCAAAACAGCCACCATCGGCGTTTTTCCATTGCTAGCAGCAAGCCAAAGATAAACAGAGGAGTCTGACAAATGTCATGAAAGTTGCATAAAGTTGGACCGATGACAGCATTTGCAGCGTAATAGCTAGCGGTAATCATTGCTGCCAATGGTGGTTCTAGGTACTGTCGCGCCAATGCATACAACACCAAACCAGCCGCAGTAATCAGCGTGACTTGTAAAACCGTCAAAGTTGCTGGCGAAGGAAACAGCGCATATATTGGTAGCCAAAGCAACAACGCCGGGGTGAAGTGTTGACCGAGCCGATGATAATAAACTGTTGGGACTTCTCCAGAGTGAACGACGTTGGTTGAAAGGCTTGAAGACAAGGAACTTTGAAAGAATCGTCCGTGGAGGTTGTTCCAAAAAACTTGGTTAAAAATGCCTTGATCGAATGAGGCGTAAAAACTGTAATATCGATGCAGCGTCAATACTAGACAAAGGACAAAGAAGGCTCCTGCCACTGGCAAGACTAAGCTGAAATTATTGCCCCTACTCATTTTCAGCCTTTCAGTTTTTTGCAACCACAACATCACTCACTCACCCTAATTTTGGCAAACGGGGAAAATATTTATTGTAGAACGTCGCTACCTCTTTGAGATAAATTGAAATGAACTGAAGCCTTTTTTCAGTCTTATGCGGGAAGACTTTAGCTATTAGCCTGGAGTAAGTGGTAGGGGCTATTCTGTGCTGTGCCCCTACGAATGGTCTGTACTACACGCAATTGATAACCGCTATATAACCCCAGGCGGGTAATGACTTACTTAGAAAGATTTGGTTCTATAGTTTCCGGAAAACTAGCAAAATTGCGTCTCACCCAATCCATCCCGACTTCGTTATTTAGCTTAATTTTTTGAGGAGTATTTGGGTAAATTTTTCCTAAAATATCTGCATCTTGTTCGACCACAACTTTGGCAAAGTTGAGAAACTTCTGACCCAACGCTTTAAATGCTGGATGTTTGGCTTGCCCAAACATCAATACATAAGTGCGTGTCCGCATCTCCGACTCTGGGATAAACAAATGACATTGGGCAACTTTGCCCGCCCAGTTTTCAAAATGTGCAATTATTAAAGACGGAAAGTGATTTTCTAAGTGCGCTTTGAGGACTTTTGGTAGTAGCAACAAGTCAGGATTTTTGATTTTTTCACCTAAGCTTGTAGATGCTGTAGGCATATCATAAAAAGCATGAGACTGATGCCCGTTGTCGATAAACTTCTCAAACTGCACTTCTTCAATTCTAAATAAAGGGCGATGAGTCCCATTTTGATGGTTATAGTCGTGCATATTTAGCAGCATGGTAAGCAAGTCTGTCTCCACGCTGGTGTCTGCTGTATGTCCAATAAAGTCATACTTTGCCGCAATTTCATTCAAAATTGTGGGAATTGGTACTTTTGGTTCCTGTCCGCCATAAGACCAAATAAAATCATCTTGAATAATTAATTCTAACGGCTGCAATTGCGGTAATGTTTTCTTCTTTGAACGCGGCAAAATAGTGCAACCTTCACTGTCAAATTCCAATGCATGAAATGGGCAAACTACAACGCTAGTTTTGTCTTCACGTTGCTGACACCATCCTTCAGATAACATTGCCCCCATATGAGGACAAGCATTAGGTAAAGCGTTAACTTTACCTGTTGCATCTTTCCACAGCACGTAGTCTGAACCGTATAAAGAAACTTTTTTCGGCTTGTTTACCTCCAACATTGATTTGTGTCCTAAAAGCCAAGGTGCGCCAAAAAGCATAGACATTGTTATTCTGTTCCTCTTAATTACTACAGCAAAATATCGTAGATTGGATGAGCTTACGAGAACACTAAAGAGCGTAAGTTTCTCAACCTAATCTACTAACGGAGTTATGCTAAAAATATTTAACTAATTTTTTAGTTAGTAATTAATTTAATCAATTTCATCTTGTATGTCAACTACTAACCAAATTTTTAGTTAAGATGATGTTCGTCAGTTAGATGGTGAGCCGTGAGTCGTTCAACGCAATCAAAATCCTCATCCAAGAAACCTCGACAAGTGCGCGATGCGGAAGCGACGAAAGCGCAGATTTTAGATGCGGCGATGGAGGAGTTTGCCAAGCATGGTCTTTCTGGGGCGCGAACCGAGGCGATCGCCTCCCGCAGTGGCGTAACCAAAGCCATGATTTATTACTACTTCGAGAGCAAGGAAGGGTTATATCAAGCAGTCTTACACCGACTTGACTTCCCAATAAACGACATGATTCGCCAAACCAACTTGGATAATTTGCCAGCAGCAGAAGCATTGAAACTCGTTATCCAAGCAGCTATTGCTTATAGAGTCCAGCATCCTCACTTAGGCATGATTTTATTTCAAGAAGCGAATCAAAATCAAGGTAAGTTTTATCAACAAACAAACTGGCAAGAAGGTTTTCAGCAAGTTATTAGTATTTTAGAACGTGGTATGGCAGAAGGTTGCTTTCGTTCGCTTGACCCTTTTATAACTGCTATTCATATTGCCGCAGTTTGTACGTTCTACTTCGATGCTTATGAAAATATCAAGTATGTGAACCCAGATTTAGACTTGCGAAGTTCAGAAATGATTGAGAAGTACACCCAACAAGCAATTGATTTTATTTTAGCTGGAGTGCTTCAGGAGAAACAATAAACCGTGTCTTGATTCAACTATTAGTAATTTACCTCTTTTGTAGTCAGCGCTCTCGCGCGTTCGCCGTAAGGCGTTGCCGTTAGCGCAGCGTATGAGTGCGATTGAGAAGGCTAGACAGCGCTAACTACGAACTACTTCAAATCGTTTTCGGAAAAATCTGAGATAAATCGAGGAATAAATCAGGAAAACCGGCAAGATTAACTGACTGATTGGGCAGGAAAATACGCTTCACACTATAGCCAAAATTACCTCGTAATTCTTGATAAGGTTCACTATAAGTTTCTAAATGATTAGCAACTAAATTAAATATCCAATAATTAGTAATACCAGCTTCCGCATAAAGAGGTATTTTCACATCTTGGTCATAACTCAGAGAAGATGCTGCAATTTCAATTACAAGCAGAACATCAGGTGGTGTAGGATGAGCAGATAAGTAATTATCAGCGCGTTGACGGACAATCGCAAAATCTGGTTCTGGTTCGCTACCTGATGGTAGGGTTATTGGATCTTGGCATTGCAGTTCTGCTTTATCTGCTATCAGAGGGACAAGTTCTCTGATTAAATTGCTACAACAACTTGTGTGAGGTGTGCCTTTAGCTGCCTTTTTTACTATTTCTCCGCGAATTAGTTCAATTCGCTCGTCTTCATGAAAGAATCCTATTTCAATCAAACGATGGTATTCGTCAAGTGTAAAGTGTCTGGTAGTTGTAATACTCATAGCACTTCTCCTTTTAATTGCAAGGCTTTAATTTAGGATAAGCGATACGTTTGTGATGAAATTGTTGCCAAACTTCCACAAAGATTTCGGCAATTTGTGACATTTCCTCGCGTGTTAAACCTGAATCTAGCAGTTGATTATCTTGCCATCTGGCACGCAAGATGTTATTTAGCATTGCTAAAGCTTGTTCGGGAGTGGCGTCTTTAAGCGATCGCAGCGCCGCTTCGCAAGAATCTGCCAACATGACAATTGCGGTTTCCCGCGACTGGGGAATTGGTCCATCGTAGCGAAAATCTGCTTCGTCTACTTTTAAACTTGGATCTTCTTTCGCCATTTGCTGCGCCTGGTGATAAAAATAGGCAATCAGCATCGTTCCCTGATGTTCGGGAATAAAAGCTTGAATCGCTTTGGGTAAACTATGTTTCCGCGCCATCGCTAACCCAACACTTACGTGCTTTTTAATAATGGACGCACTCTTCCAAGGATCGTTAATTTCTGTGTCGTGTTTATTCGCTCCCCCCATTTGATTTTCAATAAATCCGAGAGGGTCGTGCATTTTGCCAATATCGTGGTATAAAGTCCCGGCTCTTACCAATTCGACATTGCATTTGAGGTGTTTGGCAGCAGCTTCGGCAAGGGTAGCAACAAACAGGGTATGCTGAAAAGTCCCAGGAGTTTTCGTGGCGAGTTGTTTTAATAAGCTGCGGTTAGGATTCGCCAGTTCTGCTAAACGAATCGGGGTGACTAAATCAAAGAGTTTTTCTAGATAAGGACTCAAGCCCAAGGCGACAATACTCCAGACTAAGCCGGATAAAGCAAAGAACCCGGCTTCTCGGAGTACAATGTACCAAGCTGAACCAAATGCTGCACCAATTAAGAGCTTAAAAATGAGATAAACGCCACCTTGAGTTAAGGCAATGGCGACGCTAAGAAGTGCAAGTTCCTCACGCGATCGCAGACGTTTTGCGATACAACTGCCTAATATTCCCCCAGCAGCACCACTCCAAAGCGCAGTCTTACTGATTTCCAAGCTAAATGGTAGGTGTAGTGCCAGCAGTCCCACAACTGTCACGCCCAAATTGGCTCCGTAGAAGCTACCCAACAATAAACCAATGGCGCTCCAAGTGGTATATGGCGTACCGATTAGCACCCCAGGCGTACTCAAAGTTAGCAACAATATCAACAGGCGATCGCGTTGTCGCATTTTTACCTTGTTCCGTCGTTCCACCAAGGCAAAAATGCCAATAGATCCGGTAACAAAGCCTCCCAACTCGATTAACCTCCGCCAGTTAATCTCCCGGCTCACCAGGTGATAATGCTCCAGCACTTCAAAGTCCCAAGCAGTAATCGTCTCTCCCTTCTTGACAATCACCTCACCTTGGCGCATCGGTATGATCACAGGTTTGACATCCGCAGCAGCTTGTGCTCCATTTTGTTTGGTTTGTTCTTCATCATTCTTCAGATTCGGCTTAAGCACAGCTAACAACAGTTTGGTTGATAAAGGTTCAGCTTCTTGTGGTACCGATGTCAGCACGTGTAGCCTCACCGCATCTTGTAAAATACTTGGCGGTAATCCGGGTGGGATACCTTGGGCGAGAATCCGCTCTGCACTCTGTTTGATTCCCATTTGTGTTTTTCCCCAGTCCTCATCTGACAAATCAAGGAAGAAAATGTCTTTGTATACTGTTTCCGGGTTGACAGCCACAAGCTGTAACCATTTAGCGCTGGCTTGGGCGTATCCCTTGCGTGCTTGGGAGATTTGGGCGATGAGTGAGGACAAGCTGTGCTGTGAAGTCATCAGGCGGTAAGTTTCTAATTCCGCCACTGCTTGAGTAAAGTCAGGTTTTTGGGAAAAATCACTCGGTTTAGGTCCGACAGTCTGTTTGGGCGTAGTATTGACTTGTCGGTATAAATCCGCAGCCTTAATGACTGCCATTTTACTTTTGTGCTGTGAAGTCTCGATAGCTAACTTAGGCTGCTTAGAACTATTTGTTACCGCTAATACCAGCGCTTGCCATTCTGAGTTAGAACAAGAACGCAGATAACGCTGGGTAGAGAGGGGTAAAACTAAAGTGTCAAAAAAAGGAAAATATCCAGCAGTTGCACGAATTTCGCCACCCGTATCCAGAAATTGTTGCAAATCTCGGTCGATTTTTTGATTAATTTGTCCATCGACCATCAATATTGATATGGAACTTTTGCTAGCGGCTTCGCGTTCTTGCTCTGTTTTTTTCTTATCTTCGATTTTAGCAGAGTACGGAGCTTTCATCGTCTGTGGCGCAATAGTCCCCGCTTTCAGCTTCGGTTGGTTGTATAACTTATGCCCCATCACGCCTGTGAGGGACACCAATGCGATCGCGAAGATAACCGGGGTACGCTGGTGGATATAGCCCAATCTGGTTACACAAGTGACTTTCTTATTTTTACACGCCGCCCTTGAACTGGAAGCTGTTAGTTTTTGCTGCTGGCATTTATCACTTGTTTTGGATAAAATCAGCAGGAAATTATTGATAACGCCTCCCACCCCAAGCAAGTCTCCTTTATGGCGTAGCGCCTGATAACGTCGCCGCCAGGAGGTCAATTTCTCGGTCAAGTACTGAAAAAATGGCTGCGTTTTCATTACCTATGACCGCAGTTACTTACTTTGATAGCTTAAAACAAGAGTACCCTGACACAAGTGCAATTGGTGGTTTCTGCCGATAGCAACTTCGGTCGCGGGATCTAGTTGAAGCCGTTTTGCCACAATAGCTACCTAAAAACTAAGGTTAAGCGTTTTACGTACACTACCTATATAAAATATCACTATAGTTTTCAGCTTGGTTGAATTTGTGATGTGCAGCACTTACTGATGGAAATAGCATTAACGCAAGCGGATGACGCGAGGAGCTGCGTAGACGCATAAAGTCGCCTGTTTATCAGATATGGCAGATCCTTGTTCCTGGAAATCGTCTGGATCTGGCGCAAGACCATACGCTCCTGACCATACACTCACAAGCGCATCAGCTAATTTTACCATCTCCTTAAAGCTGGTCTGTCTCGATGTTACCGAATTTGCTTGAGATAAATTCACCTGCCAAGTTACGGGAATGCCCGCTGTGCTGTTGTAAGCACCTGATAAAGCACCAGTAATTGCACATGTAGCCTGCGAGAGTGAATCGCTATTGTCAGTAGCCCGCAAAATTGACAGGCGGAAGTCTTCCAAGGTACTCAAAAAGCAGTAAAATCCCATGGCAACAGCGTTACTTAGCTTTTCTTCCCTATTTAACTCGGCTCGTGCGGTTTCTAATCCAGCACCCTGAGCTAACAAATTATTGACTTTTAATAAACTTTGTGGTAAAAAAGTTGGCGTTTCTCCAATAAAGTCAATCGTTTGGGGAATAAGGGTGAGGGGGTTGAGTTTTTCAGTCAGGGATTGAGCGATCGCATAACCTACTGCTAGTGTTCCATCCCGCACTACTAAGTCATCTGACCAGATTTTGACCACATCCAGCAAGTTTTGTCGCAGTTTTACTTGATTTTCGTGAAAAAATAGCGCTAGTGGCAAAGTAGCAATAATCGCTTTTAACGAAACGCCATCGCTTGTATCTAAATCAGGAAATTCTGTTTGCTGACGCCGAATCCAATCATCTAAATCAAGTCGCGAAAGTGAAATTAAACTTTCAGCACCCAAAACGGCAATTTTACCCGAATTTATCGGCTGTTCTGCACCACCAGAAGCTAAATCCCCTAGTAATGCACCAATTATTGTGCCTCTAAACCGACTTGCCAGAGAGTAGCGCATGAATTATACGATTTCACAGTTCAGAGTGATGAATTAATAAAAAACTACTAATTACTTAATTTAACTTTACAAATAACTTTTGACTCTTGACTCTTGACTCCTGACTCTTGACTCCTAACTCCTAACTTTTATTTCTTAAATGTTGCATCAACGCCTGCAAACCTAGCAAGTAACTTTGGACACCAAAACCACTTATTTGCCCGATCGCCACTGGGGCTATATATGAATGATGACGAAATTCTTCCCGACGATAGATGTTACTCAAATGCACTTCTACTGTGGGCAAATTTACGGCGGCGATCGCATCGCGTAACGCCACACTGGTATGAGTATACGCACCTGCATTTATCAAAATTCCTTGATGTTGACCTAATGCTCCATGAATAGCATCTACTAAAACCCCTTCATGATTCGACTGCAATGGAGAAACTTTCGCCTGTAGTTTTGGTGCTTCTTCTTCTAACAGGCGATTAATTTCTGGCAATGTAAGCGAACCATAAATTCCTGGTTCTCGCTGTCCTAGTAGATTCAGGTTTGGTCCATGCAGTACTAGAACGCTTATAAGTTGTAATTTCAAGTCCAGCACTTTCAAGCTTTTAGCGACGGCGCGAGCGTTCATTTACAGGAATCGGAATCAATTCCGGTTCCGGCTCAGTCTCTGGACCTAGCAAAGCTTCAATAAGCTTGCGTGCCAATTCTTTAAGCTTTTCCAGTACTTTATCTATATAGTCCATTAAACTGAGCGCTCCTGAGATACTACCTTAATGTTTTATTCAGAGCTAAGCAGAAACTGCCGTAATGACCGCACCTCTGGCTGGAAACTCGGTTGATACACATCACCATATCTTAGGCATAAGCCTATTCTAAAATTTGGTGTTGTGCTCTCCCATACTTATTAGATTATCACATTAACAACATCTAGGGCGGCATCACACCAACGAAAGGTGTTTTGGATTAAATCAAAAGCGACTGTTGACTGATGACTATTTAGTGGTTATTGGTTAGGAAAAAATTCAACTAACAATTAACCACTAACAACTAACTATACTTAATTGCCTTTTGTGTCATTTTTTTTGCCTGTTGTGGTAGACGACTTAGCCGTTGACTTGGATTTAGTACTGGTTGATTTACTTGTGGTTTTAGCTGTAGTTTTACTTGCTGTCTTGCGTGTAGACTTTGCCGACGATGCTTTACTTGCCAACAACTCTAGTGCTGTTGATAGCGTTACATTTTCTACCGTTTGACCTTCAGGAATACTTACATTTGTTTTCCCGTGCTTAATGTAAGGTCCATAGGGACCATCGTAAATGTTAATTGGTTCGTCGTCTTCTGGGTGTGTGCCCAATTCGCGTAAGGCTGCCTTAGACTTGCTGTTAGTACTGCTACGTCCTTTTTTCGGTTCAGATAACAATTCCAAAGCACGTTCTAAAGAAATTGTTAAGACATTATCGCTAGCTTTTAAAGAGCGATAATCTTTTCCTTCTTTACCTTGGTCATGAACAACGTAAGGACCAAAGCGTCCTAAACTTGTTTGAATTTTGCCGCCTGTGACTGGATGAACTCCCAATGTCCGGGGTAGCGCCAAAAGACCAACAGCCATTTCCAGGGTGACATTTTCCGGGGTGACACCTTTGGGTAGAGAAGCTTGTTTGGGTTTGGGGTTTTCTTCCGTCTTGTCGCCCAACTGGACGTAGGGACCGTAAGCACCAATTTTCACATAAATCGGTTCGCCAGTTTCTGGATGGCGACCTAGTTGGTCGGGACCTTCAGTTTTTTGCCGCAGCAGGACTTCTACCGTTTTCGGGTCGAGGTCAGCGGGGGTGAGGTCTTTGGGAATTGAAGCGGTGACAACGCCGTTGCCATTTTCGACTTCGATGTAAGGACCATATTTACCAATGCGGACTTTAGCATCTAAATTTTCTAGTTCCACCGTCCTAGCTTTGGTGGCATCAATTTGGCTGTCCTGTTCTCTAACCAGGGTTTCTAGACCTTTGTCTCCCAAATAGAATTCCTGCAAGTAGGGTAGCCATTTGGCTTCGCCGGTAGCAATATCATCCAGGGTTTGCTCCATTTTGGAGGTAAAGCTGGGATCTACGATGTCGGGAAAGTGTTTTTCCAGCAAATCGGTGACGGCGAAGGCTGTGAAAGTTGGTATGAGGGCGTTATTCACCAATTGGGCGTAACCCTTATCAAGGATAGTACCGATGATGCTGGCGTAGGTGCTGGGACGACCGATACCTTCACTTTCCAAGGTTTTCACCAAAGTAGCTTCGGTGTATCGAGCGGGCGGTTGAGTTTCGTGATCAACTGCCTCTAAGTTGGTACAATTCGGATGATCTCCGACTTTCAAACTTGGTAAAATTACTTCTTGGTCTTCCAGCGCTGCATCAGGATCGTCTGAACCTTCGACGTAAGCGCGTAAATAACCGGGAAAATCAATTCGCTTACCAGAAGAACGAAAACCCGCATCTTCAACTTGTAACTGCACGCTAACTTGAGTTTGGCGAGAATCAGCCATTTGACAGGCTACAGTGCGCTTCCAAATCAAGTCATACAGTGCGAGTTCTCGACCGCCTAAGCCAGTTTCTTGGGGCGTGCGGAAGCTGCTACCCGCCGGACGTATAGCTTCGTGTGCTTCTTGTGCGCCTTTAGATTTGGTGGTGTATTGCCTTGGTTGGGGGCTGAGATATGACTTACCGTAAAGCTTTTCTACACAATCACGCGCAGCTGCGATCGCTTGATCTGACAAATGCACCGAATCTGTACGCATGTAGGTAATATACCCCTGCTCGTACAACTTCTGAGCAATTCGCATTGTATCTCGTGCGGAAAGGCGCAATTTCCGGTTAGATTCTTGTTGCAGCGTCGAAGTGGTAAACGGTGGCGCGGGTTTGCGTGTTACCGGGCGTTCTTCAATGTCTGTCACACTCCAGGGTTTACCAGTCAGGCGTTCTTTGAGCGCTGAAGCTTCTTGTTCTGAAAGCAACACCACTTTGCGTCCAGCGATAATTTGCCCTGTCGCTGCATCAAAATCGCTGCCTGTTGCTACTTTGATTTTTCCCAGCGTCACTAACTGCGAGGTGAAAGCAGCTTTTTGATGCTGCAAGTAAGCCTTCAAATCCCAATATGTACCTTCACGGAAAGCGCGGCGTTGCCGTTCCCGCTTCACCAAAACCCGCACAGCTACCGACTGCACCCGTCCCGCAGATAATCCCCAAGCGATTTTTTTCCACAGCAGCGGTGACAGCGTATAGCCCACCAAGCGATCTAAAATTCGCCGCGTTTCTTGAGCGCGAACCAACTGCTCATCAATATTGCGGCAGTTTTTCAACGCTTTTTTAATCGCGTCTGAGGTAATTTCGTGAAATACCATCCGCTTGGTTGGAATTTTCGGCTTGAGCAGTTGATATAAATGCCAACTTATGCTTTCACCTTCCCGGTCTTCGTCCGTTGCCAGAATCAGTTCAGTTACGCCTTTCATGGCATCTTTGAGCTGAGTGACAATCTTCTTTTTATCTTTGGGGACGATATACAGCGGTTCAAAGTCGGCATCTACATTTACCCCCAGTTGCGCCCATTTTTCCCCTTTGACAGTAGCGGGAATATCTGTAGCCGACTGGGGAAGGTCACGTACATGACCCATAGATGCTTCCACTCGATAGTCCTTCGGCAGGTAATTGCGAATGGTACGAGCTTTGGTTGGAGATTCGACGATGACGAGAGTTGACATGGAAATTTCAAAAAAAGAATAGCTGCTAAGCTAGACAGTCAAGTTGGGATAACAAGGCGCGAGATGTCAAGATTAAACCTCACACAGATGTGATTTAATCCTCACACAAACTGCTGGGTAGGGATAAAATCCCTGGAACTTCCAGTGAAGTCCTTCCTTGAGGATAGGCTAGGGGAAGCAGAAGTGTGAATTTCCGACTATCTCAATCATTAACTTATATCTTGGATAATTGGCGACTACAATGCTTCAAAATCCCCTTGAAGAAGACGGTTGGACGCTTGGACGCTCTTGAGCTTGGACTAGTCCCAGAATTATTACCGATGCCCAATGCCCCATTTCAAAGAGATTGTGCCCAAATTAAATCAAATTTGAGAGCAATAGCAAAGTGGGGTTTTTACTTATTCTATTGACGGTAAGTGACCAAACACAAACACCGCATTCCAAACAAAATAGCTGGTAGTAATAATGGTACCAAGTTAAGAGAGGTCGATATTTCAGCAGTAACACGATTACTTTCTCCTGGTAAAACTCAGATATAAGTTGCTCGTCAATTTAATGTCAGCACTGCTGTAATTAGCATAATAGAGAATAATACCGAACTTCGCTCTTGTGCTAATTCAGGTTATTGATTATTACCAAATAGCCCGCGAATTGCCTGCAATTGAATTAGATTGTTGGGCAAAATACACCTTACGAAAAATTAATGCAGATGTTGACTAAAAGCCAATTTTTTTAGTAAGAATGACTTGCCATAGCACAAGATTCATTTATACTTTACTTGTCCCACACCTGATCCAAAATAAGCCTTTGCTCCGATTCGCTAGGTATATTGGGGCGCTTTAAAGGAATTTCCACAGCCAACCTGATTTTTAGTTGGATAAGCTTGTAAACATAGCCGCGTTGCTAGTTACGACTCTTGGGGAGAGGGGAGGAAAAGAAGAATTGACACTTTTTTCCCAGAACCAAAAAGTCAACATATTTAATGTGCATAAGCTGAATAAGCTGAAAAAATTATAAATGTTATATGTAATACATATTACCAATATTTAGTTGAACTGGGCAAATACACGCTTGCTTATAAAGAATTTATGTTAGGATAAAATCTGAGAAGTGAGTTCGGCGATACGGATCTTGTTTTTAGTAATAATTGCAAGCGGCTCTCCGGGTAAACATCTCTGCACAAATGGATTCTGGAGAGTTTCATGTCAATCTACGTAGGGAACCTATCCTACAACGTCACAGAAGACGAACTTAGTAAGGTATTTTCAGAGTACGGCACCGTTAGCCGAGTTCAATTACCCACAGATAGGGAAACAGGTCGCGCGCGGGGCTTTGGTTTCGTAGAAATGGAATCATCAGCCGCAGAAGATGCTGCCATTGCAGCTCTCGATGGTGCGGAATGGATGGGGCGTGCAATGAAAGTTAACAAAGCTAGACCACGTGAGGAGAAAAGTACTCGCGGTGGCGGTGGCGGCGGTGGATATTCGCGACGCTATTAATTCTTAAGGTTATTCCTGGCAAGCGTAGGAAATATTGCTAAAAGCACAAGATACGTTTGCCAAGCCTAATTTATCCAAGAATAAGCAGTTTAGTTATCTACTGAACTGCTTATTGTTATAAAATTAAATTTTAATCTGGTATTTGAATTAACTTAAGACGCGCTGATTTTTTGATTTTTACTTTTGAATTATTAAAGCAAAACTTAAACATAATTTAATTAGATAGGTAGTATAGTGCGATGTCTGATGACAAGCTGCTATTGTTTATGCAATTTTGGGGAAGAAAATTGCTAGAGTGAACAGAGTTAGCCTTGATGTCTAATCGCCCAAACCTATACAGAACATGGATTTTGCTAATCTTGCATCCCAGTTAAATGCTGGAACAATTCTGCCAGAGGGGATTGTGATTATCACCCTGATGACAGTTTTGATTGTTGACTTGATTTTGGGGCGTACATCCTCGCGCTGGATTGGATATCTAGCGATCGCAGGGTTACTTACCTCAATTGTCGCTTTGTATTTTCAATGGGATAATGCCAATCCCATCTCCTTTAACGGTGGCTTTAATAGCGACGACCTCAGCATCGTCTTTCGCGGTATTATTGCTTTGTCTGCGGTTGCCACAATTTTAATGTCCATTCGCTATGTAGAGCAGAGCGGAACCGCTTTAGCAGAATTCATCGCTATTTTGCTCACTGCTACCTTGGGAGGAATGTTTCTCTCCGGGGCGAATGAGTTGGTGATGACTTTCATCTCCCTAGAAACCCTGAGTATTTCCTCTTATATACTCACAGGTTATACCAAGCGTGACACCCGCTCCAATGAAGCGGCGCTAAAATACCTGTTGATCGGAGCTTCAAGCACAGCAGTCTTTTTGTATGGTGTTTCGCTGCTGTATGGATTATCAGGTGGACAAACAGAATTTAATGCGATCGCGTCGGGAATTGCTACAGCTAACCTAGGTCAATCTTTAGGTTTAGTGATTGCCCTCGTTTTCGTGATTGCAGGTATTGGCTTCAAAATTTCCGCCGCACCCTTCCACCAGTGGACACCAGACGTTTACGAAGGCGCGCCCACCCCAGTGATTGCCTTTTTATCCGTCGGTTCCAAAGCAGCTGGGTTTGCCCTAGCTATCCGCTTACTCACAACAGTCTTTCCCCTAGCTGTAAACGAGTGGCGCTTTGTTTTCACCGCCCTTGCGGTTCTGAGTATGGTGTTGGGTAACGTAGTCGCCCTCGCCCAAACCAGTATGAAACGGATGCTAGCTTATTCATCGATTGCCCAAGCTGGGTTTGTGATGATTGGCTTGATTTCTGGCACCCAAGCGGGATATTCCAGTATGATTTTTTACTTGCTGGTTTACCTGTTCATGAACCTGTGCGGCTTTACCTGCGTGATTCTCTTCTCCCTGCGGACGGGAACCGACCAAATTGCCGAATACTCTGGTTTGTATCAAAAAGATTCACTCCTGACTTTGGGGTTGAGTATCTCCCTGCTGTCCTTGGGTGGTATTCCGCCACTTGCTGGGTTTTTTGGCAAAATTTACATATTCTGGGCAGGCTGGCAGGCTGGTCTTTATTGGCTAGTATTGCTAGGCTTAGTTACCAGCGTCGTCTCCATCTACTACTACATTCGCGTAGTCAAAATGATGGTAGTCAAAGAACCCCAAGAAATGTCCGACGCTGTGAAGAATTATCCGGAAGTGCGTTGGAATTTGCCTGGGTTTAGACCTTTACAGGTGGGGCTGATAGTAACTTTAATCGCCACTTCCATAGCGGGAATTTTGTCGAATCCCTTATTTACACTGGCTAACAATTCTGTTGCTAATACTCCTTTTTTACAAGCAGCAACGGATGTTAAAACTCAGGTAAGTGCTGTTACTCCTGAGCAGCCAAAAGAGTTGTAAATAGATAATCAGTAATGGGAACTATAGCGGTTCTCGTTTGCGCTTTTGTACGCGGGTAGGGGCACAGCACAGAATAGCCCCTACCGCTTTTTGCCAGTATACTGCTGGCGGTAGGCGATCGCTCTATTCTCTCAGGACTTACACAACTGTCATAAGGTTAAGCTTATTTTGGGCAATAAAGTGCCCAAAATAAGCGATAAATCGCTTACTACGGTCTATTTAATGTGTCAGTATTTATGAAAAATTGTTCTGATTAAAGTAGGTAGCTGTTTACAACCCGTTATTAGGAACCTGGTTTGCTCACCAGAAAAAATCGTCATCAGCGCAAATGCTATTTGATTGTCTGTTTAATAAAGGTGACAACCTGAGCTAACTGTTTCTTCAAGTTATCAACTTCCACCTGCATCTTGACAATTTTATCATTGAGTGCATTTATTTCTACAGAGTCAGCGGCGGCGGCAACGGCTGCTACCTGGGCTGGTTCCGGGCGCGGCTGTTTAGCTTTTGTCATCGCTAACTTAACTGAGGCAATAAGTTGCTTCTGGTCAAAAGGCTTGCTGAGAAATTCAAAATGTTCAAAGGGTTCTGGGATTTTCTCCGTCACCTCTTCTTTACGACCGGACATAATAACTAAGGGAATCTTTCTTAGCTCCGGTTGAGCTTGAATCTGCTGGAAAACTTCCCAGCCACTCATTTTAGGCAAGAGGAAATCCAACATAATCAAGCTGAGTTTTTCCTGACGGATGAAATTGAGTCCTTCTAAGCCGTCTTTTGCTTCCAGTACCTCGAAATTGCCCGGAGGCAACATTTCCCGTACTTTCACGCGAACAACTGTTGTGTCATCGATAACTAGAATTTTGTTACTTGCCACGACTGATTACTTTCACAGAAACTTTAGGTTGAGATGGCGGTGCCAATTCAGCTTGAGAATTCTCCCACTATATCCAAAATGTATGTTGATTGGGGGAGAGTAATTTCACAGGAGAAGTGACAATAAATTAGGTGTTTTACAGAGCTTATACTGATGTTCTGTGGAATTTGTGTCATGGTGATATTTAAGACGTAGCGTGTTGCTCTGATTTTGTTTAGGGCTTGTCTGATGGACAATCGTAAAGCCAATTGCACAAGCTACACTAAGTGCTATTCTTGCTGGGATGTCTATGACCTCTTCACAACAAGCCGAACTCAAATCGGAAATTATGGCAATGCCAACGTGGTTACGTCGCCCCATTGGCAAAGCTAGTGAACTCTCGACTGTACAACGCATTATTAAGCAGCGCCAAATTCACACGATTTGCGAAGAAGGACGCTGTCCTAACCGAGGGGAGTGCTACGCCCAAAAAACCGCCACTTTCTTACTCATGGGTCCTACTTGCACGCGGTCTTGCGCTTTTTGTCAAGTAGATAAAGGTCATGCACCGATGCCTGTTGACTTGGAGGAACCGCACAAGGTGGCAGAGTCGGTACAGCTTTTGGGATTACGTTATGTGGTATTGACTTCTGTAACCCGTGATGACTTGCCAGATCAGGGAGCGGGTCATTTTGTGAAAACGATGGAAACTATCCGCTCCTTGAACCCAGAAGCGCAAATTGAAGTGCTGACACCGGACTTTTGGGGTGGTGCGGGTGCTGGGGAAGAAGGTCAACGCCAGCGGATAGAGATGATTGTGCAAGCGCAGCCTGCTTGTTACAACCACAATATTGAGACGGTGCGACGGTTGCAAGGGATAGTGCGGCGGGGCGCGAAATACGATCGCTCGCTACGGGTACTTTCTGTAGTCAAAGAAATTGAGCCGACGATTCCCACTAAATCAGGTTTGATGCTCGGACACGGTGAAACTATTGATGAAGTCATCGAAACAATGGCAGACCTCAGGGCTGTCGGATGCGATCGCCTGACTATCGGTCAGTATATGCGTCCTTCTTTAGAACATCTGCCTGTACAAAAATATTGGACACCAAAGGAATTTTATGAGCTTGGTCTTATAGCACAACAGATGCAATTTAGTCATGTTCGTTCTGCTCCTTTAGTTCGTAGTTCCTACCATGCAGGGGACGCATAAAGGGCGCGATCTGCAAAAGCTTCCTTCTCCCTGATAGAGACGCTGCGCGAACGCAAAGAAGCGGGAAATAAGTAAGTGGATTATACCAAAATACCCTCTTCCCGCTTCTTTGCATTTGAGATTCGCGGGTTGAGTGCGTATATAAGTAAAAAGGTTGCTCGTTTTTCTCTCTTTTTTTCCACGGGTAAAGCGCTTGATGAAGCACTCAGCCGTGTAGAGACGCTTGGGAACCAGCGCTTCTCTATTGCTGGGCGCTCACCCCTGAAAGCTAGGTTTTTAGAGAACTATGATACATTTTGTTGACTGGCGCTGATTAGGGGTGCAAAATCCACAAAAATATATTTTACGAGTGTCGCTAAATATGACGACTCTTTGCTATTTGTTAAGAAGACTTTAATTAGGAGAAGAAACTATGACTGCTCAAGCCAAGAAAACACCTGCTAGCCAAAAAGTTGGCGCAGAAGTCGCTCAAACCGGGGGTAAACCTCCGTTTCCCTTTCGCACCATAATTAGCGTAATTCTCCTAGCAGGTAATTTCCTGGTAGCTGGGATTTACTTCCATTTGCTTAATCCTTAGTCGCTACGCTCAACTCAAAAGTCAAAAGTCAAAACTCTATATTTTGACTCTTGACTTTTGACTTTTACCTGTGGTGTTGCTCAAATCGTACCTTTAAATAAACCTTTGGGACGAATTAGCAGCACCAAAATCATAATCAACAGCGCCACACCTTGTTTATACTGAGAACCCAGCCAAGGGGTGCTGATTTCTTGGACGATACCAATGATGAAAGCTGCGGCGATCGCACCGTAAGGATTGCCAATTCCTCCTAGAATCACTGAGGCAAACATAGGTAAAATCAAAAACCACCCCATATTCGGGCGCACAGCGGTAATTAATCCATACATACTACCGCCTAATGATGTGAGCGTACCAGCAATTACCCAAGTCCACAATATTACTTGGTCAACATTAATACCAGAAACTCTAGCTAAGTCCAGATCGTCCGCAACTGCTCGCATGGCTTTACCAATTTTGGTATTTTGCAAGAGATAATGCAGCGCCAAAATTGCCAAGACTGCCATGAGGAGAACCAGCAATTGATTTTGCGGCACTTTTAATCCCAAAATGTCTAAAGCAGGGGTAATAGGCAAATTGTAATTTTGGTTTCTACCGCCCCATATCAGGATAATGGCATTGCGAAGAAATAATGCCAGTCCGATGGACATAATAATCAGAGTAGTAGAAGTAGCACGGATGAAGCGCATCCTTGACCAGAGCAACTTCTCTGACAATACCATCGCCGCCACAGTTCCCACCCCCGCCAATAACATCGACAGCCAAATATTGATGCCAATCGTATTTAACAGCCATGTAAAATATGCTCCCAAAGTGAGAAAATCACCGTGAGCAAAGTTAGACAAGCGTAAAATCCCATTGGTAAGAGTGAGTCCGACTGCGGCTAGAGCAATTATGCTGCCCACTGCAATGCCGTTGACAATTAATTGAGCGAGTTGTGCATCCATAGTCTGAAGTTACTTTTAAAGACAATTAAGTAAAAAAAATGCCATTTTGTCTAGTTGTGTGTTAAAACCACATGAGTTGATTTTGTGGGCGCTTTCTTGGAACATAGTTACTTTCTCTTATCCGTCCGCAGCATTGTGTCCCTTGACCGATGCCAGTTTGTTTGGAAGAGGATATTTTTTGGTGTGATTTATGCTTAAGAAATTTATGCGTCTCGTCACATTCGACACTACCAGTTATGGTTTATAAATAGAAAAGATTTGTGCGCTAATATACATAAGACCTTTTTCGCACTTTTGTGCGGAGCTACATTTGTTCAGCGGTCTAGTTGACCATGCAGCAGTATTCAAGCTTACCAGAACAGAACTCTCAGGTAGATGCAACTACAACACTTTTGACTACAATCCAGCAACTTCGCGCCGAGTTGTGGCTGGAACGCAGCTTGAACAGGTTGCAAAGTCGCCTCAACCATTGCTTGCTTTCTGCTAATACTACAGAAGCAGAAATTTTCCAAACACTTGTAAACGAACTTAATAGTGCTTTGAACATTGGTGAAGTGGCGATCGCGCTGTTTCAACCACAAGAAACAGTTGGCAAAATTTGCTATGTTTCTCATTCCTCATCCAAACTGATGCTCAAAACCGGAAAAAAGCTGCGGTTGAAATTGGACGAGGTAATAGACATTGAAGATTTACAGCAACTGGAAAAGCAAACACCGCCGAGTGCTTCGCGCTTAGCTGAGGATTCTGGCGGTGTAGCAAGCTGGCTAATTATCGCCACAGAACCTTTATCTGGTAGCGAGTCAGAAAAAGACACATCCGCCTTCAGATCGCAATTGATGGTTCGCGCCGCCAATCAGTGTGCGGTAGCCTTGGCACAACTGCGGCAAATACAATCTTTGCAGCAAAAGTCTCAAGATTTAGAAAACTTTAATCAGCAACTGGAGCACACTAATCAACTAAAAAACCAGTTTCTGGCAAACACCAGTCACGAAATCCGCACGCCGCTTAGTTCTATTATCGGTTTCACTCACTTGCTCTTAGTCCAAGGCTACGATCCTACAAGAGAACGCCACCAAGAGTATTTAAATATCATTCAGTCCAGCGGCAAACACCTGCTAGCTTTAATCAACGATATTTTGGATCTCTCGAAAATTGAAGCAGATCAGCTGGAAGTGCAGTGGGAAACAGTAAATGTGCCAGTACTTTGTGGCAATGTTTTCGCACTAGTGAAAGAAAAAGCGGCTAATAAGAATTTGAAACTGCACCTAGAGGTAGACCCGAATATCACAACTCTAGTAGCCGACTCGTTGCGAGTCAAGCAAATGCTGTTGAATTTGCTTTTCAACGCCCTTAAGTTTACAACCACAGGAAGCGTTGGGTTACAGGTCGCCCTAAAGGATGAATTTATGTATTTTACAGTTTGGGACACTGGCACTGGCATCTCTAAAGAAGACCAAACTCAATTGTTTCAACCGTATTTCCAAATTGCTAATGCAGCAGCAGGTCGTGACGAAGGTACAGGTTTGGGATTAGCCGTGACTCAGAAACTAACTGAAATTCATGGTGGCTGGGTGGAAGTGGAATCGGAAGTTAATCAAGGCTCGCGTTTTACCATCGTACTTCCCTTGAGACAGGAAGATGGAGAAGATGGGGGAGATGGGGGAGATG
>CAXTNZ010000022.1:28273-37953 GCA_964245695.1 uncultured bacterium | reverse complement strand
CCCCCACTCCCCCACTACGGACTAGCAGGCGCGGGATTAATTGCTCTACTTGGCGGAATCTGTTCAATGGGAATCAGCGCTTCCATTACCGACTTAACAATTGGTGCGGCGACAGTAGAACCATAGGCATTTGCCCCTTTTGGCTCATCCACCAATGCCAATACTACATAACGGGGAGATTCCACAGGCAAAATACCAACAAAACTAGTGATGTAAGCACGGCTGCTGTAGCCACCGCGACTAGCTATTTGAGCCGTGCCGGTTTTGCCAGCGATGCGATATCCCGGAATTTGTGATGCCTTTCCAGTTCCGTCATTGACCACAGTTTCCATCATTTCCACAACTCTTTGGCTTGTCGCCGCTGAGAAAATTTGGCGAGGTGCTGGTAAATTCGGTGAATAATGCATCTGTCCTTTGGTATCAATCAGCCCACGGACTACATGGGGCGAAACCAATTTGCCACCATTAGCTAAAGCTGCGTGCATTTGCACCAGCTGTAACGGTGTCAGGGAAAAGCCTTGACCAAAAGAGGTAGTTGCTGGTTCGATTGGCGAGGCAATAAATTCTTCTTGACTTTTTAGCTGACTGGGTGCTTCAAACGGCAAATCAGTTTCAACGTTTTGTCCTAGCCCCAAACGTTCCAGCCAGTTGTAGTAGACTGAAGGCTGCATTCGCTGGATGATTTGCACCATGCCAATGTTACTAGAATGTTGCAGAACTTGAGAGATGTTTATCCGCCCGTAACGTTTGTTCTCAGCATTTTTGATAGTGCGATCGCCTACTTGAATAGAACCTGGGTCATTGAACGTATCATCTGGTTTAATCACATTATTTTCCAGAGCGATCGCCACATTCAAAGGCTTGAAAGTCGATCCTGGTTCATAAAGATCCGCAACCGTCCAGTTTTTAAACAATGAAATATCGGCTTTTGAGTATTCATTTGGGTTATAGGTAGGCTGAGAAACTAGGGCAAGTAAAGAACCATCCCAAGCATCCATCACAATTACCGCCCCGCGTTTTGCACCATACTTTTCCATCTGTTGCTTGAGAGCCAAACGAGCAGCCCGTTGCAGCCGACTATCGATAGTTAATTGCAGACGCAAATCATCAAAATGCAAAAATCCTTCGGGAGCATGATCTGGCATTAGCGATCCGTTACCAGCCCGACTGAGGCGCACTGTTTGTACAGAACGTTCTAACAACTTTTCTTGACTATATTCCACACCTGCCTGACCACGACGGTCAACATTAACATAGCCCACCACCTCAGCTACCAAATCCTGTTGCGGGTATAATCGGGAGTATTTTTGAATCAACTCCAAGCCATCGAAATGCTTTGAAGAAATGCGATCGGCAAGTTCTTCTGGCAGGGCAGAGGAAAGTAAAATACCGCTTTTTTTACTTTGAAAGGTTTTCTTTAAATCAGCAGCATCTTTATCGAGTATTGGGGCAAGTTGCTCTGCTATATTTTCTTGAGACTTGTCAAACAGCTTGGGATGAGCGTAGACAGTATAAACAGGGCGGTCAATCGCCAACACATTATTAGTACGATCTATTACTGGGCGACGAGGCATAAAAGGTCGCAAATTTACCATTTGCTGGTTTCGCGCCTTCTGCGTTAGCTTTGCTCCACCGACAATTTGCAGCTGATACAAGTTCACAGCTAACCCTAGCCCAGCAGCAATTAATATGCCCCATACCACAAAAAGACGGGACTTGGTGTTGGGCGCTTGGTCTTGGGTAGCAGACGTAAAGGACTGCAAAGCTCGCTTGGAAGCTTTTTGCTGCTTTGTGAATCCTGATTTCGGAAAATTTTTGAATTTTATTCGGCTTGTTGACTTTTGCATTTTGTTGGTTGTTAGTTGTTGGGTGTTGGGTGTTGGTTGTTGACTGTTCACCGTTAACCGTTAGCCGTCAACCGTCAACCACCAACCACTAACCACGTTCCTTATGACTTTTAGTATCCAGGGGCGGGGGCTTGCTGCTGTAGTTCAGAATTTGGCGTTGTCATCGGGGGCATTAAATTAGGACTATGTGGTGCTGGATTCAAGAAAATCATTTTTGCGGGAGTTGGCGCTACCAGTCCTGCTGCTGGTCGTTCGCCTTCCACAGCCATTTTGTTTTCCAGCACCTCGTTGGTTGTCGTCAACTGTCGCTCTTGGCGTTGCAAGTTTTGCAGCCTGCGGTAACCCTGACTCCAAAGTTCTTGGGAATATACCGTCCAACCATACACTACCAGCGTTGCTGCCACCAGCAAAAACGCCACAATTGAGGAATGACGATGTAAGGCGTACAACCGCAGCAACCATAAAGGTGCTGACTCAGAATTAGGCATGACGGGAACGCGCTGAGAATTTCCGCCCTTACTTTTAGGCACTGCCGATTGTCGGTTGAGGTTTGGCAGTTGGTGTTTGCCCAACTCATGCACAGGTGTGGGCGTAGCCGTTCTATTGGTCGAAGAAACCGATAAATTTTTCGAGGAACGCCGTTGTCTTTTAGAGGTCACTGGTGTGGACGCACTGCGCGTCGCTTCTTTCGGATGCGCGGAACCCGAATTCCCTAACGGTCGGGTAGCACGGCGGAACCAAGTGTCTCTTCTAGAAACAGCTGATTTGCGAGCAACAGCCATAACTTTTGTGGGTTTGGAAATACTATATATTTGATTGATTGTCTGTTTTTGCACGAGAAAAGAAAATTACCTTTTGAGCAATCAGCACCCCCTACACCCTACACCCTTAGGCACTTACAAGTAATAAAATGAAAGCGCCCTCCGGGTGACGCTCGTTCCTCGCTACCGCCAGTACCAATAGACGGCATAGGCTTCCGCAGACTGGACTCACCGTGTATAGCCATTGGTTGGTTGGTCCAAGCGGATCGCGATTCGTGACGGACCAGCATTTTATTTTTTGGATCTCCCTGAAGAGTATTCTGATAGGTAGCTGCACTAATAAAGGAGCATCCCCAACGCTCCTCGCTGCGATCGCTCCTCTGATTTAGGCTTAACCGTTCATCGAGAGCGCATCTAAGTCTGGCAACGTAGGGTAGCAAGGGGTAAGAGGAAAGCAAAAACATGACAATTTTTGGTATGATAACGCGGTTTGCTACCAAATTTGGTAATGCTACCTTGGGTGATTAATTTATCTTGCTCTTAAGTTAAGACAAACTAGTCATGTCGCCGCAGAATACCTAACCAGAACAAAAAAACAATAGATTTGCTTAAAATCTATAATCAGAAGCATTTAAAAAAAAGCAACAAATACGGTATCGTAGTCAACAGGCTAAAAATAGTTCTTGCCACAATTGGTGAAAGAGGAGTTATGAAAACAAAAATCTTTGGTTTGGCTCTAATGTTAAGTCTGGCTGCGATTCTCGGAGCTTGTGACGGCGGCGGCGGCGGCGGCGGCGGCGAAGCTACTGGTGGAGCAACAAGTTCTCCAGCAGCAGGTGAGCCTGCTGATACTGGGGCTACCCCTGCTGCTACTACTCCCGCTAGTCCCAGCGCTACTACTTCCGCTAGTCCCAGCGCTACTACTCCCTCTACTACTACCAGCCCATCTGCTACTCCCAAGGCTACTAAGTCGCCTTAAATAGTAGCTTCAATCAGAGGAGCTACAAAACAGCTTAGTGGCAGCGTTCCTCACTTCGTCGCTTGAGTTTATTAAGTTCAAGCGAAAATGCTATCAACTTCATGTTGGTGGATGAAAGCCTGGATCGCACTCAAATATTAGTAAGTACGTACGGCAGCAAGAGGAGGACACTAGTGAGGATAGTTCCCGCCGTAACTAAGTGTCCATCCATAATTCATTACGCTCGATAAAGTTACGTTCCTTTTAAAGGAGCATCAACTGTAAGACCAAAAGGCAAGTTGAGTCCAGGAAGTAGATGCCTTTGTGGGCAAAGTTCTTCAAACTCCAAGTTTGGCATCGGCTAAATGATTGTCCGCTTGAGAGTGGAAAAAAATTAATTAGCGAACTGGCAATTTCTCTTGATCATTCCCTGTAGTCCATTCTTAAGATGGAAAAGTGACTTGGTAATGGTTATTGACCTTGCCAGATTTTTATTTTTACAATTTGTTGACGGAAATTGAGGTTTCATGTGATCGCTTACTCGACAATCATCGGATATTTTACATAAATATACTGATAAAATTGGCGTGTATTTTTACTAAAATACGAACAGCAAATTGAAGCTTGGATGTATAAAGATTTGTAGGATGAAAGCATTATTACCCAGAAAATAAATGTATAAAATAAATATTAAAGTACTTAAAGGTGGAGAGTGAAAGCGAGAAAACTAATACTATTTTTTGTTGTCAGTATCAGCACTCTTTTTCTGGTGTGGTCAATAAGCTTAAGCTATGGGAGGACATCAGTAGTAGCATTACCGCCACCATTCGATATCCCCGAAGAAATATTGCGAACGGAGATTATTATAGAAGCGCGATCGCCTGTTGATGGCAAACCCCTAAATGCCGGCGAATACGCAGAACTGCTTTCCCAGTTGCAAACTAGCCCACCACCAAAACTGACTCCCAAAATTCGCGAACAAGTTTTCTTGCTTCGCATCCGTAAAGCATTGCTTCAGCTTTTCCCATTTTTAAACTTGTAACGCCAAATTTTTATTTAATCTCCATCACCCGAAAACTAGGAGCGCATCTCCTTTTTTCTTTATCTCCCTGTTTCTCCCGCCAGTTTAAAGCAGACTCAGAATTAATTGGTGAAGTCCCAAAACAGTGGCGACAAAATCTGCCAATAAATGTAAAGAATATATATAGATATTAAAAAAGTCGATTTACTCAATCACCATATTTCACGTAGGTAGCTTCATGTCCATGACCAAGATCGCTCCAGAACAGGTTAACCGCATCGTTGGGAACCAACATCACGATCCCTTTGAAATACTTGGTTCCCATCTTATCGAACAGAATGGTAAAAACGTCTGGGCTGTGCGAGCCTACCTACCAAATGCGAGTGCAGCTTGGGTAGTTCTTCCTGAAGAACGTAAGGAATACCCAATGGAAACAGTACACGATCCCCACTTCTTTGAATGCACGATTGAAATTTCAGAACTAGCAAACTACCAGTTACGCATCAAAGAAGGAGAACACGAAAGCGTCATGTACGACCCTTACGCCTTTCGTTCTCCTCGCCTGACAGACTTTGATTTACACCTGTTTAGCGAAGGCAACCATCACCGCATTTACGAGAAACTGGGAGCGCACGCCACCGAAATAGACGGCGTGAAAGGCGTTTATTTTGCCGTTTGGGCACCCAACGCCCGTAACGTTTCAGTGCTGGGAGATTTCAACTACTGGGACGGACGCAAAAACCAAATGCGTAAAGGTTCCACTGGAGTTTGGGAATTGTTTATTCCTGAATTGGGGGTAGGAGAGCATTATAAATACGAAATCAAAAATTTTGAAGGACACATTTACGAAAAATCGGACCCCTACGGTTTCCAGCAGGAAGTTCGCCCCAAAACCGCATCCATTGTCACTGACTTGAATGCCTATAGTTGGAGTGACTCTGACTGGATGGAAAAACGTCGCCATAGCGACCCCCTCACCCAGCCCATCTCAGTTTACGAAGTGCATTTAGGCTCTTGGTTACACGCTTCCAGTGCCGAACCCCCCAAACTGCCCAACGGTGAACTACAGCCCGTAGTTACTGTTTCCGAACTTAATCCGGGCGCACGCTTCCTCACCTACCGGGAACTAGCAGACCGACTGATTCCCTACATCAAAGACTTGGGATATACCCATATTGAAATGCTACCAATTGCCGAGCATCCTTTTGATGGCTCTTGGGGCTATCAAGTAACTGGATACTTTGCCCCCACCTCGCGTTTTGGTAGCCCAGAAGATTTCATGTATTTTGTTGACCAATGCCATGAAAACGGTATTGGAGTGATTGTCGATTGGGTTCCTGGTCACTTTCCCAAAGATGGTCATGGTTTAGCATTCTTTGATGGCTCTCACCTTTACGAACACGCCGATTCCCGCAAAGGCGAACACAAAGAATGGGGTACTTTGGTATTCAACTACTCCCGCAACGAAGTCCGAAATTTCCTGGTAGCAAATGCCCTATTTTGGTTTGACAAGTACCACATTGACGGGATTCGCGTCGATGCTGTCGCCTCGATGCTTTACCTTGACTATTGCCGTGAACCAGGCGAATGGCTGCCCAACCAATACGGTGGCAGAGAAAACTTGGAAGCAGCAGATTTTCTGCGTCAGACAAATCACACTATTTTCAGCTACTTCCCCGGCATTGTCTCAATTGCCGAAGAATCTACCTCTTGGCCTATGGTATCTTGGCCCACCTACACCGGGGGACTAGGCTTTAACTTAAAGTGGAATATGGGTTGGATGCACGATATGCTGGATTACTTCAGCATGGACCCTTGGTTCCGCCAGTTCCATCAGAACAACATTACCTTTAGTATGTGGTATCACCACAGCGAGAACTTCATGTTGGCACTGTCCCACGATGAAGTCGTGCATGGCAAGAGCAATATCATCGGCAAGATGCCGGGAGATAGATGGCAGAAGCTCGCCAATGTGCGTTGTTTGTTTACGTATATGTTTGCTCATCCAGGCAAGAAAACCATGTTTATGAGCATGGAGTTTGGGCAATGGAGTGAGTGGAACGTTTGGAGTGATTTAGAGTGGCATTTATTTCAGCATGAGGCGCACCAACAGCTAAAACAGTTTTTCTGCGATCTCAACCATCTTTACCGCTCCGAACCAGCTTTGTACAGCCAAGATTTTGCTCAGGCTGGGTTTGAGTGGATTGACTGTAGCGACAACCGTCATAGCGTGGTTTTCTTTATCCGTCGCGATAAAGATTCTGATGATTTCATTATTGCGGTTTGCAACTTCACACCGCAGCCCCATTCCCACTACCGCATCGGTGTACCAGAAATGGGATTTTATACCGAGTTGTTTAATAGTGATGCGCGTGAATATGGCGGCAGCAATATGGGCAATTTAGGCGGTAAGTGGACAGATGATTGGTCGTTGCACAATCGCCCTTATTCGCTGGATTTGTGTTTGCCACCTTTGGGAGTGTTGATTCTCAAGTTGGATAAGGAGAAGACAGCCAAGGCGATGGAATCTTAATCGAGAGTTAGGCGTAGGGGCGGGGTTTCCCCGCTCTTACATTATGCGATCGCTCTTTTTCTTGAGTGCGATCGTAGTTCGTAACAAGTTGTCGTTACCACAGCTTCAGTTGTCGTTACCACAGCTTCAGTTGTCGTTAAGTTCAAAAATATTTTATTTATCATTTCTTTATTAAAAAAGCTAATTTTTAGTGATATATCTGAGCATTATTCCGAAAAACTACAGTTTCGGGTTGTAGCCTGCTTTATTCCTGTCAAGTTGAAATTAACGTCCTTTTAGTTATTAATACTTAATATATGCAGCTGAGGTTATTTGCTCAAATCTTACCAGGGGTAGCAACAGCTTTTGGGACTTTGGCTTTAGGTTTGGCGATCGCCACTACCACAAGCAATCAGCCAAGTTACGCTGGAAATAACAAATTCTTCTGCACTCAGGAAGACGGGATACCAGTTACCAAGGTACGCTCTTCACGGGGGAATGAAACATTCATCCGGTGGGTAGTTACAGATTTTAAGAACTTTCCAGCATCACAGCGCTGTAAGATTGTTTCTGCCAGGTTTCAGCGTTATTACGACAATGGGTCGCTTTTTATCACTAGCAGAGACAATTTTAACGGCTATCCAGTTTTATGTATTGCTAACCGCAAAGGTATACCTTGTACATCAGAAAATATACTAGTCACCCTCAAGCCGGGAAGTGATACAGGAGCGACTCTCAAGCAGATAATTGATTTTCGTCGTGGTGTTGCAGCTTCACCTGTTAATTTGAGTGGATGTCAAGCTATTACCTACGATCAAGGTGATTTGTATCTTGATGTTAAGCAACTGGTAGACGGTAAGGGGTGTAGTCAATCGACTTCTAGCAGTAACATTCCCAAAACAGAATTTGTAGAACCTCGCTTCTAGGAGAGCAGTTTGTTGGGGAGTTTACTTTAAGATGAACTGGCAATGGCTAAGAAGCGGACTTGGGTATACAGTGTGCTTGATGATTTGTCTTGGTGGTATTTCGTTAGCGCTGCCAAGACAGCAAAGCAATAAGA
Organism: uncultured bacterium; assembly: GCA_964245695.1. Classification (GTDB taxonomy): domain Bacteria; phylum Cyanobacteriota; class Cyanobacteriia; order Cyanobacteriales; family Nostocaceae; genus Hassallia. The sequence goes on along the minus strand of CAXTNZ010000022.1, from coordinate 29,794 downwards.
GTGATTTTACCAAACTTGCGCGCTCGCCAACTCGCCTTTCGGTAGAGCAATTGCAACAATTGACGAAGGCGATCGCTGTTAAAATATCCGCAAAGGAGTTACTCGGTTCCGGAACCCTGCTGCGACGGCAAGGACAAATTTATACAGTGATAACCAATGCTCACGTCCTTAGAGCAACTAAACCTCCCTATCAAATTCAAACACCAGATGGGCGTATCTATCAAGCTTCTGTAATCCAGGTTGTAGAATTTCAGAAAGATGATTTGGCTGTGTTGCAGTTTCGCAGCCCTGATATAGTTTATACAGTAGCCACTGTTAAAGATACATCTACCTTGCAAGTTGGGGATGAGGTTTTTGTCGGTGGATTTACGTCAAATGTGACTTCTCAAAAGCTTTCTAATCAAGCAGAAAAAGCAGTCAAAAACAACTTTGTCTTTACCTCTGGTAAAATTTCCCTACTGCTGGACAAAGCTTTAGAAGGAGGGTATCAGATTGGCTATACCAACGATGTCCGTAAAGGTATGAGTGGGGCACCATTATTAAATGTACATGGTGAAGTGGTGGGTATCAATAGCTTGCATAAAGACCCACTTTGGGATACTCCCGAAGTTTATCAAGATGGTTCACAACCTGAGCAAACCTTGCAGGAACTGATTACACACTCTAGTATGGCTGTACCGATTTCCAAAGAGATTTTGCAAAATCATTGGGAGAATAAATCATGAAGTTTGCTGGTGGACTTCCGGCAATATTAGTTGGTGCAGTAATTGGTATGGTACAGGTGCAAGTTGCAAGTGCCTTAACACCAGCAGAAGTAGCTCAACAAATTACAGTCCGTATTGATGGAGGTGGGGCTAATACTGGTTCTGGGGTAATTATTGAGCGTCAAGGTAGTAACTACACAGTTGTTACTAACTGGCATGTGCTGCAAGAAAAAGGTAATTACACAGTTTATACACAAGATGGTAAACAACATACCATTAGCCAAATCAAGCGATTGCCGAATGTTGATTTAGCAGTGTTTCAGTTTACAAGCAATCAAAATTATCAGGTTGCCGAAAAGGGAAATTCTGACCAAGTTACAAGGGGGACAACTGTTCATGTAGCAGGTTATCCCGAAGGAACATCTGACTTGCAATTTCTTACTGGGTCAATTTCTAGTCTTGAAAGAAATCCCAAAGATGGCTATGCTTTGGTTTATGCAGTGAATGCCTTTCCCGGAATGAGTGGGGGACCGATACTGGATGAGCAAGGTAAATTAGTTGGAATTCACGGACGCGTTAACACTCGTCCAGATACTAATGCTACTACTGTGTTTGGAATTCCTTTGAAAACTTATTTAAGTCTTGCCTCATCTGCACAACCAGCAGCTATTAATCCACCACCTGTAAATACAACCACTAAATTTACTCTAGCAAAGACCCTGACCGGACATTCGACAAAGGTGATTAAATATGGTTACATTTCATACATAGAAGGGGCAGTTAATTCAGTCGCATTTAGCCCAGATGGCAGAACTTT
>CAXTNZ010000022.1:0-28173 GCA_964245695.1 uncultured bacterium | reverse complement strand
GTTAATTCAGTCGCATTTAGCCCAGATGGCAGAACTTTAGCTAGTGGTAGTAGTGACGCGACTATCAAAATTTGGCGGTTGTCTGAGTAGTTATTTTCTATTATTCCCTTAATAAGACAAGATTAATTGTAAATATCTCGGCAATGTCCTATTCTGTGAATCGTGATTAGCAAAGCTTCAGTATCGAAGAAATAAATGACCCGATAGTTTCCTATTCTCAATTTGAACAGACCACTCAAATCAGCACTCAAAGCTTGAGGAGTCAGGTCATCAAAATTTTCACATAACCAGCGAATTTTATGTAATAAACGCTCTGTAATTATTGAACTTAGTAATTTATAAACCAGCAATTGCTTTTTTTGAACTTGACTTGATAGCTCATTACCAGTTCAATCCCAGTTTTTTCGCTACTTCCTCCGCACCAATACCACGTTCCCCGCTTCGAGTACGCTGTAGCGAATCAAGTAGCTGCTGCTTGACTTCAGGCTTTAACTGCCTATCTTCTTCAGAATCAATCAACAGAGATTGAATAGTTTCCGTAACCGTTTCCTGAATCAAAAGTTTTACTTCTTCAACGGTCAAATCTTTAACTTGCATGAGGTTAGCTAATAACAACGGCTATCATATAGGACTACTATTTGATTTTTGAACACGCATTAGGTATTGTAGGGTGCGTTAGGATGAAATCCGTAACGCACCATATCAAGGATTTGGTGCGTTACGCTGTCGCTAACACACCCTACGTATCTTTTCAAAAATCAAACCGGATTCCTATATTATTGTAATATTTTTGGAATTGAAACTGGGCAAACTTGTAATTTCAATATCCTGGTTTAAATCTGCTTCATTGTAATGACGTTCAATTTTATTCTGTCCCAAAATCTTCTGCTGAAATTCCCATACAGATAAGTTAGCTAACTGACGCGCTTGAGCAAAAGTAAAAATATTCTGTGCATATAGTTGTAGGGCTAACTCTTGACGGATAGCCTGTTCACCTTGATTTAAGGAATCTGGTGATATTTGCAAGTTTATTGGCTGAATAAATCGTGTAATAGTCATTGCTGAAAAAATCACAGTTGACTTTGACTTGATTTTTTAAACGCAGAGTGGCGCAAAGGTTTACGCAGAGTAACGCAGAGTTATTTGGGATGCTCTCTAATTCTTTTCCACAATTTTAAATGAATTAATCATATCTTCCGCTACTGAGAAATACTTAGAATATTCTTTCGTTTCTGTTGTATAAGTGATATAATAAGCTTTACCATTTTTCACGGTTCCTATTTCCATCACTTGGAGTTTACATTGTTCTTCCTGACGAAAATAAATTAATTTGTAAGCTTCTGAGCCTGATAGTACGGTTGATGGTTGTGATGCATTGCGAATTTGTGAGTTTGGATTATTATTTTTTATCTTTTGTAAAGCTATATTTTTATATTCGTCGAGAGATAAAATCTGAGGGAAATCGCTGACATTTACTGTCAATTCTAAAGGACAAGAATTACCCTGATTTTGATTCTTAGGAATAAATTGGATTATTTCGTCACCAAAATCACCTGGTTTTTTGGGTATCCAGTTTTCTGGATGGTTGATTTTAATAGCATTATCGCTATTTTCATAAGCTAGCAATTTCGGTGTTGTGATTTCAGTCAGAACTTTATAGCCTATCCAAACAATCAAAAGGGTAATTGCAGTGATTAGACCGATCGCTAACCAAGGTTTCTGAGGTTGAGATTTGGGTAAGATTCCTTTAACTGCTTGTAGTACTTCGCTGGCTGACTGATAGCGTTGGCTGCGTTTAATGCCATCATGCACCATTTTATCGATGATGTTGGCTAGCTTGGGGCTAATTTTTATATTAGTGCGATCGCGCCACGCAATTTCCCCTGTTTGATGATTTGTCGGTAGTCCATTTGGATAAGGATTAATTCCTGTTAATGCGTAGATACAAATAACACCAAGCGCGTAAATATCACTACTAAAAGTTGGTTGACGTTTTAATTGTTCACTCGGCGCATAACCAGGAGTATGGATGAAACTTGTATAATTTATTTGCCCTTGAGGATTGACAATTTGGGTTGTAACTTCTTTGACAGCCCCAAAATCTATCAGCACAATTTTACCATCAGATTTTCGGCGACGAATATTTGAGGGTTTCAAATCCCGATGAATTAAATTTTGTTGATGAACAACTGTTAAAACTTCTAAAATATCGTGCAAAAGTTTAATTACATAAGCTTCACTAAGTTGCGTACCTGAAACAATTTCTTGACTCAAATCATGACCTTCTATATATTCCTGTACTAAATAAAATTCTTGCTGCTGTTGAAAATATCCCAGAAGACGGGGTATTTGGTCATGATTTCCTAAACTTTCGAGCTTTTGGGCTTCTCTTTCAAACAGTATTTTCCCAACTTCCAAAGTGCGCGGATCATTAGACATGGGTTTAAATTGCTTCACAACACACTGAGGATTCCCAGGTCGTCCTGTGTCAATTGCAATAAAAGTAATACCAAATCCCCCTTTACCCAGTTGTTGAACAATTTGGTAACGTCCACCTATAATTTGACCGATCATTCAAGTCACCTATTTCCTCTGGAATTTTTATACCATGTCTCCAAAGGGTTGCGTCAGCTTGTTTTATATGGGAATGCGATCGCCTTCATGCTGCATTTTTCTGCTTCTTAAGATTTCCCGGAAACTTGTGTAGGCGGGTTTAGCCTATGTAGCAGCGGTTTCAACCACCCAGCTTTATTTGTGGTCTAAGTGAAGATATGCGATCGCTGGAGAGCGGGCGCTCCGCGCCATCGCACTCGCTCCATACTATCGAGTAACATAGAAGCTACACAATAGATGAAAGGAATTAAGAGTTAGAAATTTGACCTTTCTGGAAGAGGGGAATTGTGATTATAAACTCAGTGCCTTGTCCTAGTTCGGAAATACATTGCAAAGAACCGCCATGTCTTTCGGTGATAATTTGGTAGCTGATAGAAAGTCCCATTCCCGTACCTTTACCGATGGGCTTGGTGGTAAAAAACAAGTCAAACAGACGCTGTTTAACTTTCTCTGGCATTCCGGTTCCGTTGTCGGCGATGCGAATTGTTACCTGATTCCCCGCAAATACTTCTGTGCGAATGCGAATTTGGGGATTTTTTCTTTGTTCAGGGCTGTTTACCAATAACGCATGACCAATAACTAATGACTCTTCCAAAGCATCGTTCGCGCAGCGTGACTCCAAAGAGTCAATCGCATTCGCCAAAATATTCATAAACACTTGGTTTAGCTGCCCAGCATAACATTCCACTAAGGGCAGAGTGCTGTATTCTTTAATCACCTGAATTTCCGGGCGTTCTCCATTAGCCTTGATCCGACTTTGCAAAATCATTAGGGTACTGTCGATACCCGAATGAATATCAATCGCTTTCATTTCCGCTTCATCCAAGCGCGAGAAAGTTCGCAGAGAAAGCACAATTTCCCGAATGCGGTCTGTACCAACTTTCATCGAGTTTAGTAGTTGCGGCAAGTCTGACTTGAGGAAGTCTAGCTCGATTACTTCAGCAAAATCCTCGATTTCCGGCACGGGTTGGGGATAATTTTTCTGGTAAAGTTGTAATAGTTTCAGTAAATCTTGGATATATTCGTCCGCGTAGGCGAGGTTGCCGAAGATAAAGTTGACCGGGTTGTTGATTTCGTGGGCAACGCCAGCAACAAGTTGTCCTAAGCTCGACATCTTTTCGCTTTGAATTAACTGAGTTTGGCTGCGTTGCAGTTCATGAAGTGCTTTTTCTAGTTCTTGTGCTTGCTGTCGTAGTTGCGCTTCCGACTGGCGCAGGGTTACTTCAGCTTGCTTACGTTCTACAACTTCTTCCAAAAGCAATTCGTTGATTTGTGTCAGTTCTTGAGTCCGCGCCTCTACTCGTTTTTCCAGTTCGGCTTCGACTCGCTGATACTCTGTAATGTTTTGTGTGATGTCTGTAATTGTAGCCACCAGAAATTTTTCGCCCAACTTATCCTCAAACAAGGATTTTTTGGTAGAAATTACGTGGGTTATGCCAAGAGCGTCAGTTAAATCCTCCTTGCTTTCATTAGTCTTGGCTGTGGTGAAAACGAGTTCGTCTTTTTCCCAAAAAACATCAGCTTCTGCTTTGGGAAAGAAGTCATAGTCAGACTTACCAATTAGTTCTCCTTGGCTATACCCCATGAAATTACAGAAGGCATCGTTGAGAAATACCCAGCGGTGTTGACGGTCTTTGACAAAAATTGGGTCAGATATGCTGTTAAGCATCTGAAGCAGAAACGTAACAGACAAGTTTTCTTGCTGCTGGGTGTCTTGACACGGGGTCGAGAATGTCTCTGAGTTGTGCCGGTGGTCATCAGGGAATCTGGGATGGTTCATAGCCGAACATATGTCTAAAAAGCAGCTAGACACAAGCTGATTAGCTTGTTGTGCGTCATTCCTGACTAATATTTAGTATTCCCTTTATTTTTGCTGTATTAACAAGTTGAAGCCGCAGTTGCTGTTTTATAGATAGCGCTGCAACAAACCAATCATCACCTCTGGCAATTCTAGATGTGGCAGGACTCCCGAAAGAGCGATCGCCTGAAAGTCTCGAATTGCACTTGTATTTAAATTTGCCAACCTTCGTCCTAGTTTCACACTGGTAAATTGTGCTTCTTCGCCCCAAAACATCACAGTAGGAATGCTAAGTTGCTTAATATACAAACTTAAGTCAAAGTAAAGGTCGCCGCGTAAAAATGCTAATGCGGCAAACTTGGCATTCGGTTGTTGTGCAGAAGTTAAATAAGCCTGCACCATTTCTTCTGACACTCTTTCTACTTTGGCAAACAAAAAATTTTGCAAAAAGTTGCGTACCGCGAATTCATTTTCAGCGCCAAGGGCATAAATTAAACTATCTAACAGTGGCGCATTAATTAACTGAAGTGGAAGTCTACGTCCAGCACCTTGTCCAAAGTCATCAAACCCAGAGGGACAAACTAGAAACAGTGCTTTAAATAATTCAGGTTGTTGAATTGCCAGACGGATAGTTAAAGCAGCTGTCAAAGAAGATGCTACCACCGTTACAGGACCGTTACAAGTTTGGGTGATAAATTGGGCGATCGTGGTTAAATAATCGCTAATTTGATAATCTCGCACTGGATGAGCAGAATCACCCCAACCGATTAAATCTGGTGCTAACACACGGTGAGTGAAGGCGAAAGCCGGGTATACTTTAGACCATTCATAAGCCGATGCCCCACCACCAAAGTTATGCAGAAACAATAGCGGCGGTAAATCAATAGTCTCAGCCAGCAACCAGGGTGCAGTCGTTTGGGTATAGTAAACCATTGCCCCCAAGGAAGTATTGATGACTTTATGCCCAAAACCAGGAGGTTGAAACTCAAGCATAATGTGCTAATTGATTTTAAGTTGATAATATCAAGGTTTCAATCCTCAATCTTACTAGTCCGCCACAAGTATGCTTGTTATCGTGTGGCAAGATGAAGTAATAAAAATTGCGCGACTCCAAATCATGCTAGGAAACCTATTAGACGGGCGTTACAAAGTAATCCAAGTCCTGAGTGCTGGAGGATTTGGGGAAACATACATTACGGTTTGATAGTGACAGCAATCTCTTTGGGGTTATTACCGATATTACGTCCAAAACTATTTAGACGACAAGATATTCTGTTAATAGTAGCATTTTTTATATCGGGTGTAATTCTCTTTTATAAAGATAGATTATACGGTAAACAATTGACAGAATTTAGTTTAATGCTGTTAACAGTGCCTGCTATTTTCTACACTATAGAAAGCATCCGGTTACGAAGAAGAAATATACAGTAAGGACGCGATTATGACTGACAAAAATCGCTCTCAATGGGACTTAGGCAGATTTCTCGAAACCCTGACTTATTTTGAGGTAATTCCCTTCCTGAATTGGATACAGGAATTAATCCAAGGTCGTCCCAACGATAATAAAGATAGACTTGATGGAGGAAAAAGCGTGGGTACGATACTAGTAGCAGGTGCGACAGGTGGTGTCGGTAGGCGAGTGGTGCGGCGGCTGGCTGAACAAAGTTACAAAGTGCAATGTCTCGTCCGAGATATCGACAAGGCGCGGACAATACTTGGTGATGATGTTGACTTACTACTTGCGGATATCACTAAACCCGAAACTTTGTCTTCCCTCGCCATGAGTAATATTCAAGCTGTGGTGTGTTGTACGGCGGTGCGGGTGCAACCAGTAGAGGGAGACACAGCAGATAGAGCCAAATATAATCAAGGCATCAAATTTTACATGCCCGAAATAGTTGGCGATACTCCGGAAAACGTGGAATATCAAGGTGTGAAAAACTTGGTAGAAGCTGCGGCAAAATATCTCCAAAAATCAGACGAAAAGCTGATATTTGATTTCATAAATCCATCAGACGACTTGAAAAATATCTGGGGTGCTGTGGATGATGTTGTGATGGGTGGCGTGAGTGAAAGTAATATGCAATTTGTGGAAGATACAGCCTTATTTGCTGGTAATGTCTCCACAGCTAACTCTGGAGGATTTGCTTCTGTCAGAACTAAAAATTTCGCTCCACCCTTCAACTTATCCGGTTATGAAGGTGTAGAATTGCGCGTTAGAGGTGACGGTAAGCGTTACAAACTCTTCCTGCGGACAGAAGCGGTATGGGATGGTATTGGCTACGGCTATTCTTTCGATACTGTGGCAAATACCTGGATAGATATTCGCATCCCCTTTGCGGATTTGACTCCAGTATTTCGAGCAAAAATTGTCAAAGATTGTCCGCCAGTTGACAAAAGCAAAATTTGCTCATTTCAATTGATGTTGAGCAAGTTTGAATACGATGGCGCATTAAATCCCAACTTTTCACCAGGTGGCTTCGCTTTGCAATTAAAGTCAATTAAAGCGTATGGTGGGGGAACTTTCCCACAGTTTGTCCTCGTTAGTTCAGCGGGTGTTACTCGTCCGGGACGACCAGGCATTAATTTAGATGAAGAACCACCTGCGGTAAAATTAAATGACCAATTGGGTGGAATTCTTACTTGGAAGTTGAAGGGAGAAGATAGTTTAAGGGAAAGTGGAATTCCTTACACAATTATTAGACCTTGTGCGTTAACTGAAGAAGCAGGTGGTAAGGAATTAATTTTTGAGCAAGGCGACAATATCAGAGGAAAAATCAGCCGCGAGGATGTAGCTGAACTTTGTGTGCAAGCGCTACAACAAACGAAAGCGTGTAATGTCACCTTTGAGGTGAAAGAGAAAGAAAATACTGCTAATTCTATCGATTGGCAGAGGTTATTTTCTCATCTCCAACCTGATAAATAATTAGGAGTTTGGAGGGGCGGGGTTCCCCCGCCCGTACAAGAGTTTAGAGTTATCAAAATCTTTACTCTTGACTCTTCATTGGAGCGGAATTATGAAGAAAATTTGGGCGCTTGGTGTAGCCGTAGTTTTGGTAATTATAATTTGGGGCGGTTTATTGTCACACCCCGCCTTATCGCAGCAAATAGAATCCCGTCTTTATAACTTGGAAGCGGACGTTAATCGTGTCGAGGCGCGGTTAAACCAGATAGAGTCTCTGCTGAATCAAAACCGTTCCCCATCATCAAGATTGCCAGTTACACTTCCACAGCCGCCGCGTAACAACAGACGTAATGTATCACAACAAGATTCTATGTTTGATAGACTAGCAACTTTAGTGATTGAATTGAAGCAACAAGTCAATAAATTAGAAGCTCGCGTCTCTAAATTGGAGTCCCGCTGATTTTGATTGACTCGTTCCCAGGCTTTTGTCTGGAAATGCACAAGTCGATGCTCTGTGGCGTTATTATGCAGCAAAATTTTTAAGTGAATTAACATGACAGAAAATATCAATGAACCCGTAACTTACAAAGGTGGATGTCACTGTGGCGCGGTGCGGTTTCAGGTGGCGGTTGACAATCACAAAGTCGATGATTGCAACTGTTCTATTTGCAGAAAGAAGGGTTTTTTACACTTAATTGTGCCGCAAGATAAATTTACTTTGCTGCAAGGCGAAGATGTATTAAAAACTTACAAATTTAATACAGAAGTTGCCCAACATAAATTTTGCTCTGTTTGTGGTATTCACTCTTTTTATATTCCGCGCAGTCATCCCGACTGTATTGATGTGAATGTGCGGTGTTTAGATGGCGATGTAATATCAAACTTTGAAATTGTGCCTTTTGATGGAGCGAATTGGGAGCAGAATATTCACAAGTTACGTTCAAGTTAGACAACTTCATTAAAAAATTAACTTGATGGTATACGGAGATTTGCGTCAATCCGATTGTTAAAGCGAGTTGGGCGACTTGTTGAGAGTGGTAGAAATAGCGATCCAAGATATTGCATCTGTTGCAAGGCGATGCTGTATATCAGAAGGGTTACAGAAACGCAAAACAACATTGGTATCAAGCAAATATCTCGTCATTCTTCATAAATACTATCGCAGCTAAAGGCTGCATCCGGTAGACTCGGACTGTTTGCAGGAAGTAGCGAAACCCATTCGCGGAACTCCCTAGCCCTTTCTGCTGGTGTTGCTATGCGCCAAAATGGAACAGACGATTCGACCTGTCTAGATTGGAACTCAAGGTCAGCGAAGAAATCAGCAACCTTCTTGAGTTGTTCTTCGTTGAGCTTGTCTAGTTCTTGCTTCAGCTTTTCTCGCAGCATAATTAATGGTTGTGCGAAAGCAGGTTTCCTTGATCGTAACCGATGCCTTAGAACAAAAAATATAAGTCGTAGTCCTAGACAGCGTAACCCAACAGACGCTACCGTCCCGTTCACTCAAAAAATGGATCGATCGCTCGATCAATGTGCATAGAGATGGCGACGAACGGTAACGCCCAGTGCTAGCTCGCTTGTGCAATTCCAACCAGCTTTGCGCTCAACTCCCACATGCGATCGCCTTTTTCATCATCGCGGGCTTGGGGAGAAACTTTTTGCACAAACGATTTACCATCTTTTTTCTGTCGATTCCCCCAACTCCAATAAGCACCAGATTGTTTGTATTCAGGATCGGCAACCACCATCGCGACTCGCTCCCCAGCCAACTCCTGAGACACATACCCCCCAGTGATGTACTTCTGGAATTTTGGGAAGAGTTTCTGAAATAGGGGATAGTGATTGCGGAATAGTGGCGTTTCCGCAACACACCCAGGATAGAGAGAAGTGAAGGTAATCCCGGTAGATTCATGATAGCGTCGATGCAGTTCCCGCATAGTTAGCACGTTACAGACTTTGCTGTCCTTGTAAGCTTTGACGGGTTCAAACTTCTTACCGTCAATCATCGAGATTGGCTCCTTAAATCCGGCTGCAAACCCCTCAAAATTTCCTAAGTCCGGACGCGGTGGAATCTTCCCGCCAAGCTCGTCTGGATTGTGCGTCACTGTTCCCAAAATGACCAACCTCGGATCTGAAGATGATGAGTTCTTCAAGTCCTCAAGCATGAGGTTACACAAAAGGAAATGCCCCAGGTGATTTGTCGCAACGCTCAATTCAAATTTTTCTGGGCTTCGCAATGGCTCCTTTAATAAAGGCATATAAATTGCCGCGTTGCACACCAACGCATCCAGGGACTTTCCGCTTTCCCTGAAGTTCTTCACAAAAAAGCGAACACTCTCCAATGAGGCTAAATCGATATGCATGATGGTGTAGCTGTCCGGCGGTATTCCCAGCGTTTGAGCAGCTTGTTTTGTCTTGGGTAAATCCCGGCAAGCCATCACCACATGCCATCCCCTTTGGGAAAGAGCTTTCGCGGCGTACAAACCTACTCCTGAGGAAGCACCCGTGATTACGACTGTTGACTTCCGATGTTGTTCCATTCTGTTGAGACTTCATTGACCGCCGTTGACTGTCTTTATGATCTCACACAACTGAGCCACCAATCATGTAGGTTGGGTGGTGCGATCGCTCACAATCAACTGTTACAGATAGTGAAAAAAAAAGCGATCGCCTGAATCAAGTTTTTCCAGGCGATCGCATCACAACTACAAAATTTCCTTTCTTAAGCTGCAACAGGTTCCAACAATTTGATATTCGAGAAGATAAATTCCTGAGTTGACAATTGTCCTTCTGTTTCAGTACGAATCTCCCGACGATTCATGATGAAATAGTTATCAACCTTTTCATACTCATCTGTAAATTCGCTTCTACCGCCCTTCTTTTCGCCTGTTTTCGGGTCATGATATACAGAGTCATAGGTGTGGGACAAATAGCCCTCGCCAGTGTCCTGACTGCTGAAAGTGTTAATCGTTACAACAATGTCGTGGATGTGACGGTGGACAAGGCACACCTCGTTGTTGCGGACTTTGTATTTATCGCCCTTAGATTTGCCACCGACAAAAATCTCGACTGCACCAGTTTCGTCAGTATCACCATAGCTAAACACATTCGCACTATGAATTTCTTCAAAAGTGCGACGGACGCGGTGAATTGCTATCTCCCATGCTTGACCGTGAATAACTTTCTTTACTTCCTCATCATCGACATCAAACACTTCTGCCTTCAGATTAGCGTTAACGCGAACTTTACCTGTAAACACCTGATCATCAAGTTTGTAAGTGATATCTGCGGTGTAACCTGGGAAATTCTTGTCCCAAGTGTAACGGTTTTCATAAGCAGCCCGGAAAAGTTCTTGGGCAGAAATTTGTGTAACTGTCATGCGCTTCTCTTATTACTACTAGTTATTTTAGCGTTTTACCTTTGCTGGTATTAGCATAGGAGTAATTGTTAAGCCTCGCATAGTCCCCAACTGGGTACACTTATGCCTAATTCTCTTCATACCGTATTTCATGCGATCGCCTCTGCCGAAAACGAGCAAGAACTAAAACTTGCTGTCATGGACACAGTTGGCAAGCATTTTGGCGTGCAACATTGGGGTATTTATTTGCTTGATGACCCCACACCAAAGGTTGATGTTCAGAGCATTCCAGAGGTATGTATAGAAAATAACCCTATTGGGCGCTACGTAGTTGAGCGTCACGCGCCAGCTCATGAACAATTGATATTAGCCCCAGGAGACTGGAAGCATTTTTGCTCGCGTCATGACCACGAACACGTTATGACTGGACCGATTGTCGAGGGTGGTCGTCTTGTTGGCACGGTTAATTTTACTCGCGTTAAAGGTACACCTGCTTTTAATGCTAACGATTTAGCGGATCTCAGCGCTATCAGCCTGCATTTATCAGCAAAACTCGCAATCTTACGAGCAAAACCAAAAACATTTAACTCTCTGTTAGCAAGTAATTTGACACCGCGAGAGTTGGAAATTGCCGAATTGGTGGCGCAGGGTTTAACTAATGCGGAAATAGGCGCAAAACTTTGGATTACCCAAAATTCAGTTAAGCAAGCTTTGAAGAGGATGTTTCGCAAGCTGGAAGTTTCGGCGCGTGCGGAAATGGTGGCGAGGTTGCAAGATGTGTTGAGTTCATGAAGGATGAATGCTTAACTGAAGAGCGATCGCATATACACGATAAGCTAAATTGCGATCGCATCATCACCTCTTCATCAGCCGTCAATTTTGCCCTGGCTTTGTTCTGTTATTACCGGAATTTACGGTTATTTATATGTAATTATTAAAAACAGTATTTCTCCTGTTAAGTGGCAAAGTGCTTACCAAGTCACCGTAAATTTCAGTACCAAATAGTATCTACACAAACTCCTCGCATGAACAGCGGAAACTCAGTCAACAAAATCCTGATTTTGGCAGCGCACCCAAAAGACATGAGCCGACTGCGTTTAGAGGAAGAGTTGCGTGACATAGAGGAAGGTTTACAAAGGGCAAAAAAACGCGAGCAATTTGACTTAAAGCCAGCGTTTGCAGTACGCACCAGAGATATTCACCGCTCGATAATGCATTTTGAGCCACAGATTGTGCATTTTTCTGGACATGGAGAGGGAGAAGACGGCTTAGTATTTGAGGATGTAACAGGAAAAGCGAAGCTAGTCGATGCACAGGCTCTAGCAGGACTGTTTGAGTATTTTGCCAAGCATGTAAAATGTGTATTACTCAATGCTTGTTATTCTGAGTTTCAAGCCAAGGCGATCGCGCAACATATAGATTATGTCATTGGCATGAGTCAGGCGATCGGCGATCGGGCTGCAATTGAGTTTGCCGTTGGTTTTTACGATGCTTTGGGTGCTGGCAGAACTTTTGAAGATGCCTACAAACTTGGTTGTATAGCCATTCGCATGGCGGGTGTTCCAGAGCATCTGACTCCTAAACTGCTGATAAAAAACCAGTCAGGGACGGAAGGTGCAAATACAACTGCTCCATTTTCTGCCTTTAGTAACCACGACCTCAGTTCCGCTCCCGTAAAAAAACTCTCTAAGGAAGTTTTTTTATCTTGCTCTCCCAAAGATGAAAAACAGCGATTAGAACTAGAAAAGTCTCTCAGTTTTATGGAGGGAGAAGGTGTTATTAGAATTTGGCATGAAGGCAAAATAAGAGCCGGAAAAAATAGAAATATTGAAATTAATAAAAACCTGAACTCATCTCGCATAATTCTCCTACTTATTACTCGGAATTTTATCGCTTCGGAGTACCACCGCAACTTTGAGGTTAAGCAAGCAATGGAAAGACAAAATGCTGGAAAAGCCCACGTTATTCCTGTACTCCTCAGTCCAGTTGCTGGTTGGCAGAGTATAAGGTTTGGTGATGTCCAGCTTGGCGACCTCCAGTATTTACCTAGAAATGGCAAATTTGTAACTGACAGTAGGTTTTGGAAAAATCAGAATGAAGCGTTCGTTAAGATTGCTGAAGAATTTGCAGAAGCAGTCGAGCAAATAGCTGCCGAATCACCTTGAATACAGATTTTGAAAGTCTTCCCATAAAAACTGCGTAAATCGTAATTTATGTCTTTCTTGCTGACATCTACCAGAACTATCAAACTTTTTTTTGCCCACTCTAACTCCCGTGATGATGAGAAACTGCGGGTCAAACTAGAACCGCACCTTAGTAGTTTGCAACCACTAAGAGTGAGTATAAACTGGCATAAAAGTCAAACGCTGGCGGGAAAGGACTGGAAGCAGGAAAGTTACTCACACCTGAATACGTCTCAAGTAATTGTACTGCTGGTTAGTCCAGACTTTTTGGCAGCTGAAGATTGCAGGAACATTACGAAGCGGGCGATGGAACGGCACAACGCAGGAAAAGCCTGTATAATTCCTGTTAAACTCCGCCCAATTGATAACTGGCAGGCTACACCGTTCAGTAAACTACAATGCCTACCTAAAAATGGTGAACCTGTTACTAGTAGGTTTTGGGCAAGGCAGGATGATGCATTTGTAGATATTGTTGGAAATATTAGAGCAGAGGTCGAAAACCTAGAAAAGGAGCAGCGGCAACTACAGCTTATTCGAGAACAACAAAAAGCAGCAATTTTTGCATCCATCAACCGTTTCTTTTCCAACCAATCTTTTAGGCGAATCATTCGAGATATAAAGCTACCGACTCGCTCAGTTGGTATTGCTGCTAGTATGATTGCAGTTGTTGCATTTGTAAGATTTTGTAGCCCCTCTTCAGAAACGCAGGTCGAAAACTTCTTAGCGGAGGGACAAAATAAGTTTGAGAGAGGTGACTATCAAGAAGCGTTTGAATCCTATAACAAAGCTCTTGAAATTGAACCTAAAAATATTGAAGCATATATCGGACGTGGTAATGCTCGCTCTTATCTAAAAGATTATAAAGCTGCAATTCAGGATTATACACGAGTTATTAGTCTCTCTCCTGAATCGGCTGATGCCTACATGAATCGTGCTGTTGTTCGCTGCACATTAGGAGATAAGCAAGGAACAATTAAAGATTATCAGAAGGCAGCGAATTTGTACGCAAAACAAGGAGCAACAGATCAACGAAAGCAAGCACTTAATAGGCTTAAGAATCTTCAGCAGTGCGGGGCACGCTCCTCCAATTAAACATATTTTAAGCTATATCGGCGCGATGATCGCATCCTCAACCCAAAAGATGATCCCTTCCATCAATACAGTGGAAAATACTTGAGGCAGTATATCCAATCGTCCAATACGCTCTAACCCAATCAGGCATGTACTGTTAGTAACTGTCTGTTCGCTCAAAAACTGATCTCCCGTTCTAATTCCTCAGCCGGATAGTCGATTACCGGAACCCCCATCTTGCCAACTAACTCTATAAATGTTGCTTTAGAATAGCCTGCTAACTTTGCAGCTTGTCCGAGTGATAGTTTTCCAGTTTCAAATAGTTTAACAGTAAGCAGTAATCGTGCTTCTTCAATGGAAATATTTGCGGGTAATTCTACAGTTAGTTGATTCATATATGCTTTGCCTAACTAAAAAATTTGCCTTTGTTATTATTACAGCAGTTTCACTTTGTAAAATGCTTTGTCTTTTTTACTCTTGTGTAGTATTGTCATTCTTTAACTTTAAGAGTGCATCTTGAATAGCTTGTCTGACGAATTCAGGATAATTTTCTAAGGCTTTTAGTTCATCCATCATTGATTGAGGAATTCTGACGGTTAGCTTTGCAATTAACGGTTCATCTCTGTTCGTTTTAAAACCATATTTCTTTATTTCTGGGTTCCCGTGAGGGTTAGGCATTTTAAGTTTTGTTAACAATATCACTCAACAATAAGACGACATATTGTATAGTTTTGGGGTAGTGGTTATTGACTTTCCACGGCAAATAACCACTACATCCACTTTTGAGAATGGACACTTCTATTATGTTCACAAGAAGCGAGCTGGAAATCAAAACGCTGAAACAGTTAAAAGATTTAGCTAGTCGTTACGGCATTAAAGCAACAGGCAATCCAGCTTACAAAACCTCTTGGATTACATCCTTAATGGCTTTCCCAGTGCTAGCAATTCAACAAGTCAAGGAAGGGAGAGGATTAAAAAGTCCCACCTTTGTAAGCTTTCAAGCGTTGGGTACTGCACTCGATGAAATGAAAACTCCCACTCTTGAGCAAACCGCATTAATTAAAATCACAATGGAAGGTAGACGGATGTCATATCCTGATCGCTATGACCAAGAGAGATTGCTAAACTTACACAAGGCTAAACTGCATATAGAACAAGCTATTAACCTCCTAAATCAGTAATATCCCTAAATAAAATCCCCCTCTCCGAAGTGGAGAGGGGGTTGGGGGAGAGATTAAGCCGGATAAATCCGCAGACGCCGATTTGGTTCATCCCCAAAACTGTGCGACTTCAAGCGGTAATGTTCTACCAACTCGTGTTGCATTTTACGCACTTGGGCAGAACGTGGCAGTAATTCCACTGGCTGCCCTTTGGGAATGACAATTTGCTCTACGGCAAGTCTAGCTTCCTCTAAGGCATCCATTTCATCATCGCTGCCACTGTGGAGAAACAATTGCAATTCCCGGTCATCGGCTATTTCCGGATCATCCATGTTCAGCAACCGCCGTAAGCCACGGGTAATCTGGGGAATCGAGCTAGCTTTAATCATGTGGATGGGCACATGACGGGCTTTCGCCATTTGCCTAAGTTTGGCGTGATTTTTGACATGCGATCGCAGTGCCAAAATTGCATCAGCACTATCAATATCTTTTGTCAATGCAATCGGCAAAGTTAACACACTTATTACCTGTTCCAATTGGTGGCGACTCACACCATAGGGAAAAATGTGCAGTGGCAAATCTTCACCGTTTGGTCCGGCATGTCTGGGAGCCGCAAAATCAATACTCTCAGAGTAATTGAAAGATTCATCCAGTAAGCGGTCAAACTCGCTTTGCCCAGTCACCCGCTCTCGCTCAGTAGACAATGGCGGCAGTGCTACCATTTGTCCAGATGAGCGCCAGCCGTTGGAGGGTCGCGTTGATGCGAAAGATTCCTCACCAACAGCTTGCGGCACACCACGACCGTTGACTACTGATAACTGTCGGGCGATCGCCACCTTGCCGCTATCATCAACAGTTCTCGTCTGCGGACTCGGCTGACGCCCCCGTAGGAGAGTATCTACCGTGTCAGCAACGCTTTCGTGTACTACCCAGCGCTGCCGTTCCTGCATTTCCACGGCAATTTCAAAAGTGGGAGGCGCTTTGCGTTCCAAAACTGTCTTTTGACTGCCCCGCCTTCTCGCTTCGTCATCCCCCAAAGTCACAGCCTGGATACCCCCAACTAAATCACATAAAGTAGGGTTTTTAATCAGGTTTTCTATCTGGTTACCGTGTGCCGTACCTACCAACTGTACACCGCGTTCAGCAATGGTACGCGCCGCTAGAGCCTCAAGTTCTGTGCCAATTTCATCAATGACGATGACTTCTGGCATATGGTTTTCCACTGCCTCAATCATCACTTGATGTTGAAGTTCAGGATGAGCTACTTGCATCCGTCTGGCACGACCAATGGCGGGGTGGGCAACATCACCATCTCCGGCAATTTCGTTGGAGGTGTCGATAATCACCACTCGCTTATTTAACTCATCCGCCAAAACACGAGCTATTTCCCGTAAGGCGGTAGTTTTGCCCACGCCTGGACGCCCCAGCATGAGAATCGATTTACCAGTTTCTACCAAATCGCGGATCATGCCTATGGTTCCGAATACCGCTCGACCGACGCGACAAGTCAAGCCGATAATCTTGCCGGTGCGATTGCGGATGGCGCTAATCCGATGCAGAGTTTGCTCTATTCCTGCTCGATTATCTCCGCCAAAAATTCCCACTCTTGAGATGCAATCATCTATCTGTTCTTGAGTGACGGGTGTTTCGCTCAGATACTCGGCGCTAGTAGGAAAGCGAGCCTCTGGGCGACGACCCAAATCCAAGACTACTTCAACTAAACTATCTCGTCGGGGATGACTCTCTAGTATTTGACGCAGGTCTTGAGGCACAATGTCTAACAACTTTTGGAGATCGTCTGTAATCGTCATGCTTTCTATGGTGACGTTTTTAGAGATAGATAGGACAATTCTTTTTTGAATGTGTCCGCAACGCGCTTGTTAGCGCTCCTGCTGTGACTTGAGCTGGGAAACGAGAGAATGGGCAAGTTCTACAGCTTGCCAAAGTAATACGTCGTCTTCTTCAAGGCGGACAGTTTGTTTAATGCTTGCGTTATTCACCTCCTTAGTTTCTAACTGTTCAAGAATTGATGACAGCAATACACGGGCGTAGCTTCCGTATGCAATACCGGATATCGAGGAGGCTCTTGAGGCTTGGGAGGAATAAGCTTCAAGATCTCCCGAAGCTTTCCTAAGCAGTCCCATTGCCTTTAACTTAGCAACGGTATAGCTGTTAGTGCCTCCTGCTAACTGCACATATCCCGGTAACTTAGCTGCCAAAACTTTTTGCCCTAGTTTCACCGCCGCTAGGGTAGTGCCATCGCCAATATCTCCACTCATGGGACGACCATCGGTTTGCCAAATCAAGGCACTATTTATTGGGGCAATCAGGTCATAAAGTGAGCGTAGGTAATCAATTAAGCCCTCGCCATCGGGACAACTAATTGCTACTACCTTGAGACGCTCAGCCCACGGTGAAATTGCTTGCCACAATCGCTTAAATTCTGTGAAGCGCCCAACATGAGTATGAATTTCTACGGCATCTACCCCGGTTGACATTACCAACGGCGCGATCGCTCCTGGCGTTGATACATATGAACTTGTATAAATTATATCATAAGGACAAGCTGGTAAACAACGACCACAGCCATAGCATTTTTGCGATACAACTCCCGAAAAATCGTCTTTTATACGATTAAACACAATTGCTTGTACTGGACAAATTTTTTCACATGGTCTATGGCAGTCCGTAGGACATTCAGTAGAATTAAACTTTGCTTTGCGGAAATGGGGGTCTTCCCCATCGTTTAAACTGACCATTAACAAAGGCAATCCGCTTTTGCCAAAGCCTCGCTCCTTGGCATCCCCAACTAGACATGCGGCTACTTGTAGCGCTGAACGCGCTGCTGCAATTACCGCAGGATCAGCTGCCACATCTATACAGTCAGCGCCAGCCAATGTGTAGGCTAATGTTAAACTACTGACCGCAGGCAAATGCTGGAAACTGGCTCCGCAGATGAGCTTGAACCAGTGACCTTCCTTAAGGGAGCGTAAAGGGTCGAACAAATCAGTCACTTCTCTATTATGCTTATATGTGACTGAAAATTGTAGTCGTTAGTGAAGAAAAAGTTTTAAGTCAAGAGTCAAGAGTCCAGGGTCAAGGGGAGCCACTGCGGTCTTGGGGTCTCCCCAAGTGAAGCAAGTGGCGTTCAAAAGTCAAGATAATTACTACGGGCTATTGACTATTGACTATTGACTATTGACTATCAACTTAGCTCTGGTGGTTGCTCGACTGGAATTTGGATTGCAAACTCTGCTCCTTTTTCTGGTGATGAACAGCAGGTAATCTGTCCGCGATGTTTCTGCACCACAATCTGAAAGCTAATCGATAATCCTAGTCCACTGCCTTTGCCTACAGGCTTGGTGGTAAAAAATGGATCAAATAAACGCTTTTGCACCGACTCATCCATCCCCAGTCCATTGTCAGCGATCGCTATCTTGACTGTATTCGATATCAATTCTGTGCGAATCCGAATTTGCGGATTTGTCCCGTGTCCTTTGTCGTTAGTAGATGACAAATGACTCATGACTAATGACTGATCTAAAGCATCCTTCGCGTAGCGTGACTCCAAAGAGTCAATCGCATTATTCAATAGATGCATAAACACCTGGTTGAGTTCACTGACATAACAAGCTACTAAAGGTAAACTGCCATACTCTTTCACAACAGCGATCGCGGGACGATCTGCTGTTTCTCTGAGTCGATGCTGCAACATTACCAAAGTGCTGTCGATGCCTTCATGGATGTTTACCTGCTTCATTAAAGCTTCATCATGCCTGGAGAAGTTTTGCAGCGCCAGTACAATTTCCCGAATGCGATCGGCACCTCTGTTCATGGCACCCATCAGGTTTCGCAGGTCGTTCGTCACAAAATTCAAGTCTATATCCTTGACTATTTGCTGAATCTTTGGTGTTGGTTTTGGATATTCTTCTTGATAGACCTCAATTATATTCACTAAGTCTTGCACATATTCATCGGCATATTGAATATTGCCATAAATAAAACTGATTGGGTTATTAACTTCATGGGCAATTCCAGCTACCAAATGTCCCAGCGCCACCATCTTTTCGTTCTGAATCTGCTGGACTTGAGCAGCTTTCAAATTGTCAAGAGCCTGTTGTAACAAATAATTTTTTTCTTGGAGTTTAATTTGTAGCAAACGTAAATTAATCTGATTTTCAATTCGCAATACCACCTCTGCCCCATGAAAAGGTTTAGTAATATAATCTACGCCACCTACATCAAAGGCTTTTACCTTGTCCAACACATCATCTAAGGCGCTAATAAAAATCACCGGAACTTCGCAAGTTTTATCGTTTGCCTTTAGTTGTTTACAAACTTCATAGCCATCCATTCCTGGCATATTAATATCTAGCAAAATCACATCAGGCAAAACCATTTGACACGCAGTCAGCGCCATTTTACCGTTTAAGGCTTTGCGGACTTCATAACCTTGTGCAGTCAGCATCCCCGACAAAAGACGCAAGTTGTCTGGTGTATCATCGACTACTAAAATATTTGCTTTATGATTGTTAACTTGATTTAAATACATTTTAAATTAAAAATTTTGCTAATCTAATATAATAAATCTTTTTCATGCACTAAGCGGTACAGACAAAAATATGGTGCGTTAAGATAGTTTAACGCACCCTACGAATTTAAAATCTACTTGACAAACAGGCTCTAAGTTTTCAGACATTCTCTAACATAAGATGCAAATCTTTGTTAGCTTAAACATACATAAATTTGGCTTTGCTGAATCAAAATATGAATCATGCGCTCGCCTCAAGCTGGCGCTACAAATGTGCATATTCCAAAAGCAAAAATCAGACTTAGCCCAATAGTCTTAGTTGTCTCTATCCAGAAATTTTGCTGTTTTGAGGATGGCGATACTTGATTTGAAAAGCGACTCATTGTCGTGTATTCCCCAAATAGATAATCCTTAATTATGGATACAATGGCGCTTTATCGATTCCGCCAATATGATTTAGGGGCCAGAAGCGCACTACAGCACGACCGATGATGTTTTCGCGAGGGACAACACCCCAGCAGCGACCGTCATAGCTCTGGGTGCGGTTGTCACCTAGCACGAGATATGAGTTAGGTGGTATAGTTACGGGTTTGGACAGAAAAGGCGGCTGCGGTCCGGATGTGCAAACTTCTTTTTCTGTGCGTAAGTCGTTGCTAAGGTACTTGTTTTCCTGAAGGGATTTGTTATTGATATATACTTTGCCATCCCTGAGTTCTACCTTTTCTCCGGGTAAGCCAATTACACGTTTAATGAAGGCATCTTGGTATTGTTCCTTTTTTAACTCATCTGTAGGGGAAAATACCACAATGTCTCCCCGCTGCGGGTCAGAAAATTTGTACTTCAACTTATCGACAATGATTTTGTCTGCCTCCCACTGATTTTCGGTACCATGCAGCGTCGGTTCCATTGAACCAGAGGGAATCCAGCGAGCTTCCGCAACAAAAGTGCGAATTCCTAGGGCAAGAATTATACTTAAAACAATTGTTCTACCTAGTTCTGCCAGCCAGGAATTATCAGGTTGTTGGTTAGAGTTGTTGTCAGACACTTTATTTTGCATGAAATTACTTAAGAAGAAGAAAGATGCAGCTAATTAAACTACCATAGGAACTGTATTGGTTCATCTTAACCAAAGAAACTTAATTTTCTGGTTATCTTGGCATCTTGACAGCGTGATTCATAGTTAAAAAGAATAAACTGTTTTGTAACAAGTGGCGAAAAGTTGCACTCTTCGAGTGCAACGAAGTTTAACCTAAAAGGATAGTTGTCTGTCACGATAGAAGCTAATTTTCCTTATTGCTCTTAACCTCATGTCATCTCCAAAAAGTTTACTGATTCGCCGCGCTCGCATTATTCTACCCAATGGAGAGTTAATAATTGGGGATGTGCTGACGTGCGATCGCCAAATTGTCGAAGTCGCACCGGAAATCTCCACGGCAACACCAACAACAGAAATTGACGCAGAAGGGTTAACTTTGTTGCCTGGAGTCATTGATCCCCAAGTACACTTCCGGGAACCAGGACTAGAACACAAGGAAGATTTGTTCACTGCCAGTTGTGCTTGTGCCAAAGGGGGAGTCACCTCCTTTCTAGAAATGCCGAATACGCGCCCCCTCACCATTACTCAGCAAGCTTTAGACGACAAACTGCAACGCGCTAAGAGCAAGTGCTTGGTTAATTATGGCTTTTTTATTGGCGCAACTCCAGAGAATTTACCAGATTTGCTGAATGCAAAGCCGACACCGGGAATTAAGATTTTTATGGGTTCGGCACACGGACACTTGCTGGTGGCTCAAGAGGCGGCGTTGGAGGCTATATTTTCTCAGGGCGATCGCTTAATTGCCGTTCACGCTGAAGACCAAGCCAGAATCAACGAAAGGCGTAAGGAATTTGCCTCAATTCACGATCCTGCTGTTCACTCGCAAATTCAAGACAATCAAGCCGCACTTTTGGCAACTAAGCTGGCGTTAAAACTTTCTGAGAAATACCAACGCCGGCTGCATATTCTACATATGTCAACAGCGGAAGAAGCCGACTTGCTACGCTCTAATAAACCGAGTTGGGTAACAGCAGAGGTGACACCACAGCATTTATTGTTGAACACCAGTGCTTATGAGAAAATTGGTACTTTGGCGCAGATGAATCCACCTTTGCGATCGCCCCACGATAATGAAGTCCTTTGGCAAGCTTTGCGCGATGGTGTAATTGATTTCATCGCCACAGATCATGCACCTCACACTTTAGAGGAGAAGGCTCTAGAATATCCCAACAGCCCTTCTGGAATGCCTGGGGTGGAAACTTCCCTACCTTTAATGTTAACTGCTGCCATGCAGGGGCGATGTACTCTTGCCCAAGTTGTTAACTGGATGTCAACGGCAGTGGCGAAGGCGTATGGTATTCCTAATAAAGGAGCGATCGCACCTGGTTATGATGCTGATTTAGTACTTGTAGATTTGAACACCTACCGCCCAGTCCGGCGCGAGGAATTATTAACCAAATGTGGTTGGAGTCCTTTTGAAGGCTGGAATCTCACCGGATGGTCTGTAACAACTATTGTTGGCGGTGAAATTGTTTATGACAAAGGCGAGTTGAATACTGAAGTGCGTGGTCAAGCTTTAAATTTTTTGTAACCAGCATTTATTTGTGTACCCAGGTTTATCGTTGCTGCATTTCTTGAGAAACTCTGATGAGTGAATAATTAAAATTTGGGTTGCGGTAATACACATTTCTCATAACTGAGTCAAAAATTGAATTTATCAATAAAACGCATCAAATTTTATTGATAAATATTTGATTTTTGACGCGAAAAATAATGTGAACTTTCCTGTGCGGAAAAAGGCGATCGCCTCTTTCATTCAAAGCCACGCTTTGCATCTCCGTAGAATTACTGCTATAAAGACAGCTTTAAAGAAATATCCCGTATTTCTACCAGACTAGTACAGCGCGGCGGAAATAAAGCTACCATCCAAAAAAGCCAAAACCCTTGTCTTTCTAGCTTTTTGAATTTTGAATGAGCGAATTTTGAATTCCGCGTTCGCGTAGCGTCTCCGATAGGAGAAGCGGTACTAGGTTCTCGTATTTCTACGAGAATAACTAATTCAACCTGCTCATACTTCAGTATTAGCTACATACTTGATGAGAAAAATCTCTTTTGATAAAAAAAACTAATTAATTAATTTCCCTCAGAAATTTATAATTAGCGATTTCTACTGAGTACATTACCAATATAACTTGGGAATACTAAGAAGAAGGATAAGTTAGATGACTTACAAATAACTTGATAGTCGTTTAACTTTTCAAAGAATAGCATTGGGTGCCCAACTATCCGGATTTGTTCAAAGAACAATTGTAGAGAATAAATCTGGGGAAATTATGCTGAAAAAAAACTTTTGCTACCCACCGCTTGTTTCAACTAATAAAAAGCTAGTATGCACTTAATTATTAGACCCTTAAACGCTAGTTTTTTTAATTATTATCGCTTTCTGTTTCTTGGCTTTATATCAGGATGCGGCAAATATGAAAAAACTCAAACATCAACCGAGAAAACTGCTACAAAACATAATTCAACAGAACCAATCCTAAAATCTAGCAACCAAGATAATCAACAAAGAAAAACCACCTCGACAACAAGGGAAAAATTTTTAGTGCGAGTGGCATTGAGAGCAGGTATTTCACAAATCTGGCACGAGTCGTAGTATCTCCCTCGCAAGAACACCCCTATACCGAACTTTGTCTGTAATTTAATCCAAGAATATATACTTAGATGGGAACAAAATTACGTACAACATAGTTTACTTTATTAATAAAGCCAGCAGATGTAAAGGCTGATTTAATCTTGGTTGTAGAAAAATTATTCATGTGATAATTGGTAGCTAAAATGACAATATTAGTGAATTGGTGTAACGAGCGTGGAAGTGGCAGATTTGACCAGCCCTTCATTAGACATCGACTGTTTTCGGATATTTTGTGGTGTCGCGAGAAATTGGGAATTTCTGGGTTTCCAGGCTTAAGAGTTGATGGTAGGACGCGTTGGCAGAGGATCTTGCTACAGGTATTGCCAACAACGAATCCAAATTTTGGAGACGAATTTTGCGTGGAATGCTGATTGGTTGGTTAAGCATCGCCTAAAGAGGGATAGTGCTGCTCACTTTAGGGGGCGACTGTTACGTTAATAGCGAATTCTGGTTCACAAGAGCATATTATTCCACTAACCGACGATTCGCCGGTGCGTGCAAAGAGTGTACACACCAAAATTTTGGGCTGACTTCCAGAACTTAGTGTTTTGCAGCCCAGCGTTTAATATTGTCGTTGATACTGCTTTTCCTTCCTCAAGGAGTGCTGTTTCCGGAAGAATATCAATGCGTGGAGAAAGCAATTCATCTCAAACCAACTTTTTGGGAAAGAGTCATACTACCCAGGCGGCGATCGCGTCGCTAATGAAGCAATTAAAAGCCGTGATTTCGGCTTGACGTATGCCCTGATCCCCAGATGTCATACACACACTGATATAACTATCTGGCTTGTAGGGCATCCGTTCCGCCCACTCAATCGCGACAATTCCTGGCATAACTTCAATACCTTCCCAGTAGGTTTCTAAGTTCAAGCCGATGACTTCAAGTGATTCTAAGCGATATAAATCCAGGTGGTAAAGGGGGAGACGCCCTTGATCGTACTCATTGATCAAGGTGAAAGTGGGACTAACAATCGATTCAGTGATACCCAAACCTTCCCCAATGCCTTGCACTAGTGTAGTTTTGCCAGCGCCTAAATCACCTTTTAGTAAAATTACACTACCAGCAGTCAGGGATTGACCGAGAGTGATGCCAAGCTGGCGCGTAGCTTCTGCATCTGCAAGGAAAATTTTCATGGGTTCGTCAATAGTCATGGGTCATTAGTCAATAGTCATTAGTCAAAAAACTCTCTTACTTTGGATTTTGGACTTTGGATTTTGGACTTTGGACTTTGGACTTTGGATTTTGGACTTTGGACTATTGACTTTGGACTATCTCCTCATTTTCCATGATGAGCTCCACTGTACCACCGGAACAACACTCGCGCTAATTTTTGGGGATTATGACGCACAAAGCCTGTTTCATCTTCATGCAAAATATTAGCTAAGACAATTCTTCGACCCAAAGTAGATACAGCATCGCGATCAAGGAAGACCGGATAAGAGTTTTCTTGGGCGTAGCGAATAAGTGACTGAGCTGAGGGTGATTTTTGCTGTACCAGTACAGCGTCAAATAGCTGTCGCCCACAAGCAGCATCAATTGCTCTGATGTGGTCAGCAACGGTGTATCCTTCAGTTTCTCCCGGTTGAGTCATGATATTGCAGACATAAATGCGGGGAGCAACTGTAGCGGCGATCGCGTCGGCAATCTCTGGAACCAACAAATTAGGAATCAGGCTAGTATAAAGGCTACCGGGACCAATAATGATGTAATCAGCTTCTTTAATTGCCTTGATAGCTGCTGGCAACGCTGGAGGATTAGCGGGAATGCAGCCAATTTTAACAATACTACCCTTAGCTAGGGGAATGCTAGACTCGCCCTCAATTCGGCGACCATCGGCTAACTCTGCCCAAAGGCGAACATCGCTCAGGGTGGCTGGTAAAACTTGTCCTCGCACCGCTAGCACTTTGGAACTAGCGGCGACGGCTCGTTCTAAATCTCCGGTTATATCACTCATTGCCGTCAAAAACAAGTTACCAAAACTGTGACCTGTCAAGCCATCCCCAGCACGAAAGCGGTATTGAAACAGTTCTGTTAACAGCTTTTCTTCATCTGCTAGTGCTGCCAAACAATTGCGAATATCCCCTGGTGGTAGCACGCCAAATTCCTGGCGCAACCGCCCAGAAGAACCTCCATCATCGGCGACAGTCACAATGGCGGTGATATTGGCGCTGTAGGTTTTCAGTCCTCTGAGCAATGTAGACAGTCCCGTACCGCCACCAATCACGACAATTTTCGGTCCCCGGTACAATCGACGATGCGCCAATAGCACATCAATAAGTTCCTCTTCACTTTGTCCTTGTGGTCTTAGCACCTTAGTAATTGAGCTTACAGTGCGGGTTTGCCCCCAGAGAACCAACAGCAAGCCGCACAGTATCACCAAAGGTCCACTAATATAGTTGGGTAAGACATCGGTGATTACTTCCAAAATACCTTTAAGAAACTCAAGCACCCAAAAAATTGGCGTTAGCTTAATCCAAATAGCCAACCCCAGACTTACCATTACTACACCCACTACACTGATCAGCAACCAGCGTTTCACCGATAGACCGGGGGATAACCATTTGAACCACTGATTAAACCGATGAGAAGTGCGACGACGCGACTGCGGTTGCAAGGCGTTTAGGGCTTGTCTGAGAAAACCAATTGACATACCTGAAAAGAAGCAGTGGTAAGGACAGTGAATAACAGAAAATGTACACTACTTAGCTGAAAAGCCAAGTGTGGAATTATTAAATTTTTTAATTCCATTAGACTAAGAGCCAGTAGTTAAAGTTGCCAGCATTCCCAGTAAAACAATACCCTGCTTTGGTAAAACTGAAGTTAATGGAAAAGCGAATTTTAGGATTAGATCCAGGACTGGCAATTTTAGGATTTGGGGCTATAACCTGCAAACAAAGTCAAGCAAAGGTACAAGACACAACAGTAAATATGCTGGATTTTGGCGTAATTAGTACCCCGGCAGATGCGGAAATGGGACAGCGACTGTCTACGTTGTTTGACGATTTGCACACCTTGATGGAGGAATTTAAACCGGATTTGGTAGCGATCGAGAAATTGTTCTTCTATCGTATGTCAAGTACTATTTTAGTTGCACAAGCGCGGGGTGTCATGATTTTGGTGTTGGGTCAGCGTCGCTTGCCGTATGTCGAGTTTACACCAGCCCAAATTAAACTAGCCTTAACGGGATATGGCAATGCTGAGAAGTCCGAAGTGCAAGATGCGGTGGCGCGGGAGTTGAATTTAGATTATGTTCCCAAGCCAGATGATGCTGCTGATGCGTTGGCGGTGGCGTTGACGGCATGGTATCAGATTTAGATAATGTAAGCTGGGAATTAAGGCTAATTATTTCTCGCTGCTTATTGCACTAATAATGTTAACTCGTTGCTTGATTTTGGCACTGCTGTTGATATCCGATGTCGGCTGCGTAACTTTTTACAGACGCGATATATCGCTTGCTCAAAATCTGGAAACCTCAAAGAGTGCGATCGCTCCTGGTGTTGGCTCCGCCATCGCCGCTACCCCACAAACCGCACTCGCTTCTCATTCAATCGCTAAATCAACAGACAAAAACATGGCTTTTGACCTCAATTCCTACCAGTGGCAAAACCGCCTTCTGCTGGTGTTTGCCCCTTCAGAAAATAGTCCCGCCTACCAAAGGCAAATGCAGCTATTTCAGGCGCAACAAGCCAATTTCCCAGAGCGAGATTTGCTGTTAGTTGAGATATTGACAGAAGGTGCAAGTCGTGTATTGGGAAAGGCACTTGATGAAGCAGATGTTGCCAAAGTGCGATCGCGTTTTCACGTCTCCCCCCAAGATTTCCGGGTTATCCTGGTGGGTAAAGATGGCACTGCCAAGCGCAGTGATTCCAACCCCGTCGAGCCAAAGGTAATCTTTGACGAAATAGATGCAATGCCTATGCGCCAACAGGAGATGCGTCACCGCAATAGGGGATAAAAAAGATAAATGTCCAATTACGACAACATATACGCGATCGTGCGCCAGATACCAAAAGGTCGGGTGGCAACTTACGGACAGGTGGCAGATTTGGCTCACTTGTATGGGAAAGCGCGTTTAGTGGGATATGCTCTCTATCAAGT
Source organism: uncultured bacterium (assembly GCA_964245695.1). GTDB lineage: Bacteria > Cyanobacteriota > Cyanobacteriia > Cyanobacteriales > Nostocaceae > Hassallia. The sequence continues at coordinate 728 of CAXTNZ010000022.1, read as the reverse complement.
AGATATGCGCTCATCAGATATCCCCTGGCACCGGGTGATTAATGCAAAAGGTGAGATATCCCACTCGCTTTTGCGACATGGCACAGACTACAAGCAGCGAGATATTCTGGAAGAAGAAGGGATAAAATTCAGCCCTGAAGGAAAAATCAATTTGCGTGAGTATCTGTGGCGACCTGAAGAATCGCCTGTTTTATGAGCTAATGCTATAAAAGCAGAACGCTCTTGTGGTGCATTCTGTCAAGATTGCTTTCTCAATCACTTATTTGTCAGTATTAACCAGCGGTAGCATCTAATATCAGGTTTGGTTGAACACTTATCTTGTTTGACTGACGCAAAGCCACAGAGACGCAAAGACGCGGAGAGTTTTAAATTATAAGTAATTATCCGAACTTGATATAAATTCCCACCAAAGTTGGCGTCGTAGACGCATAGATACTTGCCGCTAGATATTATATTGTGTCCGGTAAATTACCCAAATTGTAGAGACGTTACATGTAACGTCTCTACAGGGTTTTAAAGTTTTTTATTATGGTTGATTTGTTGGACATCATATCACCAGGAAATTACCTAGCCACTAGAATTTACCAAAGCCTTACCACCTCAATTCGTTTGACAGATCATCCTTAAGAAAAGCTGAGTATGTAGGAAACGTAGCCGTTCATTAAAAGATTTTCCGACCTACTTTTTTTGTAAGCTGTTGCGCTGACAATTTGCAATGCTTGAAAGCG
>CAXTNZ010000021.1:0-38078 GCA_964245695.1 uncultured bacterium | reverse complement strand
TGCTTATAATAACTCTCTCTTTCTTGTATAGATTGCATCGTTCAATTCTTTACCTCTATTTTAGTAATACCCTCCAAAAAGATTCGTCCGCGCCGAAAATTTCTTTGATGTGCGGCGCGATCGCAAAGTTTTGGCAGTCAATCCATTCGCTGTATTTTTCGATAAATCGGAGATGCTTTTTTTTATCGAAAATAACGAAATCAACGCCGTAGCGAATCAGCTGACACGCCAGCGCAAAGCTGGTCAGACCCGCTCCGACGATGATGACATTCACCATGCGATCATAGCCCTTTCTTCGTACCTGAATGCTATCCTATGACGACTTCCTCTTCAGCGACAATGCGCCCGTAAGAGGACAAGTCCATGAAGTTCACGTGATCGGGGTCAACTTTGCTGAGGAAGTTTTCCGAGAAGTAAAGCGCGTTCATATCCTCCATGCTGTCGAACCACGCCTCGACGACCGAGTCGTAGTCCGGACCAGAGTATTTCGGCGCAGGGATCGGGTACGACACGACGAACCGCCGGATATAGCGACGTGACTCGGGAATCGACATGAGGAGCGGCCTGTGAATTTCGCCCTGGTAATGAACAAACTCCTCATGACTCATGCCTTCTCGACGCTTGATGGTGATGATCATCTTTATCATGAGGTGTATCCTTCTTGATTATTGTGGATTCTGGAAATGCTGTTCAACAACTATATCCCGATTTGCAAAACAATTTTGCCGCGCGTGCGCCCGCTTTGGGAAAGTTGATGTGCCTTTTTTACTTCTGCGAGCGGCAAAACCGTTTCGATGTTTGTTTTCAATTTGCCTTCTTCAATCAGCCGGTTGATTTCGGTTAATTGCCCCGCGTTCGGCTTACAAAAGACCCATGCGGCTTCTACGCCGAATTCTTTTGCTTTTTCTTCGGACGGAGTCTGCGCCGATGTTACCAGAAAGCCGCCCTTTTTCAGAGTTTGGAAGGCTCGCTCCAATGTGTCGCCGCCGACCGTATCGAAGACAACATCAACGTCTTTGACGACTTCTTCAAACGGTTGCCGCGTGTAATCAACGAATTCATCCGCGCCCAAATCGCGGACGAACTGTTCGTTTCTGCCCGAAGCCGTGCCGATTACATATGCGCCTTTCGCTTTGGCAAGCTGAACCGCCATCGAGCCGACTCCGCCCGACGCGCCGGTTATCAAGATTCTTTGCCCGCTGCTCAGATTCGCCAAATCGAACATCGCTTGCCACGCAGTCAACGCGCCAATTGGAATCGCCGCCGCCTCTTCAAAATCGATGCTTTCCGGTTTGGGCGCGATGGTGTCCACACCCGCGAGGGTGTATTCGGCGTAGCCACCGGACAGTCCGGACACGGTCATTCCATAAACGGCATCGCCCTGCTTGAAGTTTTCAATGCCAACGCCAACCTCTTCGACGGTTCCAGCGATATCGATGCCAAGAGTGATCGGAAGTTTCAGACCGAGCCTCTCGCCCGCGCCATCGCGAGTTTTCCAGTCAATCGGATTGACTGCTGCGGCATGAACTTTCACCAGAACCTCGTCCGCTTTCGGCTCTGGACGTTCGACATCGACGTAATCCAAAACATCTTCATTGCCGTATGTGTTAATTACTATTGCTTTCATTTTTTTCCTATGTTTTATTCAATCGGTATGACAAAATTATTTCAGCATTCATCAGAACCTGCCGCACGCAGCCAAGACACGCGCCGCAGCACAACGATCTGCATTTAGATTGACTGACAGCCGGAGATATCGATGCGCTGGGCATTCACCCATTTGTTGTCCTCAGATAGTAGTCAAGCGATGTCGGCTGATGCTTAACCGCTCTGTCCAATCGGTCGAACGATAATCTCATTGACATCCACATCTTCTGGCTGATTGATCGCAAATTCGATCGCACGAGCAATTGCATCTGCTGGAATGACCACGTTACGGAATTCCGCTGTCCACTGAGCAGCTTGAGCATCGCTGATGGTGTTAGACAGTTCAGATTCGGTATTTCCGGGCGAGATCACCGTAACTCGGATATTCGCTGATTCCTGCCGCAGTCCCTCTGAGATCGCCCAAACCGCATACTTGGTTGCACAGTAAACCGCAGCCGTAGGGAAAACGGCATGTCCCCCGATTGACGACAGATTTACAAACTGTCCGGAGCGCTGCTGCTTGAAGGTGGGAAGGGCAGCGGCGATACCGTGGAGGACACCGCGAATATTTACATCGATCATGCGGTTCCATTCATCAACCTTTAATACTTCCAGTTTAGAAAGCGGCATCAAACCTGCATTGTTAACGACTACGTCAATCCGACCAAACTTCTCCTTTGCAAAATCGACAAAGGCTTGCATGTCTTCTAGGCTGGTTACATCAAGGGCACAATATTCTGCTGAACCTCCTTTATCGCGGATTTCGGACGCAATCACTTCGAGCCGATCTGTCCGCCGCGCTCCCAAAACTACTTTTGTGCCATTTTTTGCTAGCAATCGAGCCGTCGCTTCACCGATGCCACTACTGGCTCCAGTAATGATGACAACTTTGCTTTCTACATTTGGCATGGTTATTTTTCCTGGTGTTGAGAAAGAATAGGTTGGATTAAATCGACTGACCGCCGGAGACTTCAATGCGCTGAGCATTCACCCATTTGTTATCTTCAGACAGGAGTGATGCGATCGCACCGCCAATATCATCGGGAAGACCAACGCGACCGAGAGCAGTTAGGGAAGCAATCTGTTTATTCATTTCTGGATTATCGCGTACTGCACCACCCCGGAAATCGGTTTCAATCGCACCAGGAGCCACCGCATTTACCGCAATCCGTCTCGATCCTAACTCCTTTGCCATGTAGAGAGTTAGGGTCTCGATTGCGCCTTTCATACTTGCATAAGCGGCATAGCCAGGGAAGATAATCCGTGTCAAACCAGTAGAAACGTTTACAATTCGTCCGCCATCATTTATCAGCGGGAGCAGTTTCTGGGTGAGGAAGAAAACACCCTTGACGTGAATATTCATCAAGTGGTCAAAATCTTCCTCGGTCGTCTCGGCAAAAGATGAATGAACGCCCGTTCCAGCGTTATTCACCAAAAAGTCAAAATGCTCGGTTTTCCAGTTATCCTTGAGTGCCTGCTGGAGTTGCGCGGCGAAACTATCAAAGGTTTTAGTGGTGGCAGTATCTAGTTGCAGTGCCACCGCTTTTGCGCCCAATGCTTCAATTTCAGCGACGACTTTAGCGGCTTCCTCGGCATTGCGATGGTAAGTGACGATGACATCAACCCCTTTTTTAGCCAGGTTCAAAGCAGTACTTTTGCCCAGTCCTCGGCTCGATCCGGTTACCAATGCGATTTTGGTCATTGCCTTATCCTTCTGTGGTGTTGTTTGAATATATTCATCGTATGTTTGCATACAGGGATTTTCAATACACAGACCTCGCTGTTTATTGCCTAATCCTCCAGGTTGTCATCTTGGGACTGGATGAAAAAGTTCTATAATATGCCAAAGAAGATAAGCTCCAAAAACGATGACAGACGAACGAATCACGGATCGGTGTCGAGAACTAGCCGCCCTTGTCAACCGCCACACCGATGGCAAGGGTGATGGTTTTCACCAAACGAGTATCGCGCCGCTGGGATTTAGCCGTGAGTCTTCGACTGGCACGATGCTGCATGGTGTCAGCACCCCGATGCTGGCGATCGTTGTTCAGGGTAAAAAAGGCGCAGCGCTGGGTGAGGAAATCTATCGTTATGGTGAGGCGCAATATTTGGTTGTTTCAGTCGATCAGCCGATTAGCGGCTTTATTATTGAGGCAACTCCCGATCGCCCCTATTTAGGATTTAAACTAGATCTTGACCCGCGCGAACTTTGTGAGATTATTGCGAGCCAACCCCCTGCGTTGGCAAAGCCTCTCAGAATGAGAATCGCGGGTAAGAAAGAAACTTCGGTTCGAGGCTTTTTCACCAGCACCGCCGACATATCATTGCTCGATTGTGCGCTGCGACTGACCCAGCTATTGGATACACCGCAAGATATCCCGATCCTAGCGCCGATGATGATCCGTGAAATCTACTACCGTTTATTAATCGGCGAACAAAGTGAAGCAGTTCGTCAGATTGCGACATCGGGTAGCAACATGCAGCGGATCGCGGCAGTGATTCAAGGCATCAAGGTGGATTTTACCAAACCAATGCGAGTTGCCGATCTCGCCGAGCAAGCGAGCATGTCGCCTTCGTCTTTCCATCACCATTTTAAGCAAGTGACATCCATGAGTCCGCTGCAATATCAAAAGCAACTCCGACTCCTAGAAGCCCGTCGCCTCATGCTGGCAGAAAATTACAATGCGATTACGGCTGCCGATCGGGTCGGCTATGAAAGTCCATCCCAGTTCAGCCGGGAATATGCCCGACTGTTTGGTGCGCCGCCAATTCAGGATATCGAGCGTTTGCTCTCAACCGGATAAGATAATTGTCGTCGAACAGAGGGTCTGGGTTGAAATGTTTTAAAAAGCAGCAGCAAGCGACGATCCGACGTATAGCGGGGAACAGTCTCCCTATAAATTGAAAAGAACTTTTAACCCCTCTTTAAGCGATGCAGGCTTTCGCCCAAGCAGGTTTTCCAGGTCGGGGCTTACCTCTTCTTCCTGCCCGTTTTTAATATCGGTTAGAAAACCTGTGACCCTCTCAATCATAGTTTCCGGTACGCCACGTTCTTTCATTTGCGCCTCAAATGCTGATTTCTCAGCAGGTGTATAGTCTATCTTTTTACCTGATAAGTCGAAGAGGGTAGCCGCAACATCGTCAAAGGAATATGACTCACTTCCTGTGAGTTTGTAGATTCGGTTACCGCAACCGCTTTCTAACAGTGCATTTGCAATGGCTTCTCCCATTTCGCTTCTCAGGGCAAAAGGTACTCGCCCGTGACCAGTCGGTAAGTTGATACCCGTATCAAACACTCTTTCCCCCACGAACTGCGGAAGGGTGTCCATATACAAGACATTGCGAAATAGAGCATAGTTCAACCCACTCGCTTTGATGTAATCTTCTGTCTGAAAATGTCCCACCATCAACTTGTTTGCGATAGTGTTTCTATCTTTCAAAGTCCGACTGGTGTAGGCGATACATTGAACCCCCGCCTTTTTTGCGGCATCCACTACATTTTGGTGTTGCTTTATGCGGTTGTCCTCATCCGTTCCGGCTATAAGTAAGACCTTTTCGATTCCCTGCATTGCCTTGTCGAGCGAGGCAGTATCATCGTAACTCCCTACCCGTATGTCTACCCCTTTTTCCTTTAAGGCAGATGCTTTGCTTTTGTCACGCACAAATGCGGCAATTCGGTTAGCGGATGTCTTTTCCAGTAGATTTTGGACTACTGCTGTCCCCAACTTTCCGGTAGCTCCTGTTACCAAAATCATGGTTGCTCTCTTTTCTTTAGTTTTGCTTGTATTTCGTGAGGATTGTCGGCGTCGTTATCTTCTCAGATACCGAAAGAGTGCTGTTCTCGCCTGCTTTGAAGACATGGGCGGGCTGTAGTACATTTAATTTTTAGACAGGTGTAACTAGCGGCTGGCTAACTCGTAGAAGTACTGTCGCAGCGGACGGGGTTCTCGCCCCAAGATGGCTCGCAGTACCAAAGCGTTGCCGCCAGGAAAACCATAGCGATCGTAGTGAGCGTACATCTTTTTCATTCCCTCGCGGATGGCACCTTCGGGAATATGTGCGGTCTGCGCCCATTCTTCAAATGTCGGTTCGCCTGCTTCAATCGGTCGATCAAGTGCTTCGCTCATCATCGCTGCTAGTTCCACGCGATCGACCATCCCAGCGTCACATAGCTCGAATGTACCGTGATCTAATCGATCGCTTGTCAGTGCTAGTGCTGCTACTTCTGCCACATCGCGGTAGTCTACATAGGATGCCTTAGCATGTTTGGAGTAGGGTAGAGCAAACTGACCTTTTTCCATCACCGCCTGCCAACCGCTATCGAAGTTCTGCATGAACATCGTCGGCTGCAAAACAGTAAAATTCATTCCTGACTCATACAATGCTTCCTCAACCGGACATTTAGCCGCATGGTTACTAAGTGCGGAGATTGACGGGTGGATGACACCAGAAAAGACGAACTTACGCACACCAGCCACTTTAGCAGCCTGGACCATCGCTACACCCAACTCCGCTTCATTGGGTGCAAAGGCAGGGTTAAGATGAAAGACACCCTCCATACCACTAGCGGCAACACGAAGACTGTCTGCATCGTTGAGATCTCCGACTACCGCTTCATCCGCGCCCTGTTGCCGCGCCACGTCGATTTTATCTTTGCTCCGCACCAAGGCGCGAATTGTCACACCTCGCTGCTTTAGCTGCGGTATGACTTGACTGGCGAATGTGCCTGTTGCTCCTACCATCAATACTTTCATTTTTTATCTCCCAATTGTTCTTCTGTAAACCACTTTTAGAGCCTATCACCATCCACAGCCATGCTACTTGTGATATCGGAAGCGTCATGAGAAACTAAAAATGTAACCGCCGCCGCGATCGCTGTCACGGTATCACCCAAAACGTCGTGTACTTCCTGCCAGTTCACGGCGTAAACCTGAAGTGCGGGCAGGAATATTACGGCATCCTCGGAACGTATCTGGGCGAGGAGTGTTGCAAGCATGATTTCTTTTTATTTCAGCAACACCGGAAGCGTGATCGGGGCGCGAAGGCCATGATGCGGAATTTCCGGCACGATCACACCCGGCTCAAGACGCATCTCTGGAAAACGCTTCGCAACGCGCGTGACCGCCTCGCGCAATTGCAGACGGGCGAGCAACGGCCCGACGCAATAGTGAGCACCGTAGCCGAACGTCAAATGCTGGCGGGCGTTCCCACGCGGACACTGGAGCGTTTCCGGCGCGTCGAACTGGGCAGGATCGCGGTTCGCCGCAGCATACGACACCCAAAGCGTCGCGCCCTGCGGCACAGGAACGCCGCCGATAACGGTATCCACGGTAGCACGTCGGTATAAGCCCATCACCGATGTGTCGTGGCGCAAGAGTTCATCGGTGAGATTTTCGGCATCCACGGTTCCCGATGCGACGGCTTCCCATTGGTCACGCCGATGCAAAAGCGAGTGGAACGCATTGGCGATCGTATTGATGGTGGTTTCGTGTCCGGCAAAGAAAACGATCGCAATATCCGCGACTAATTCATCCTCTGACAAATCGTTTAAAGCGGCGGCGCGACTGGCAACCAACGCGGAAATCAAACCGTCGTCTGGCGTCGCGGCTTTAAGAGCGACCATTTCGCGGACGTAGTTTTCCAACGCCTGCAAACCATGTGCTGCGCCGACTTGCACCTCGACGGGTAAGCCGGGTGTCTGGAACGCAACAAGCGCATCTGACCAGCCGCTCAACTTCTCGGCGTCCGCTTGCGGAACACCCAGTAGTCGGTAGATCGTTCGTAGTGGAAGCGGCTTGCACAAGGTCAGGAGCAGGTCGGTTTGACCGCCCGACGCCGCGATCGCATCGAGCAGGTCTTCGACATCCGCTATCACCGTCGGGGCGAGCGACTGAATGCGCTTTGGGGAGAACGCCGCCATGAGCGGGTCACGTAAGCGGGTGTGGAGCGGCTTATCCACGTTGATTAGGTTGTAGGCGAATAGCGGTGACGTGAGTGGATAGATGGCGAGGGCTTCGGGTGCGAGATGAACTCCTGCGCTAAACGCCTCGGATGAGGCGAATGTCACGGCATCACCTAAAACGTCATGCACTTCCTGCCACCGCGTCACGGCGTAAACATGAAGTGCGGGCAGGAATGTCACGGGAGCCTCGGAGCACATCTGCGCGAGGAGCGTGAATCGATCGGCAATAAATCGCGGGTTATGCGAGTCGAACTGTTCTGCGGCGGTTGGGTGTGGCATCAGGTTGGTGGCTTTCTGACGAGTGATATTGACAATATATTGTCAATATAAATAATACCTAATTGACAGTATATTGTCAATCATCGGTTTGCATCTTCTGCGTAATGGCTTCTAGAAGTGCTACGGCACGAGTGATTTGTTCCGCATCAAAGTCTTCGGCGATCGCATTTGTCCACTGCCATTCGCGCTCCAACGCATCGTGATACGTTGCCCTGCCTGCTGACGTGAGAAGCAAGTGCATTGCTCGGGCATCGCCGGGATTTTCGGCGAACTCAACCAGACCGTCGCTTGCCATGTCGTCAGCGAGTCGTTGTACGGCTTGCCGTGTTAAGCCCATATGCCGCGCCAATTCGCTTACCGTGACGCGCTTAGAGAGTGCGAATAACTCACTTAGCGTTTGCCACCGAGCATTGGTTATTCCCGTACCCCGCATTAGGCGTGTTCCTGATTTTTGCACCGTTGCGTTCATACGAAGTACGGCGCGAATCAGATCGGTTAAAGCGTTCGACGCGGGCGTTTTTTTATTATGGTAAAAAGGCACGTTCTTGTTTCCCGCAATTCGGGCATCTATCGTTTTTTTCACAGCTATGTCTATTTGTGCTATTCTCGCCAATTATCCATAGCTAAAAACTCTTTGAGTGCTTCTGCCTCACCGGCTTTCACTACTGGGATAGATAATGGTACTTGTTTTCCTGGCGCTAGCAAGTGTTGTAGTTGATTTAAATTCGCCAAGCTACCGCACAAAAGCACTTGATCGTGAGTTCGCAAGTCCATATTGCCATCAGGAAAGCGGATAAATTTGCCATCTCGCCGCATCGCTTGCACTTGTACGCCATATTCGCGCCGAATATCGAGATTTGCCAAAGTTTTACCGAGAAATGGAGAATCGCCGTTGACATTCATCCACTGACAAGCACTATTTTCTCCGGGAACAGCAGCTTTACCTTTAGCGAATTCATCTAAAGCTGCAAATTCTTCATCTGCGCCAACTATTAATAGGCGATCGCCTTCTGCCAACTTAGTACCAATCGGAGGATAATCTATTTCTTCACCGTTGGCGCGGCGAATTGCCATCAAACTCACCCCGGTTAAATAGCGCATATCCGCTTCTTCTAAAGTCATACCGACCAAAGGCGAAGCTGATGGTAAACTATACCAGCGGCGATTTAAATCGCGAGTCGCTTGCTGTAAATCCCGTTGTACTTCAGATGCTGATTGTTCTGGTCGCAAATCTAAATAATGACGTTCGCGAATTTCCTGCATTTCTCGCTGTACGACAGATGGCGACATTAAGCCTGTTAATAAATAAGTTGCCATTTCCAAACTTGCTTCAAATTCTGGTTGGACAACTTCTCTCGCTCCCAGTTGGTAAAGTATCTCAATATCTTTATCTTTGGTAGCGCGAACAACCAAATCTAATTCTGGCGATAATTCCAAAGCGCGTTTCAAAGAAAGACGAGTACTCATCGGGTCTGGAAGTGCGATCGCCATTCCCTTAGCACTGTCAACTCCCGCCGTTTCTAAAACATGAAAACTCACGCAATTACCATACACATAAGGCACACCCGCCTCCCGCAACTGCTGAATTCTACTTTCTGATTGGTCTATTACCACCACGGACAAATCGTGTTGCTGCAACAACTTCACCAAATTTTTGCCTACTCGCCCATAACCGCAGACTACCACATGGTCTTTTATGGGTAGCTCATCTGACACATCCAGCGGTTGACCTTCTCCGTCTAAATACGGTTTCAGCCAAGGCATTGATTCAGCAAAGTTGAATAAAAACGGCACTAATCGCAGCACAAAAGGCGTAAGTACTAATGTTACCGCTGTAGTTCCTAAAATCAGTAAATATATCTGCCGCGATACTAACCCTAAAACTTGTCCTTCACTAGCCAGGACAAAGGAAAATTCCCCAATTTGCGCCAGTCCCAACCCAACAATTAACGCCGTTTTCAGCGGATAACGGAACAGCATCACTAAGGGTGTAATAATCAAAAATTTACCGACAAATACCAGCGCTACCAACCCCAAAATCAATTCTAGATTGTTCCACAAAAACACCGGGTCGATTAACATCCCAATTGAAGCAAAGAACAAACTAGCAAAGATATCCCGCAGCGGTTCTACATAACTTAAAGTTTGATCGGCGTATTCCACCTCAGAAATCATCAAGCCGGCGACAAACGCCCCCATCTCAATCGAAAGCCCCATATGCTCGGTCAGCAGGGCGATACCCAAACATAGCGCCACCACCCCTAATAAAAATAGCTCTCGGCTTTCGGTGCGGGCTAGCAGTCGCAACAAAGGCGGTATCAGCCAAATCCCCGCCGCGATCGCACCCCCAGCAAATAAGCTAATCCGCGCCAGCGCTGTTAGTACTGCTATACCAATAAATTCTGGTGGTTGATCGAGAGCGGGTAAAACTGCTATCATCAGTCCCAGTGCCAAGTCTTGGACTACCAAAATACCCAGCATCACTTGTCCGTGGGGCGTTTCCGTTTCGTTGCGCTCCATCAAGCACTTGAGAACAACTGCGGTAGAAGACAAAGAGAGAATTGCCCCCAAAAACACGCCTTTAGCAGGTAAGACTCCCCAGGCTCCTGTGACACCACATACCAAAACCGTGACTATAATTGTTAGGGTAATTTGCGCGGCGCCTCCTCCAAGAGCGATCGCCCGAACTTTTTTCAGTTCCGCTAAGGAGAACTCTACCCCCAAAGCAAATAACAAAAAAGCGACACCGAACTGTGCCAAAGTTTCTACTTGAATAACTTCTTTTATCAGTCCCAGTCCGGTTGGTCCGACGACCATCCCACCGATGAGATATCCTAATAACACGGGTTGTCCCAACAGTGCCGCCAACAGTCCCCCACAGGCAGCGACACCGAAAACTGACACTAAGTCAACTATTAATCTAAAATCTTCCTGCACTTTTTAAAAGAACTATTAAGACCTATTAATTCAGCATACAAAGTTTTATATATCTAAAGCGAGGTCAAGAGTGAAGGGATTACAAAATTTGAGTTTGGGAAGGTGAAAAGACTAATGTGCGACGCCCGACGCGCCCTGCATCGCGCATTATGATAAAATTTAAGAGTCAGAAGGCTTTTTTATTTTGCCTCCTGACTCTTGAATCTAATATTTGAAAATGCAAATCTAGACGCTTAAGGGTTGCATCACTTCGTTAACTAGTACTTGATCCTCAGTTGGCTGCTGCACCCGCTCAAGCCATTTCTCAGCTTTGGAGTAATTGTCTTTTTGCACTTGTTTAATCGCTTGTTTAAAGTGCAGCTGTACGCCCCAAACATCGCTTGTGAAGCGCTTTTCTTGCTTCATCTTGTCGAAAAACTGCATCGCTTCCGGGTGCGATAGTCCTCCTTCTGTTTTGGCGATCGCTAACATCACTTCAAACACATCATCCGCCATCTTCGCATCACCACAAACGTAGTAGTAACACTTGGGATGACTCAGTAATTTCCAGGTCTCCTCCGCTTGCTGTTGCATCAAATTTTGCACGTACATCTTTTGTTCGCCCAGACGAGAGAACGCCACTTCTAAACTGGAGAGGACACCCTGATTTAACCACGTCTGCAATTGCTCTTGATACAAAAAGTCATTGTGGTTGCGGCAGCCAAAGTAAAGGCAAGCATCACTTAATGGTTGCCCCTGTTGCAATAAAGCTTCTCGGTATTCAAGGAAAGCAATCAGGGGAGAAACACCGGTTCCTGGTCCCACCATCAGCATTACCGCATCTGGATCGCTGGGGGGACGGAAATCAGAGGTGCGGACGTTTAAGCGAACCTTTGTTCCTGGTTCGAGTCCGGCTAAGTAGTTAGAGGTGAGTCCTTGTCGGGTTTTGCCTGCGTCAGTTTTAATTTGCAGCACCCCAAGGGTGATTTGAATTTGCTGGGGGTGAAGCAGGGGACACGAAGAAATCGAGTAAAGTCGTGGTTTTTGCTTGGGTAACAACTCCAGCAAAGCTTCTAGCTTAATTTCTGCCGAGGGAAATTCATCGAATAAATCGGCAACGCTCATACAAGTGTCAGTGATGCTTTTCTTGAGCGCGATGCTGTCGGAATGGTCGTCTCCTTGTCTAAGAATTTCTAGCCACGTTTCCAGGCGATTTTGCTCCTGAGGATTTTGCGTTGCGGAGCGCAGGTATGTTAGCAGGTCGTTGAACGGTTCGCGCAAGGCAAGATCCAGTTCTTGCGAGAGAACCTGACCCACGGTTGTGGGGACGACAACAGGTGGTTTATCCTCCGTCTCTACATTATCCGCAGTTATGTAACGAGCGGTGAAGTAAGTATCAGGTGTAACCCCAAGACGCTGGCAAAGACGCTGCACCAATTCTGATGGATTACAGGGATAAACCGCCAAATGATCGCCCGTCTCATAATGAAGGTCGGTGCCGGAAATATCAAAGGTAATATAACGAGTGGAACGGCTGCCAGGAATGACTTCTTGGAGAAGTTCGCGATTTGTCACCACAGGAACTTCGACACCGTTATCGCCTGTAGAGACGCGATATATCGCGTCTCTAGATTCTGAAACGTTTGCCGCTTCCGCTTCACTTAAGAAGGTGACGTTCAGTTTGACGGCTGCTTGGGCTGTTGTGGCATCGGCAGCAGTGACATCCTCACCTAGCACACGAGAAACAAGTCCCAACCACTGCTTGAAGGTGTCAGCTTGTCCCTTGATTTCATCGCCTTTGTGCAGCGGTACGATGCAGTTAGCACCCGCCTTCGCCAGTGCCTTATCCACAGCAATCCCGGCAGCGCAGAAGTGTTCGTAAACGGTGCTGCCAATAGCCAAGACAGAGTGATTCAACCCGCTGAGGAAACCACGAGGCTGTTTCTTCAACCATTGGAGGAATTTTTTGCCATTTCCGGGCATTTCCCCATTGCCAAAGGTGGAGGTGACAATCAGCAGCAGCTTTTCAGATGTTAAAGTATCGGTGTTGTATTCATCCAGCGCCATCACTTTGGGACGATAGCGCCCTAGTTGACGGGCTGCTTTACGGGCAAAGCCTTCGGCTGTTCCCGTTTCAGATGCATAAAGGATGAGAATGCGGTCTTGCTTGTCGTCATCCTCATCGCTGGTAGCAATAAATTTTTCCAGATCAATTCCATCTTCCACTGCCCAGCGATCAGGGGCGTGGTGATAAGCTGGATCTAGGTAAAAGTCGCGCATCTGATGATGCCAAACCGGACAGGCACTTCCCCCAGCCGGCGGAACGACCCAACCATAATCTGCTGGACATTCGCGTCCCGCTTTTTTTTCCCGCAAGTCGTGAGTGAGAAATTGACGGGATGCCGATTGGTGATCCACCATCGTTACTTTGGCTTTTTGGAAGGAGTGCAAAATGGCAACGTTGAGTTCTAAAGCAACGCGATCGCGCCACAAAGTTTGCTCGGAACTCGTATCCAACTTTAGTACTTTGGCGATGTCCTCCATCTTGTCGTAGCGCCAATCTTCCAGAAAATCTCGCGCAATCTCTGTACCCATGTACCAGCCATTGAAGGGGATACAGCCGTAAGTCACACCGCCAATATCCAGGCGGAAGTTGCTAATTGCAGGCACGACGTACCAGCGGAAGCCCAAGGATTTAAACTCTGGAATCGAAGGATGCTCAATTTCTACTTCTAAAACTTCCTCTTTCTTCCATTCGTATAATTTCGGCTCGATTCCTGGTGCTTCAATCACTAATGGTAGGACATCGTAGGGCGTGCGTGGTTCGGGTGGTTGCCAGCCCAACTTCATAATCGCTTTGGTCAAATCAAAATTAGCGCGATCGCCTATTATGCTACCATCTGGTTGTTCGTAAGCCGCATAACGAATCAACTGTGAATTCCTCTCTCCGGGTTCCCCAGCGTTCCTTTGGCTGCTTGGGACGGAAAACGGTCATCGTGATCTGAATATTGCCGCCGTTGGTTGCCAGCCGTAAATGTTCTTCTAATTCCCGGAACATCTCCGAAGGGTCGGTAACATGACGGCGATCGCGCAGTACTATATTATTCCATTGAATTCGCGCAATACATTTAGAGGCGTTACGCCAAGCCAGTTGCGCCCCATACGTTAATTCTTCATATGTGTGAGTATAAGTACCTGTGGCTTTGACTTGCTCCTGAATTTCTACCCAGCGCCGTGTCCTATCCTCAGGTTCCCAAGCTTGCTCTAAAGCAATCTGATCCAAATACTGCCGTGCCTTCTTCAGCAGTCGCTCTTCGTTCATTTTCGGCAATTTCATCACGTTGGTGACGCGATCAAACAACGTCTGCCACGCTTGCCGTAACTCTGGGGTAAAGTCTGGCACATACTTCTCAAACAAAGCAAACATCGTGTCTGAAATTGCTGGATAAGCGCAGGATGGCACTCCCACACTGCCATGTACCTGTCCCAACTGACGTAGTTCTTGCAGCATATCATCACTGCTGCCGCTGCGAAGACAGCGAATGAGAAATTCTAATGCCTGAAATAAATGGAGTGACAGATAATCCATGTCTGCCCGTCCAAAAATCGGCAAGACAAAGGGATATTTCTCAAACAAGATTTGATAAAACTGCATCCCCATTTCTTGCTTGTTTTGGCTGAATACCTCCCAAGAATCCGCCATCCGCTTTAGCATTTCTGGGGGTAATGCTTGTTCGTAGCGGCGCATTGCCTCTACCATTGGCACAATTACACTGCTGTTGAAAAACTTGTAGAGAGCAGAATTTACGCCTTTTGCCAAATCCTGGCGATCGTACTCTTCTAAGTAAGGTATCGACGGCAACATCCACATCCACACCTGCCGTAGCTTCAGCCAGTGCTGGGGACGCATTCCGATATCGGCAAACAGCGCACCATAATCTTCAACTGTATCGAATCCATCTCCTTTTTCCGGTGGTACACCCATTAAAGGTTCCCCAATCACATTTTGGGTGTGGGGTTGAAGCTGATGCACGCAACAATCAAACAACTCGTAGAAGTGATCGCTCATGCTGTCGATCGCTTCCCCAAAGATGTACTCTAGTTCCGGTTCCTCTAGCAATAGCCGAGCCAGGAACTTCTCCATTTGCAATTCTTTCCAAGCCCGCAGTTTGTTCCACACGTCCTTGACAATCACTTCCTCCTGTGGCGATAGGGGAACTGCTTGTGGCAGATCGACTTTTACCTCTGCTTGCTCTTCTCTAGTATGAAAGCGCTGATAATTATTTTGATTTCCCAAAAACGTCAGTATGTTGCTGCTACTTTCTGCATTTTCACTTTGCGTCAACCGAGTTTTCAGCTTCAACTCAGGTGCTAAATTCCACGTGGTAATAGGAAATTCTAACTCTGTATTGCGCTGTCCGTTGAGGACGTTTTGTGTGGCGAATGTAACTGTTTCAATATCCTGCCACGGTTGACCAATATCTGCTTCGCGGTAGCATAGCGTCAGGGCGATCGTACAGTCGCCTTTGTTCTTTAAATCCACTAACCAGCTTGGCTGCATTCGGGCAAACAGATCCTTGTGCAATAAGGCTTGCCCTTCATCCGACATCACCTGCACGCGGCACTTGTATTTATAATCGTTTGTAGTTGGAAAGTCTGTGGCAGCGACCTCGGTTAAGTGTATAATACGTTGATTATTGTGCATACTAAAAAATGAATTGGTCAAGGAAAGCAAGTTAAGTGTTTTCTAAATTAAGGAAAACACTTAAATTGTAATCTATCTTAAGTAATAAAAATAGCAAATGATTTATCTTTGGACGAATTTTGTCAACACGGATGCACTTAAGTTATATAATGTATCATTTATAGCATAAATTTTGAGTATAACTAAAATAATTGCGCTCGATGTTGTCAATAGTTAAACTTCTCCTTAGTTAATTTGTAGTTGTTTGGCTCAAACTCCGGTCACTCAGCACATTTGACGATGAGGTGTATCAAAGCATGAATTACTATCTTAATAAATTATCATGAGAAGAAAAACAAACAGTAGCGATCGCCCGCGCTTTAGTCAATCATCCGAAAATTGTCTTAGCAGACGAACCCACAGCCGCACTTGATAGTAAATCCGGTCGAGATGTAGTCAACTTGATGCAAACATTAGCCAAAGAACAAGGCTGTACCATTCTCTTAGTGACTCATGACAACCGCATTTTAGATATTGCCGACCACATATTTTACATGAAAGATGGTAAGCTAGCCAATGCTCCTACTGCTGTCCCCGCAGGTTAGAAGTTATCAAACCTCTTACAAAAATCTTTTTCATCTGCACGGCAGGTGCGGGACTCGGGGGGAAAATACGCAACGCACTGCAAAAGTCCATCTGCGTTTATCTGCGGTTAATTATTTATTTTTCGCTGCTTGAATGCAAGAAGTGTCTATTGATAAAGCTAATATCAACTCCCCCAGTCCAAGCGTCCCCAATCCAAGCGTCCCTATTTTCCCGCATAAACTGCGATCGCGTGCGGTACTTTGCGCTCTGTAGAAATCAAAGAATTTCCATTTACTATCAAAAATGTGCTTCCACCACCGTCAAGCATCGCTGTTGCACTTGCACCAAACCCCGTGAGAACATTAGATGCATCAATTTGACGTGCATAACTGCTAGAATAAAAAATTACAGTTTCTTTTATTCCATTGCCGTCGTCATCCCGCACCCCAACAAAGGTTCTCGGTAAATAACTAAAAGCCGACTTATTTGCAACTCCATCAAGTGCCCCTACTACCTCCGGCATTGAATCGAAAGTCTCTTTCGCATAACTTTTTTTGCTAAAATGCGCGCGACGCTATTGAGTAATATCTTGTAAGTCTCAAATTTAACACTGCTACTAGGATGAGCAAGAACTCTCCAACCAACAGGCACAGCCCTTCCTCGGTAGACCACGCAGATACTCATGATACAAAACTCGTTCCAAAGCATTGTTGTATCAAGACTTAAGTACAATTCTGGCCCACCCCATTGACTTAATGCACTTTGAATTATTAGGCTGTATATTTTTTGCACATTAATACGTGGATTATGTAACCAACGACTAAACCGTCGCTGCCGAGGAAGGGCAAACATAGCACGGAAGAGTGATGTAAGAAGCCCACTTTGTGAGATTAACACTACCTGCGTAAATTAAACCAATCAACATCCAGACCAGTGTATATAAATGTCGTTTATCTGACCCTACATAGTGATTGACCTAGAAGCTTGGTTAATTCATGATAAAGACGGGAGGTTGTTTCCATTGATGCACCTATCTGTGTTTAGCCACCAGTCAGGTTAAGGCACTTGTTGCCCCTTTGGAAAGTTTTTACCTTTCTTTTTTATTCAAACTTTACGGTGCTCCAACCCCCTGTGGTCGGTCGGTTGCTCAAACTTTTGTCAGTCAACCAGTCTCTTCTGACTCAGCAATTGCCTACAAATTTTACTCGAATACTAATTCTCCAATTCTGGATAATTCTTTGGATGAACATGAAACTAAACTATAATTTTGTTAACGCATCAAAGCTAATTCTTATACAACACTCCCGCATTGAATTTTGGATCGTTGGAATGGGAGGGACTGGGAGTTTGCTTGCTGCGGGCGTTGTTCGACTTGCTTGTAGCTTAAGCAATACGAGTAAAGAGGTGCAAGTCGCTTTCGTAGATCATGATGTTGTCGAAGAAGCTAATGTACTAAGGCAGTGCTTCTGCTACAAAGAAATTGGCTTACCCAAAGCCCAAACATTAGCTCTAAGATATTCAATTGCCTGGGGGATGGAAATTAAAGCAATAAGCAAACGCTTTCACCCAAAAATGGTACAGACAGGGTACAAAACACTGTCAATTATTATTGGGTGCGTGGATAATGCTTCGGCGCGAAAGTCACTTTCACAAGTGCTGAAACATAACGATTACAATTCTAATCAGGCTCCTTCAATTTGGTATTTAGACTATGGAAATAGTAAGAGCAGCGGACAGGTTTTATTAGGTTCAAATCTATCTAATGCCCCGCAAGACTACAGCTTTGGACCCCTTGGCTGTAGCCAAATCCCCTCGCCACCACTTGCGTGAACGTTCCCAGTCAAGCCATTGCAAAAACACATTACTGCCCTGTGCAAAAGTTTCTGCGGTAGTTACCCAAAAGTTAAGTTTTATCCCTAAAACCAACTGATTGACGATTGTACGATCAACACCATAGTTTAATAATTCTTGTGCAAAAATCTTAGAGCCTATTTCCATTACCTTGGATAAATTCTGTTCATCAATCCAGCGTTGATTGTTAAAGGCTCGTTGACTATCTCGCAGTGTTAAAAATGCACCATCTTGCACAAGGCTGCCAACTCGCTCCTTCTGAAGTTCAGTGAAAAGAGATAACAAAAGCTTTTCCCTAAATTTAAACTCATTACCGCTAAAAATTTTTGGAAATACCGAGTCAGCTAGAACTCCAATCACAAAAGTTGCTTGGTTATATCTCATAGCTGCTTCACCATTTTTGGTAAAAATTATGCGTCCACCCCGTGGAATAGCTATGTTTCTGATTTCTGTCTTTTGCGATCTACCCACTGCATTTGTTGGATCGCCAAGAGCATATCCTTCGGTAGCTAGTTTGTAAAGCCTACTCGCTGCTTCAAATGGAAAGGCAACTATGCTGGTAGCTGGATTTCTGATGCCTTGTATTCCCCTGACTTCAATTAAGTTGTTCTGTGCATCGTACACTTCAACCACACCATCGGCGTAACCTGTGTTAAATACGTCCAGGCTATAAACTAATGTTCCATTGGATAGCCGTAGTGCATTTGGTCTATCAAGTATGAAACCATAACCCTGCACAAGTTGTCTAGGGCTATCTCCAGGTGGAACCTTAATTCCACTAATTGACCGTGAGTCCGCAGCGACAACCAGAGATCGCTTTGTGGTAGTCTGTTGCCTAGTAGAGCGCGATCGCACTGTTGCGCTTTGATTAGAAGTTTGTTGCCTAATCGGTTGCGATCGCCTAGTTGCAATCTGAAAATTTGACGGCAGATCAAGACGCCTCTTAAGCTTTGCAGTTTCAGGCGTCGGATGGAATGACTGACCGTTAAATAGAAAGGTTAGCTGATGGAAGCTAGGTTTAGGTAGGCGAGGTTCACATCTAGAATCATTTGGTCTGGTAGTGCCTTTTGCTTCTCTTGCTTCACTGACTTTGATAACAAGGTCAGGACGACCATCCTTATTAGCATCCTGCAATGCAAAATCTGCTATTTCCGCCTCTTTGAATGGCGGTTGACAACTCGCAGTATTACAAAAAACCGATATCAATTCAGTTGAGGTGGTTTTAGTCGAGCCAATTTCAATAGAATTGAGCCAGGTTATACCGTTACCAGTACCGCGTGCCCTATAAAAACCTTCGCATACAAGCGCATGACGACCATTTAGAGTTGGAAATTTGAGACAGTTATTTGAGCGCAGTCCCCGTTCATATCGCACGACTGACCAACCTTGACTGGAACCGCGCAAAAGCACACTTCCCCCGTAATTATGCGCATGTAGTTGACAGCCAGAAATATCAGCTAACGCCTCACGAGTACCAGCTTTGGTAAAACTGCATGATGTAATTTGCTTATCTTTAGGGAAACGAGCATTAAGTGTAAATTAAGACTTATGCAAAATCATGATTATGAGGGCGATCGCCAAAATACAGATTCCCGACTTCTTCTAAGTTGTCGGGAATCTTGTTGCAAACAGCATCTTCAAATTTGATAGTCCAATGCAAATAAAACGCCACCATGTTGATTTGCAGGTACAGCTGATGACATTTTTTTCGGAAAGGGCAAGTTCAAGTTATTCATTAAGATGATAAACTGACTGCGGCTGCGTCCGGCAAATCGGGGATTCCAGCGCTTTTCTTCGCCAATCGCAGACACCGTTTGTCCGTGGTAGTCGTGACCGGGATATACCAAGGTATCATCTGGTAACGTAAATAGCTTCTGCGTGACGACATCATATAGTAGTCCAGCATCACCGTTTTGGAAATCGGTACGACCGCAACCCCGGATAAATAGCGCATCTCCGGTTAACAAGTGAGTATTATTTACCAGGTAAGCCATGTGACTGTCAGTGTGTCCGGGAGTAGCGATCGCTTGAATTTGAACGTTGCCCAATTGCAACATACTTTCATCGGCAATATAGCTGTCTGCACAACTAGTCTGGGCATTTTCAGGCATAATACTTAGACAAAGAGTCATATCCTTAAGTTTACTTGTCCCAGTCATGTGGTCAGCATGAATATGAGTTTCCAGACAATAGCGCAAAGTCAGACCCAGTTCTCGTAATATT
Source organism: uncultured bacterium (assembly GCA_964245695.1). Classification (GTDB taxonomy): domain Bacteria; phylum Cyanobacteriota; class Cyanobacteriia; order Cyanobacteriales; family Nostocaceae; genus Hassallia. The sequence continues at coordinate 17,931 of CAXTNZ010000021.1, read as the reverse complement.
TGAATGTCGCGTTCAACTTGCTCTAATACCGGGTCTACGAGAATAGCTTCTTTAGTTTCTGGGTCGGCAATCAAGTACGTGTATGTACTTGACTCTTTGTAGAAAAGTTGACGAAATAGCATGGCTGGTTTTTCATCAACAACATAAGTGGATTTCAGTAACTCAATAGCCAAATTCGCTGCTTGAACGCGAATTTCTCCAACAGCAGTAGTTTCCCAAAGATTACCTTTGCGCGGTGTTCCTAATGTATACAACAATTTAGAAGCATTTCCATCTGCATCAATCAACGCACCGTTGGCAGCAGTATCAATTCCGATTGATAAAGCGTTAGGACGCATCAATTGTTGTTCTTGCAAGCTCTCTAGTAATGGATGCTGCAATTTGCAGTAGTTAGAGTTGGAACCAGTACAGTTGAGAATTCGGTTAACCTGTAAAACAATCTCTGCCTGTGTTTCTCGTTCTTTGATGGTCACGGCTACTTTATTGTCAAACTCCTGGCAAGTTTGAATTCGACCTGCATAATAGCTTAGTTGACCAGATTGCATAGCAGCATCCAGCACATCAGCAATTTCTGGAGCAATTCGGTGCCGGTGAACTTCCCAGTAAGCTTTGACATGGCGCAGAAATCTTTTTTGTTCATTCAAAGAAAGTGTTTGCCAAATTTCTTCACTAACCGGACGCAATGCATCAATTACTGCTCGCCAATCTTGACCTTGAGTAATTGCTGTTCGCACTTGCTGACGTACTAAATGCAGTAGTTCTCGTGCAGTTTTTGGTGCAGTCTCTACATCAATAAATGTCGGTAATGGAGTTATTGTTTTGTGACTGCACGGTTTCAATCCATGACGGGAGACAGCATGAATTTTTCCCGGAAATCCTTTTTGGTGCAAGGCAACAACCGCATCTACCATCGTTAGTCCGCTTCCAATCAGTAGAATGGAATCTTCTGGATTCAAATCGGCTTGAGCATCACTTGACCAAGCATTTCTGATATTGCGATTAGAGTTCTCTAGAGAAGCAATTGGTTTTGGTAGAGACGCGGGGAAATTGCCCAACGCTAGCACAGCCTTTTGAACGTACAAATACTCACCGCTACTCAGTTTGACGATGACATTATCGCTTTTGGTATGAATGGCGATCGCTTCATCCACAATTCGCTCTAACATCACAAAGAAAGGAGCATTTGCCTCTGCTTCGTTCAAAGTCGCTTGCACATAATCTCCATAAACCTTACGCGGAACGAAGGTAGATTCTTTTACCTCTTCATGTCCGTTTTTATGCAACCAGTTTAAAAAGTGATTTGGTTCATCAGGAAACGCGCTCATCTTCAGAGCCGGAACGTTGAGCAAATGACAGTCAAATGGCGTACCGTAAGCAACTCCTCTACCTACTTCTTGATTGCGTTCAATTAACTTAATGAACAGTGGCATGGTTGCATTTCGCATCAGATTTGCTGCTACCAGAGAACCACTTAAGCCACCGCCAATAATAGCGATCGTGCTAGGATAAATAGTCATTTTTCTAATGTCGTTACTCATATAATGTATGAGTTAGGCTTGCTGCTGTATGTCTACAAATCTATAACAGATAGTTCCTGATTTATGTTGGTTTGGACACATTTTGTGTATGAATTAAATCTAAATCCTACTTAGATACGTGAGAAACTGGGAATTTAATTTTACTAGTTTATTCTCTCAATTTAAAAAGTAAATATTTTGAGATTACACGGAATAAAACCTAGCTTGGATAAGCTTTTGGGATTTTTTCAGAGTGTATTGACAACAAATACTATGCAAATGTCGGGGTTTAAAAATAATTTGTTGTTAACAACTTCAAAACGGTAATTTTACTGATTTTATTGTCAATATCTTTTGACATATAGGACTCCTCCGCAGATTTTGGAAATACACGTAGCAAAGGCAATGGTGCCGTACTCTCGCAGCTAACGCACCCTACAAGACTTGTCTATGTTTTTACTAAAGACAAGCAATCGAGAATAACTAGGGATGGGGCAAATCTCCTTGTTTGAGGATTTTGTCTAGGCGCAATTTATCCAGAAAATTTAGAGCGACTTTGACATAAACGGAACATATCACATATTAACTCCGGTACATCTATCGAATTATAGATATTTGCTATCAACTGTGATGATATACAACCCCTCTTCAAACAGGCAAATACCTACCAAACAACGCTGTACGGCAAGCCGCTAATTGTTCCTTATGTCAAACTCAAGTTCTAAAAGCCATTCATACATATTAACTACGGTAACTTGATAGATAAATCGTATTTTATTTGTTAAAAGTGTTGCTTTCCCCATTCACCTGTGTAATACTCTTAGGATGTCAGACAAAATACGGTATATCGATAGATTTGCTGTAGTAATAAAATAATCCGAATTTTGTAGCTACTTTAAATAGGGATTATGCAACTACTTTGGTTTATTCCCACACACGGAGAAGGACGCTATCTCGGCACTGCGATCGGCGGACGGACAGTTAACTTTGATTACTGGCGACAGATTGCTCAAGCGGTGGATCACTTGGGCTTTACAGGTGCTTTATTACCCACAGGGCGTTCTTGTGAGGATGCTTGGGTTTTGGCATCAGCGCTGGTTACGCATACAAAAAGAATGCGGTTTTTGGTGGCAATTCGTCCGGGGTTGATGTCGCCAGGAGTAGCAGCGCGGATGGCGGCAACGTTCGATCGCGTTTCTGGTGGGCGCTTGCTGATTAATGTGGTTACAGGTGGCGATCCCGTAGAATTAGCGGGGGATGGTTTGCACCTTGACCATGACGATCGCTACAAACTCACAGACGAATTTTTAACAGTTTGGCGACAGATAGCTGCAAGTGAAACTGCTAATTTCCAAGGCGATTATCTCAACATCGAAGACGGCAAAATCCTTTTTCCACCTTTGCAGAAACCTTATCCACCTTTGTGGTTTGGCGGTTCTTCACCGATTGCGAAAAGTATTGCCGCCAAACACGTAGATGTGTACTTGACTTGGGGTGAACCACCAGCACAGGTTGCCGAAAAAATTGCCGCAGTTCGCAGACTTGCTTTATCAGAAGGACGGACACTCCGCTTTGGTATTCGTTTACATGTAATTGTGCGCGAAACCGAAAGTCTTGCTTGGGATGCGGCAAATGATTTGATTCGCTATGTGGATGAAGAGGTGATCGATGAAGCTAAGAAAGCTTATGCTCGCATGGATTCAGAAGGGCAACGCCGGATGGGAGAATTACATCATGGCAGTCGGGAAGCTTTGGAAATTAGCCCGAATTTGTGGGCAGGAATTGGTTTAGTGCGCGGTGGTGCGGGTACTGCTTTAGTAGGCGATCCCGATACCGTTGCCAAGAGAATGTTGGAGTACGCAGACTTGGGAATTGAGACCTTCATTTTTTCTGGCTATCCGCATTTAGAAGAAGCTTACCGCGTCGCCGAATTACTCTTTCCGCGTTTACCGTTGGAAAATATACCTGTTTTAGAACCACAGCTAACTAGTCCGTTTGGCGAGGTAGTTGCCAATCGAGAATTTCCAAATCAACAAGTTAAAGAAAAAACCGCAGCTACCGTAGATTAACACCAGAAATTATTACCAGGATTTGACAAAATGACTCATATTTTAGCGATCGCAGGCAGTCCTTCTCATCCTTCTAGAACTTATGGCTTAGTAGAGTACGCTAGCAAAATCCTTTCACAACAGGGTTTCACGGTAGATATCATTTCGGCGCGTGATATCCCTGCTGAGGATTTGGTGTTTGGACGTTACGATAGTCCTGCCTTGGAAAAACCGAAAGCTTTATTAGAAAAAGCTTCGGGTGTGATTATTGCAACACCTATCTACAAAGCGGCATATACAGGTGTCCTGAAAGCCTTTTTGGATTTGTTACCGCAGAAAGCGCTAGCCGGAAAAGTCATACTTCCACTTGCCACGGGTGGGACAATCGCTCATTTATTGTCAATAGAATATGCTTTGAAACCTGTGCTGTCAGAATTAGGAGCTAGGCACATACTAAGCACTATTTACACTGTAGATAAGCAAATTCAAATACAGCAAAAGGGAAGTATCCAGCTAGATGCAGAAGTTGAGCAGAGGTTACAGGATGTTGTACGCGATTTGGTAAAAGCCGTCAATATTTCTCCTGTCACGAAAGAAGTCGCTCATGCTGGTTAGCGCTTAATGTTTCTTCTCCCGGTTGCAAGTAGCAGATGGGTTATTCCTCCCCATTTGCTACTTTTTTTAACAATTGTTAATAAAGAGACGTTCCAGCGGAACGTCTCTACGAGGGTTACGATGTTTTTATTGGTGTTAATTAACCGGATATGATATTAGCCTTACCAATGGTCATGGTTATCAATTGTCTTATTAGCGTAAATTTTTATACTAAATAATTAAAAATCTATGTAAAAGTACTGGAAAATGTCGGCAAAGTTTTCATTTTGAAGAGCGATCGCGCAACGACTCCCCAGCAGTATCGCTTGTCATGCTTAATTGTAAACCGTTGCAAAACTAGGTATAAGTTGAAAGGTTCCACTTTTCATCAAGATAGAGAATCCCAACCAGATTAATACGAAGGGAAAGATTTTCCGACCATAGCGGGCAAGAACCGGAGCCATGAGAGGATTACGAGTCATGTGGTAAGACATAAAACACCACACTCCAACTGTAATATAGCAAATAAGCAAGATTACGCCCAAACTAGGAAGATTGCTACTAGCAAATAACGGGACATAGATTCCAATATTGTTTCCCCCATTGGCAATGGTGACAGCAGAGACGCGGTAAGTTTGGCGATCGCGCAAAATTGCAAATAGCGATTTTTTCTGACGCTGAGGTTTATCAGAATTTAAGTTAAGTGACACATCTTGCACTAGTTCTTCCTGATTTTCTCGACTCATGAGATGACTGATACCAATTGCAATTGGAAGCAAACCTAGCAATCCAATCCAAGCTTCTGGAAGAACTAGACCACCTAAGAAACCAGGGAGACTAGCAAATACTAAGGCAGTGAATCCCACAAATTCACCGACAATAACATGCTTGGGACGAAACGAACGATTGACTTTGCCAAAGAAAGCTGTCAAATACAAATTATCATCAAAGGTAGTTGCAAAAGCAGCAGAAATCCCGATAAGTGAAGTTCCAATTAACCAACTCATATTTGTTGCTCTCAATAATTCAATGTGTGTTCGTCCTAGTCCCTCCCCGTTTTTTCAGGTGAAGGCACATGATTGAGATTGTTTTGCTTGTTTTGCCTAGTATCAGCAGACAAATCCCGCTCGGTAAATTTTTTAGGCGATCGCTACTAATGAGTTAATGATTTTTTGCTGCAAAATACCTTGGCTTTATTTGAAATCAATATTATTCGTTTTTACTTAATAACAGCAAATATTATTTATTTTTAAAACGATAAATAAAATTGATGAATAACTTATCTATCCTTCTTGGCAATGCTTTTACTGACGATAAATTAAATAGACGAGAATTAAACCCGAAGCTATGGCTGTATCAATTTTAAAGTTTCAAGATTTTTCATTCTTCCTATTTTACCGATCGCCCAAAGCGTGAACGCAGATTTACCGGCTATCCAGCGTCTAGCTGACGAGTGGATTTCAAGCTTTGAATCGATTTGAACGCAATGGGGAAGCATTATTCGTCGCTAAAGGCGGCTATTGCATCATCGGGGGATCGCGGCTTACTCTCAAAACAGGCTCTTGACTTCCACAGAATTTATGAGAAGCTAATAATTAGATAACCTAAATATACCAGCAAGGAAGTGCATCCTACTCGTGACGAAACTAACGGGAAGAACCGATCGCTTAGAAATACCTGCCAACTTTCCGAAATCGGTCATATTGGAAACCCAGGAACTCACGCGCAGATTTGATAAGTTCACTGCCGTTGATGCCCTAAATATCTCTGTCACATCTGGAGAAGTATTTGGCTTGCTCGGTCCGAATGGAGCAGGTAAAAGTACAGTCATCAAGATGTTGACAACGCTACTACCCCCAACTGCTGGACGGGCAACTATAGCTGGCTATGATGTAACTCATCAGCAAGATGCTGTGAGAAAAGTCATCGGTTATGTACCCCAAGCTCTTTCTGCTGATGGCAGTCTCACAGGCTATGAAAATCTCTTGATTTTTGCCAAGCTGTATGACATTCCCTCTAAACAACGCAGAGAGCGCATCCGTGATGTGTTGGCGTTTATGGGTTTAGAAGAAGCAAGCGATCGCTTAGTCAGAACTTACTCTGGTGGGATGATTCGCAAGCTAGAAATTGCCCAATCTATCTTGCATCGACCGCAGATTATGTTTCTCGACGAGCCAACAGTCGGACTCGATCCAGTTGCTCGCAGCCAAGTTTGGAATCTTGTGCAGGAACTTTGTGCAGATTACGGCACAACTATATTTTTAACTACCCATTTTTTAGAAGAAGCTGATAGTTTGTGTAATCGGGTAGCAATTATGAATCGCGGTAAAGTGATTGCAACTGGCACACCCACAGATTTAAAAGCTGCTTTAGGTACAAACGCTACCTTGGATGATGTCTTTATTCACTATACAGGGGACGAATTAGCGTCAGGAGTTAGTTATCATGACACGGCAAGAACCAGACGTAATGCTCAACGGTTGGGTTGAACCACGACCTACTCGCCGAGAAAATTTTATTTATGCGATTGCACAATTAGCCAGCAAAACTCTAGTCATAACTGAACTAGAAGTGCGTAAACTCCGCCACGATCCTTACGATTTAATGATACGCGGGGTACAGCCTGCGTTATGGCTCCTCATCTTCGGGCAAGTTTTTACCCGCACTCGCGCTATCCCTACAGGGAACTTATCTTATTTAGACTTTATGACTCCCGGTATTTTAGCTCAAAGCGTGTTGTTTGTGGCAATTTTGACTGGTGGCATGACGCTGATTTGGGAGCGAGATTTAGGAATTGTGCATAAATTGCTTGCTAGTCCTATACCCCGTGCAGCGATGGTGTTAGGAAAAGCCTTAGCTTGTGGAATCCGAAGTTTATCACAGATAGCGATCATTTATGGATTAGCGCTGCTGCTAGGTGTTAACTTAAATCTCCATCCGTTAGCATTACTCCAAGTAGTAGTAATTGTACTTTTAGGCGCGGGTTGTTTTTGTGTTTTTTCACTCATCATTGGCTGTTTGGTAAAAAACCGAGAACGGTTTACAGGAATAGGGCAATTGTTAACAATGCCCTTGTTTTTTGCTAGTAATGCCATCTATCCTTTATCACTGATGCCTGGTTGGTTGCAAATCATTTCTCACATCAATCCCTTGACTTATCAAGTTGATGCCTTACGGGGTACAATGCTGGTAAATGGCTTGAGTCTTTATGGGTTTGGTCTGGATTGTACGATTCTCTTGTTAACATTAATAGGCTTGACTATCATCTGTGGACGACTTTATCCACGGGTGGCAATGTAACCAGGAGAAAAACAGTTGATGCTCGGTAAACCCTCTGAAGAATGTGCCGTTAAAGTAATGGATACGATTCCCTTATTAATGCGGTTTATCCGAGCGGATATGCGTGAGAACAGTGTTGCGTCTTTATCTATACCGCAATTGCGCTCGATGCTATTCATAAAACGCAATCCGGGAGCGTCTTTATCAGAAGTTGCGGAACATTTAGGTATAACTTGTGCTACTGCTTCTACAACTACAGAAAGACTAGTACAGCGTAATTTTATTCAACGTAGCGACCATCCCCAGGAAAGACGACGGGTGGTTCTCAATCTTACGGATGAGGGTAAACACCATCTTGAGCAAACCCTTGCCCAAACTCGCACTCATATTGCAGACTTGCTAGAAAGTCTGACGACAGAAGAAATTGTACACATTGAAGAAGGGTTGACTCTACTTAAACATGTCTTCGAGCGATCGGAAGTTAAAAAAGCTCCTTAAAGCATCGGCTGTAAAACAAGATGCCTTTGCAGCCTTGAGAATTCGTGACTATCGACTATTTATTATTGGACGGATACTGCTATTTACGGGGTTTCAAATTAGAAATATTGCAGTGGGGTGGGAACTGTACGATCGCACTGGTTCAGCAATGGTTTTGGGGGGTGTGGGTTTGGTGCAGGTAGTGCCAATTATTGCCCTGACATTGATTGCCGGACATGTGGCAGATAAGTATAACCGCAAACATATCATGATGGTAACAGTGCTGCTATCGTGTTTATCTTCGCTGGGGTTGGCAGTTGCTTCCTACACCCAAGCACCTATTTATCTAGTGTACGCTTGTTTGCTGGTAACAGGTGCTGCTAGAGCATTTAACAAGCCTGCTAGCGATTCTTTGATGTGGCAGTTGATACCTAATAATTTGTTTACGAATGCAGCCACCTGGAATAGTAGCAGCTTTCAACTTGCGTCAGTATTTGGTCCAGCTATAGGAGGATATGCGATCGCTTCCTTAGGAAGTGCAAGTGGAGTGTATTTGCTGGCAGCATTTGCAGCCTTCTTGTCTTTTGTTTCTGTAGCGACGATCAAAGACCAGCCTACCATCCGTTCCAAAGAACCACTTTCCATCAAAGCATTATCTGCTGGTGCTAAATTTGTCTGGCAAAATCAGTTAATTCTCGCAGCGATTACCTTAGATTTGTTTGCCGTTTTGTTTGGGGGTGCGACAGCCTTACTACCCATTTTTGCTAAAGATATTTTGCGGGTCGGACCGATAGAACTGGGATATCTACAAGCAGCACCCTCAATTGGTGCGTTGATTATGGCGGTGATTTTAGTACATTCACCCCCCCTACGCAAAGCCGGAAAAGCTCTACTTTTATCAGTTATAGGCTTTGGGGTGGTAACGATTATCTTTGGCTTATCGCGTTGGTTTTGGCTGTCACTGCTAATGCTAGCGTTAAGTGGCGCACTAGATAATATTAGCGTTGTGATTCGCCAGACATTGGTGCAAATTCGCACTCCCGATTATTTACGCGGTCGGGTTGCGGCTATTAATGGTGTGTTTGTTAGTGCATCGAATGAGTTGGGGGGTTTTGAGTCTGGTTTAGCTGCGGCTTTGTTTGGTCCGGTAGTTGCCGTTGTTGGTGGAGGAATCGGCACGATTTTGGTAGTAATTGCCGTGGCTTCGATATGGTCGGGGATCGGGAAGTTAGGGGCATTGCATGAGTATGAGTAGTTAGTTTAGGGTTTCAATGTCGTTTAATCCAACCTACAACCGATGGAAGTTGTAAGATTGTTTTGGGGTTCTGAATGCGCGATAATAAACTAGTAGCTTGATTGGCATTGCTTAATCTTCATGCAGTTTGAGTGGGACGAAGCGAAAAACCTCGAAAATATTCGTAAACATAAAATTGATTTCGCGGATGTTCCCACAATGTTTGACGGTTCAATGCTCATTGAGCTAGATAATCGTTTTGACTATAGTGAAGACCGTTGGGTCGGAATCGGCTTTTTAAGAAACGGTGTAGCGGTGGTTATTTGGACAGAACGACAGGGTGATGTCATCCGAATTATCTCGGCACGAAGAGCAAATAAATATGAGCGACAACAATTTGAGGAATACCTCTCGTACTAATTGGGAAGCATTAGAGTCAATGTCAGATGATGATATTGACTATTCTGATATTCCATCCTTGACAGACGAATTCTTTGAGAAGGCTGTGTTAAGGGTTCCGGCTGCTCAAGCAAAAAATCTAGTGCAGCTTGACGCGGATGTGATGGCTTGGTTTCAAGCGCAGAGTGGAGAATATAAAACCCTGATTAACTCTGTTTTACGTGGTCATATTGAAAGTGGTGGGAATAATAAAACTGCCTAACAAATTGTTGGAGGAGTTATTGTTGGGTTTCCTTACGTCAAACGCCACTCGCCTCAAGCCGGGAGACCCGTCCACGGCGGTGGCTCCCCAACCTACGCAATGAAAATACACTGTATATGTTTAAACCCTCGGAAAAGTTTATTTTTAGGAAAAACTATGACGGTAACAGGTAAGCATTATTTGACACCATTTTTGCCGCATATGGGACAAACACCAGAAGAACAATTACAAAAAAATCACGCTGCTATGGAAATTTTAAGCAGATGGATAAAAGAAGAAATCTCAGAATAAGAGTCAATCCAAAGAGAAAAATATTTTGATTCTTTCAAAAAAATAGTTGATAATGAACGATTGCCAGGACATAAAATTTACTCTCAAGAATGATTGTTTTTGTAGATACAGGGGTGCTGGGTTTAGTCTCATCTCCTAGCAATAAAGGAGAAGCTAGAGAATGCAAGGAATGGTTTTACCGTTTACTTGCTAGAAGTATTTATGTAATTACGTCTGATATTTGTGAATATGAAGTGAGAAGAAGTTTAATCTTGGCATCGTTCACAAATCCAACGGTTAAAGGTATAGAAAATCTTGACGAACTTCAACAAGTAATTGACTTTTTACCGTTAACAAAACCAAAAAGCATGGTGTGCGAAAAATCATATTCATCGCCACCCTCCGACTGATGTATCAAATCAACCCGTGAAACTGGAAGTCCACATTCTCCAGCCCAAGAAGCAAAGATAAACTCACCACATTTACCAACCCACGCATTATGAGAATTTTTGGGAAATGTTTCCTGTGCCCATGCCTGAGCTGCTAGTTTATCTTCATTCATGATGAGAATAGTTTCATTACTTACAACATTGTTTAAGAAAAAATCATTCCAGTATTTTGTATCCATTTCTCGATAATAATCGCGTCCAGAGAATCTCAAATATGCATACATTTTTGCAACAGTTATAAATTCATCTATTTTTTGAGTACCTTTTGCCTGAAAAACTATTGCAAAAGGTAGAAGATAATTTTCATAACCTAAGTAAGATTCAAATATACCATACACTTCCAATCTCTTTATGTAACCATGAATTTCTTGAGAATCAGGAAAGGTTAAAAAGTTCGGGCAGGAAATTTCATAATCAAAATCAGTATTTTCAGGAAGCCAGTAATCAAGTTCTAAAGGCATCCAAGTATACTTTCTTCCTTCTGCTTGTGCATTATCTAAAATTTCTTTTAATATTTGTGATGTTACTCGAAAGGCTTGACAGTTGCTTGCCGTTTCAAAATTAGGTTGTATAATCAATTCCATATTTATATCTAGCACTAACAAATTGCAGGATAATATAGCAATCCTATTTGATTTGTGTTAACGAAGTGCGCGCTATCGCGCATAAATTGCTACACTTCAGAAACTCGGTTTATCTAAGAAACCGGGTTTATCGGCTTTCACAAAGGATTTAAGACTGCCATAAGTCCTTTCACCTGTGTATATAATTCCCAGATATAGGGCAAAAATATCACAGCGCTTGCATCATTGGAAGAGGAACAACAGGTTTAGTTTAAGCTTGTTGCTTTTCATCATATGCGATCGCAGTTAAAGTAGTGAAATTACTATTACTGAAAAGGCAAATTTTCCTAATTATTACCACAGCAAAAGCCAGGATAACTTCCTGGCTCATCAGAAAAAACTTAAATTTATACAGTAAATCTTAGTGTTATTACGCAGATAATCCGACTGCCAGCGGCTCAGGAGAAGCCGCAACTTTGCTGAACTTGTTTGTCGGACGGGGCAATCCCAAATTCTCGCGCAGAGTTCGCCCTTCGTACTCAGTCCTAAATAAACCCCGTCGTTGTAGTTCGGGAATCACCAGTTCTACAAACTCATCCAAACCACCAGGCAAATAAGGTGGCATGATGTTGAAACCGTCTGCCCCATCGTTGATAAACCAGTCTTCCAACTGATCGGCAATCTGTTCGGGTGTTCCTAGTATCGTTCGATGCCCGCGTGCGCCGGCGCACGCTAAATACAACTGCCGAATCGTTAAATTATCTCTTTGGGCTAAGTCAGTTAGAAGCTTCAAGCGGCTTTTTGCAAGTTCAGTGTCTGGTAGCTCCGGTAGCGGACCATCCAGAGGGTAGCCGGATAAATCGACTCCACCCACCAACCCCGATAGTAGACCCAATCCAACTTGCGGATGAATCAACTCTTGAAGTTGCTGATATTTGTCCTTCGCTTCCTGCTCAGTTCTGCCAATTACCGGGAACACACCCGGCATAATCTTGAGATCGTCGGGGGAGCGTTTGTATTTCGCTAGTTTCCCCTTTACACTTGCGTAAAAAGCCTGAGCTTCCGCAAGTGTTTGCTGTGCCGTAAAAATCACCTCTGCTGTCTGTGCTGCGAGTTCCTGTCGTCGGAAGACCCAGCTTGAATGATTACCGGATACCCTTGGATTGGACGTGCTACATTCAGTGGACCGCGCACCGAAAAATGTTCGCCCTTGTGGTTGGGGATGTGCAGCTTGTCAGCATCAAAATAAATGCCTGACTTTTTATCCCGCAAGAAGGCATCATCTTCCCAACTATCCCAAAGTGCTGTCACCACATCCACAAACTCTTTAGCTCGCTCATAGCGAAGCGTATGCTCCATGTGCTTTTCTCGATTGAAGTTTTGCGCTTCCGCAACAGTTGCAGAGGTGACAAGATTCCATCCGGCACGACCACCGCTGAGATAATCTAATGAGGCAAACTTGCGGGCGAGGTGAAAAGGTTCGTTGTATGTAGTTGATACCGTCGCTGTTAGCCCAATGCGCTCTGTGACTACAGACAAAGCTGATAATAAGGTCAGGGGTTCAAAGTGTACAACCGACGTGCGGCTCAAAGCCTCAGTTCCTTTACCGCGACCGCGTACAGCCACACCATCGGCAAAGAAAATCATGTCAAATTTTCCTCGTTCTGCTGTCTGCGCGATTTGTCGAAAATGCTGGAAGTTCAAACCGCCATCAGATCGTGCATCCGGGTGTCGCCACGCTGCTACGTGATGCCCAGAACTCATCAAGAATGCACCCAGTCTCAATTGTCTTTTTTTTGTACTCATACTTAAGAAATTAAAAAAACGCAAAGTGTCGCAGAGGAAAGCGCAAAGGTGAATCAGTCGGCGGGGTCGGTTTCCGTCCCGTCGAACTGATGAACCCGAAGGGTACGCAGAGGAAGGCTATTTAGACCACAATTCTGAATTTCTCCTTTGCGTCTTTGCGCGGCAGTCGCTACAACGGGGGGAACCCCCGCAACGCGCTGCCTTGTCTTTGCGTGAGGCAAAAAAGTATTTCTCCAATCTTGTCTAATACTCAAGCAGTTACCAAGCTTGGGATATATGCAGAAGAGTCTCCCTTAACAGCCTCACTGTGTTTGCCGTCGATACTAACTGGGGTGTCACCGACGATGGTTACTCGCTGAACGTGACGGGGTTGGTTGCCGTAATCGGAAATTGCATAATGTTGAGTAGCGCGGTTGTCCCAGAATGCCACATCACCAACTTGCCAACGCCAACGAACTGTATTTTCAGGACGTGTCACATAAGATTGCAACAGTCGCAGAATATCATCTGATTCAGTCGTTGATAGTCCTTTGATCTGGCGAACAAAACCGCCAATAAATAGTCCGCGCTCCCCAGACTCCGGATGGACGCGCACCACTGGATGCAAGGTTTCGTATACAGTCGATGTGAAGACATTTCGATAAGCCTTAGTCTCTTCTGAAAGGTCTACGGCGGCTTCTGCATAGTCATAGGCATTACTATGTACAGCCCAAAGTTTGTCAGCTAAATTACGCAGATGTATCGGTAAATCTTGGTATGCCGCAATCGTGTTTGCCCAGATAGTATCGCCTCCAGCTGGGGGAATCACAAGCGTGCGTAAAATAGAGCCAAGCGGTGGGCGGTCTACAAATGTGACATCGGTATGCCAGTTGTTTGCACGGGCAGCAGTTCTGCCATAATTCAGGTCAAGAACTTCTGGATGTCCCGTAAGCGATGGTACGGTGGGGTGAGCGGTAGTAACTTCACCAAATCGACGAGCAAAAGCGACTTGACCGTTAGCGTCGAGTTGCTGGTTACGGAAGAAAATCACCTTGTATTGAACTAGAGTCTTGCGGATATCACTGATGATGTCATCGCTGAGGTTAGCACTCAAGTCAACACTGACAATTTCTGCACCGATACGTCCTGCAACTGGTTGGATGTCAAAGTATTGAGAACTCATGTTTTTGTGTCTCCAAGTTTTTTAACGTTATTTTTGACTAATTGATGGCGGATTAATTGCTGCGTATTGTTCAGAAGTCAGCATGGCTTCTTGAACATTGAGAGGTTTGGGAAGCAAACCATTTTTATGGAAGTAATCTGCAACTCGCTGTTGTTTCTTAATTAAGTCAGGGGAAATGGCTGTCAATCCATAACCGCGACGGCTAATTACCAAGTCCATTACATCAGGAGGTAATTTCTGTTCTGGTGCGATTAGCTTTGCAGTCTCTTTGGGATGTGTTTCAGCCCAGCGCTCGATTTTATCCATCTCCTCGATGACTATCCGCAACAATTCCGGATTGTCAATTGCAAACTGCTTGCCAGCAATATAATATCCCCCAGGTGAATCAAGCCCTTCGGCAGTCCTGAGAATTCGTGCTTTACCCAATTTTTCAGCTCTGGCTAGATGGGGATCGCCAGTTACCCAAACGGGAATTTTCCCTTGCAGAAATGCACTACTAGCTTCGACGTTGGGTATACTCTGGACTTGAATATCACTATATTTCAAACCCGCATCTTCCAAAGCTCTGAGGATGAAATAGTGAGAAGCAGAAGCTTTTTGGAAGACTACTTTTTGTCCTTTAAGGTCTTTTACACTCTTAATCGGAGAATCTGGGGGAACAGCGATGCGGAAGCCGCCACCTCCGGTGATCGCACTCTTCCTACCGTCACTTCGCCGACCAACAACATAAGCAATCTGAGCGCCGGCTGCTTGAGCAAAGATGGGGCGAGTTTCCCCAACGTTACCCAAATCTATCTTTCCGACATTCATCGCTTCCATCAACTGCGGACCTTGGGCAAATTGCGCCCACTCCACCTTGACACCCAAGGGTTCTAAGCGCTTTTCCAAGACTTTCGTTACCCTGATTAGATCGCCAGCTTGTTGATACCCCATGTGGAGTACTTTGGTCTTGATTTTAGATGTCTTAGTGTCCGATACATTGCTTGCAGCAGATTGGTTTGTTGCTTTTTGGCTTTCTTGCGTGCAACCAACTAACGTCAACGAAGTCGCTATTAACAATCCTGGCACTAAGGAGAGCGTAAAGCGGTGAAAAATGTTGAAATACCGAGGTTTGACTGTAGTAATCATAGGTTTTTTCTTACCTCGCTTCCATTCCTCTCTCCTACGAGGAGAGAGGCTTTGAATCTTACTCCCCTTCCCTGCCTTCGGCACGCTGCGCGAACGTAGGGAAGGGGTTGGGGGTTAGGTCTGTGTATTCAAGTCAAATCAAGACCGCTATAACTACTGAATTTGATAATTAACGACCAACACTCACCAGGTATTCTTCAGCTTCTTTCTCAATTGCCGTACCCTTGAAGAAGTCACGATTGAGACTGGTGTACAATTCCAAAGGATGGATAGATAGGAAGTAGCGCAAGTCTTCTTCGCTAAAAATACCGCGTTCTACAAAGCTGTAAGCGTTGGAGGTAATAGCGGTGATATCTGGCACATCCCAATGACCGGAATCGGAACCTAAAAAGGCTTTTACTCTGTCACCATAAGGATTCGCTTTTTGATGGAAGGCATAGGCAACGCGGGTGTCGTCTGATTCTGTGCCGAAGTAGAAGTGATTTAGAAAGCGATCGCGTACATCTTCGGGTTTGGTAATTCCAGCATCAGCAAATTCATTCAACTCACCTGGGTCAACTGGTGCAAAGTATTTACCGTGAAAGCCTAAACCACTACCAATTTCTTCAAAGCGATTGCGAAATTCTGCTCCACCATAACGAGCGAAGAGTTCGCGCAATTCTTCTTTATTTACGTTGCCCGGATGATTGTTCTGTAAAATCTCTGGATTGCGAGTTTCCCAGTGCCAGATGATATCGGCATAAAGGCTAGCACCCCAAGCTGAACCACCTTCTAAAAAGGCAAACTTCAGGGAAGGAAAACGACGCGTCACACCACCAAAAAACAAAGCTTTGCAGAAAGCTTCACCCGCTGAAGCAAAGTGTCCAATGTGATTGTATTGGTAGTTAGAAATTGAACGGCGAGCAGTCCAACCCATACCTGAAGCATGGGTGGTAGGAACAACTTTCAATTCTACGCACTTTGCCCAGAAGGGATCGTAATCGTAAGCGCTATCCAAAGCGAAGGTATCAATCCAAGTTGCTTCGCGTTGCACTTCTTCCGGATATTTCTCGAAGCCAGGAATAACGCGGGTAACGTAAGCGGGAATTTGAATTGCTTTCAATCCCAATTCTTTGACTGCATATTCTAATTCCTCAATTCCTTCTTCGGGTGTATTCAGAGGAATGGTGGCAATGGGGGTGAGGCGATCGCGCACATCACGGAATATATCTGCATGATAGAGGTTCGCTGCACGGCAAACTGCTCTTCGCATTTCTTCGTTCTTAATTTGCGGTGCTAAAGTTGCCAAATTCGGATACAACACAGCAAAGTCTGTCCCCGCTTCCTGCAAGCGTTCGTGCAGCAACTTTGGCAAAGTGATAGTTGCCAGATTTAAGGTGTCCTTTGTGGGACGACCCCAGAAGGGAGGACGAGCTGTGCGGTAATTGCGACGTTCTTCCCAACTTTGCTGGAACCAACGATAGCGACCTGCTCCGGGTAGATGCTCTCGGAAGCTATCGGCAATGTGAGAACCACCCACTTGAGCTAAATAATCGAGAAAGGCAGGCTCAAATTCCTGGGTATGCACATCGGTATCAATGATCGGATAACCTAGTTGCTCCCGAATCTGTGCTGACCGAGACTTCTTTGTGGGACGTTCAAGTGCAATTGTCATATAATTTCTCCAAAGTTATGTCACTCGTAAACCCTGATAAAAATTGAGCTTCACGACAAGGGCAAAAATTGAAACTCACATCAAGCTATGCCTGTATACATCCAAAGGATTTTCAAAGAGGAAAATTCAATACTGTTCTTCTGCCAGCGATACCCGGAAAAAAACGGGCATTGCAAGATTGCTCAAAGTGTCTGAATGATTGACCTGTGCAGTAGTTGCACCAAAATCAGTCATCTACGGTTTATCTACCGATTTAACGGTGATTAATTTAGTAGTATTGCACAACAAGAGCGACAACACAAGTATTTAGTAAACAAACTATACGTTAATCTAAATTTATTGTTTACTAATTGTTAGATAAACTAAATAGTTGTCCGACGAGGGTTTCATCACTTTTTCCGATCTCTAGTAAATGGTCAGATTTCCGACAACTTGTGCGAAGTCGGGAATATTTGTTATTATACGATAAGTCGACTGACAAACCGTAGTATCATGAATTAGCTGGTGTAGACACCCGCGAGGGAGAATTCAAAATCCCCATAAATTCGGTTTTGGGTTCCAATTCTTTTTCAAATTCTCCCAATCCTCACAGAAAGCGCAACTCCTTAACATAAGCGCAATAATTACAAGGAAAGCATTCCATGAGCAACATACAACTTTACTTTGCCAAAGGTTCTACCTTCTCCCAACGCACCCGTGTTGTTTTGCTGGAAAAAAAAATTGACTTTACCCCGATTGAAATTGACTTACAGAACAAACCGGATGGATTCACGCAGATTTCCCGCTATGGCAAAGTCCCAGCCATCAAACATGGGGATGTGGAGATTTATGAGTCTGCCATCATCAATGAATATTTAGATGAAGTTTTCCCGGAACCACCTTTGTTACCGAGCGATCCGGGAGCGAAAGCGATCGCTCGTATTTGGATCGATTATGCGAATACTCGCTTAGTACCTGCCTTTAACAAACTCCTACGCGGTAAAGATAGCACCGAACAAGAACAGGGGCGAAGAGAGTTTCTAGAATCTCTCTTATATATAGAGCAAGAAGGGTGCGATTCGTTGAGGAGGGAATCACGGTAATTATAGC
>CAXTNZ010000020.1:33532-38339 GCA_964245695.1 uncultured bacterium | reverse complement strand
TGATTGAAGAATTCTAGCCAATTAATAAAAAAATAGGATGTTATAAGCAAGTAAGTGGTTACTTGGTTATAACATGCTATTTTTTTTTTAATTTTTTTAAAAAAAACTAAATGTGGGGCCCCGCCACGGCCGCCCCCCTACCGTGTAGTGTATGCAATTGAGAACCGCTTTAGTATTCCCAATTCCTCAGATTTCTATATGTTATGCTATGCTAGATTAAAACGTAGTCGTTATGAGTATGAATAAACTATGATGACCAACCCTACAGTAGAAAACTTGGTAATTATCGGTTCTGGTCCTGCTGGCTACACAGCGGCTATTTATGCGGGACGGGCTAACCTGAAACCTGTTGTATTTGAAGGTTTCCAAGCCGGGGGCTTACCTGGCGGTCAGTTGATGACAACGACTGAAGTTGAGAATTTTCCAGGGTTTCCGCAAGGAATTACCGGACCCGAACTGATGGATCAGATGAAGGCTCAGGCGGAGCGTTGGGGGGCTGAGTTATATACTGAGGATGTGATTTCAGTTGATTTAACTCAGCGTCCTTTTACTGTCCGCTCAGAGGAACGGGAATTTAAAACCCACAGTATTATTATTGCCACAGGTGCGACAGCAAAACGTTTAGGTTTACCCAGCGAACATCAATTCTGGAGTCGGGGTATTTCCGCTTGTGCTATCTGTGATGGTGCGACACCGATTTTCCACGGCGCGGAATTGGCTGTGATTGGCGCTGGTGACTCAGCAGCGGAAGAAGCGATTTACCTGACCAAGTATGGCTCTAAAGTGAATTTGCTGGTGCGTTCTGAGAAAATGCGTGCTTCCAAAGCGATGCAAGACCGCGTTTTGAGTAACCCGAAAATCCAAGTGCATTGGAACACCGAAGCTGCGGACATCTTCGGTAACGGTCACATGGAAGGAGTGAAAATCCGCAATAGCAAAACCGGCGAAGAAAGCAAACTGCACGTTAAAGGTTTATTTTACGCAGTCGGTCACAAGCCGAATACGTCGTTGTTTGAAGGGCAATTAGAACTGGATGAGGTGGGCTACGTTGTCACCAAAAACGGTACTGTAGAGACGAGCGTAGAAGGCGTATTTGCGGCTGGCGACGTGCAGGATCATGAGTTTCGTCAAGCAATTACGGCTGCGGGTACTGGCTGCATGGCGGCGATGTTGGCTGAACGCTGGTTGTCTTTCACTGGTTTGATTGAGGAATTCCATCAAAAAGCGGAAACTCCAGATAATGAATTAGAAGTTCAACCGACTGAGAAGAAAGCAACTTCCGAAGAATTTGATTTAAATGCAACGCGCCACGCGGGGGGTTATGCTTTACGCAAGCTGTTCCACGATAGCGATCGCTTACTCCTTGTCAAATACGTTTCTCCAGGCTGCGGTCCTTGTCATACCCTGAAACCCATTTTAAATAAAGTGGTGGATGAATTTGACGGCAAAATTCACTACGTGGAAATTGACATCGACAAAGACCGCGATATCGCCCAAAATGCTAATGTGACAGGAACACCGACGATTCAACTGTTCAAAAATAAAGAACTGATCAACGAAGTTAAAGGCGTTAAGCAAAAAAGCGAGTATCGCAAGTTGATTGAAAGTAATTTGTAAGGGATTGGGGTAGGGGCGCTCTTTCCCCCGCCCCTACGAGTCGGTGAATTCATAATTTTTGTGTTTGCATCTTGCGCTAATTCACCTAATATGTAAAATAGTCAGCGTATCTTGCTCTTCGGCAGGCGATCGCTCATGACCGTTATCAAAAAACCGCTACCCAGATTTTTCAGTCTTGGTAAAAATTTCAACCTTTCCCGACAACTAATGCTGATCGGGTTAGCCATTACCCTGTTTTTCGTATTCCTGGCTTTTTTCGCTCCTGTATTTCAGGCTTTGGGATGGCTACAAGACCCCACAGATTTCCTCGCTAACCCGATTCACGAGCCACCCTCAGGAAAGCATTGGTTTGGCACTAGTCGCTTGGGCTATGATGTGTTCTCGCGCACTGTTTTCGGCGTTCAAGCGGCATTGCAAGTGGTTATCTTGGCTACCTCACTAAGTATGTTTATCGGTGTGCCTTTGGGGATGCTGAGTGGCTATTTGGGCGGTAGATTGGATAAAATTTTGCTGTTTGTTATGGATAGCATTTATACCTTACCGGGGTTGCTGCTTTCCGTGACGCTGGCGTTTGTGGTCGGAAGGGGAATATTAAATGCAGCGATCGCGATCAGCATTGCTTACATTCCTCAATATTACCGCGTTGTCCGCAACCACACTGTTAGCGTGAAAACTGAAGTGTTCATCGAAGCCGCACAAGCAATGGGTGCGAACACTTGGCAAGTTCTTTCACGGTATCTGTTTTTCAACGTGATTCAAAGCGTACCCGTACTTTTTACCCTCAACGCCGCCGATGCTATTTTGGTGTTGGGGGGTTTGGGCTTTTTGGGGCTAGGACTACCTGAAGAAGTGGCAGAATGGGGACATGATTTAAAACAAGCTTTAGAAGCACTACCTACAGGTATTTGGTGGACTACGCTTTTTCCTGGTTTAGCGATGACTTTAATGGTGGTTGGGCTGTCGCTGCTGGGTGAGGGGTTAAATGAATTTGTCAATCCTCGTTTGCGAAAAGAAAATAGTATCCGGAAGTAGTCGTTAGTCATTTGTTATTAGTCATTAGTCAATAGTCAACAGTCAAGGTATCTTTGGACTTTGGAATGCGTGACTTTTTGACTATGGAATGCGTGACTTTTGACCCTGGACAACCTGTTAAGGTTTGTTAGTCTAATATCTGTTGTAATTGTGACTGAGAGATTTGTGTGAAAGATAACCTTTCTTTAATCGTTGCTGCTGCTGGTGGATTTATGCTTTCCGTCGCCCTGACTGGCATCTTACGCGGTGCGCCAGTAACATCTTTGCAGGCTCAATCTAGTTTTCGTTCATCCCCAGTGACTTATGTCAGCCTAAAAGCGGTTGATGCAAGTGAATTGAATCTGAAAAAAAAATAACCACAGATGAACACAGATGCACACAGATGTTTCTTATCTGTGTTTATCTGTGTGCATCTGTGGTTCCATAATTGTTATTGGTTAATAATTAGACAATTGTGGTGACACCAGAAGTAATTGGCATTGACTTGGGGGGAACGGCGATTAAGCTGGGGCGATTTACGCCTGATGGCACTTGCTTACAATCTTTGAGTGTGGCGACTCCTCAACCAGCGACACCAGAAGCGGTTGTGGGAGCGATGGTTGATGCGATCGCTCAACTTGACCCGGATAATCTTAGCATGGCGATCGGTGTCGGTACTCCCGGTCCTGCCGATGCCACTGGACGCATGGCCAAAGTTGCCATCAACTTGACAGGATGGCATGATGTCCCCTTAGCTGATTGGCTAGAAGCGAAAACTGGCAAATCGACGATTCTCGCTAATGATGCTAATTGTGCGGGGTTGGGAGAAGCTTGGTTAGGTGCCGGTCGCCACTTTCAAAACCTGATTTTGCTGACTTTGGGAACTGGCGTTGGTGGCGCGATTATTTTAGATGGTAAATTGTTTGTTGGGCATCAAGGAGCTGCGGGAGAGTTGGGTTTAATCACGCTAAACCCGGATGGTCCGATGTGTAATAGCGGCAATCAAGGCTCTTTGGAGCAGTATACTTCAGTCGTGGCAATTCGTCGCCGCACCGGGAAGGAACCAGCAGAATTGGGCGCTTTGGCGCAAGCAGGAGATGCGGAGGCATTGACTTTTTGGCAAGATTATGGTAAAGATTTGGGTGCTGGTTTGAGTAGTTTGATTTATGTATTGACACCGCAGGCGATCGTTCTTGGTGGGGGTGTCAGTGGCAGCTTTGAGTTTTTCTTACCAACTGTCAAAGCAGAAATTGAGCGGCGAGTGCTTGCTACTTCCCGCGTGGGGTTACAAATATTGCCCGCTGAGTTGGGCAATTCTGCGGGAATAGTGGGTGCAGCGAAGTTGGCATGGCAACACCATTTGGGATGTTAGATTTATGTTCTAGAGATATTAGTCTTTACGAATTAGAAGAAAAATTTGGTTTGCGAGTTATCAAAGATACCGAATTTGTCCGATAGGGACAGAGAATTTACTGATTCTGACTGATAGTGAAAAGCAAGTGATCGCACGAGTGCAAAGCAATTATTTGTCTCACGCACTCGCAAGCATTGACGCAAAGAAGAACGCTAATTAGTCCGCAGAACATCGCGGACGAGCGTTTGTGTGCAAGATGAACCGCGATTTTAATCGTCGGGGCTTTTTCAAGACAAGGAATATCCCGTCGCCTTATAAACATAATCCATAACCTTCTGATATGAACCTGGATTACTCACCGGATTAATAATGATCGGAATCGTCCGATCTGGCAACCAAAAAGTTATCCTGCCGTTGGATTCATGACAAAATGAATTGATGCAGTTAAGATTGATTACGTATTCATTTCTCTCGTAAAGAATTTTCACCCAATAGGCATTCTCTAATTCCAACCCGGTAACGCGTTCTACATAATCCAGAATTTTTTGATAATCTTCTAGGTTAGCTTGCGGGTTAATTATAATCGGAATGGCGCTATCGGGTAGCCAAAACGTCACCCTGCCATTTTGTTCATAACAAAAGGCATTAACACGCTCAAAATTGACTATATATTCTTTCCTCTCGTGACGGATTTTCACCCAGTACGCCACAAAATCTCCTCTTTAAAATTCAAAATTCAAAATTCAAAATTCAAAATTACTTTCTGAGTTTTAAATTTTGAATTGTTTAAAATACTTCTAATGGTGCTGCAAAATTAGAGGTAGG
>CAXTNZ010000020.1:12526-33432 GCA_964245695.1 uncultured bacterium | reverse complement strand
TTAAATTTTGAATTGTTTAAAATACTTCTAATGGTGCTGCAAAATTAGAGGTAGGCTTGAATGTGGTAGGGTGCGTTATGGACGGAACGACAATCACGCACCAAAAATTTGGGATGGTGCGATCTTCCTACGGCATAACACAACGCCAGATGCTACAACGGTCGTGTTCCTCCGCAACGCACTGGCTCCCCTACAAAACTCTTTCCTAAAAGCCCAAAATCCAAACCTCACCCTCGCTTTACCCGTAGGGTAAATCTTTCCCTCTCCTTATTAAGGAGAGGGATGTCCTTTATGACAGGGTGAGGTTTTGCGAGGTTTCACGGCGTTTAAAATACTTCTAATGGAGCTGCAAAATTAGAGGTAGGATGAGAACGAGCGATCGCTGCTTCCATAAATCCTGCAAATAATGGATGAGGTGCGCTACCTCACCCTCGCTTTACCCGTAGAGTAAATCTTTCCCTCTCCTTAATAAGGAGAGGGATGTCCTTTATGACAGGGTGAGGTTTTGCGAGGTTTCACGGCGTTTAAAATACTTCTAATGGTGCTGCAAAATTAGAGGTAGGATGAGAACGAGCGATCGCTGCTTGCATGAATCCGTGAAATAATGGATGAGGGGAGTCAGGACGCGAAAGAAATTCTGGGTGAAATTGGCAAGCAATAAAGAAGGGATGTTGCGGTAATTCAATCATTTCCACTAAGCGTCCATCAAGCGATGTGCCGCTGATTACATAGCCTGACTCTAAAAACAACTGACGATAAGCGTTGTTAAACTCGTAGCGATGGCGATGCCGTTCGTAAACCACATCTTCTTGATATAGTTGGAAGGCTTTAGTATTCGGCAAGACTCGGCAAGTATACAAACCTAAACGCATTGTACCGCCTAAATCAACCACATCTTGCTGTTCTGGCAACAGGTTAATTACAGGATTGGTGGTTTCCGGGTCAAATTCAGCACTATTTGCATCTGCCAATCCCGCAACGTTCCTTGCCCATTCAATTACAGAACATTGCATTCCCAAGCACAAACCTAAGAAGGGGATTTGCCGAGCGCGTGCATAATTAATTGCGGCAATCTTACCATCTATGCCCCTAGTGCCGAAACCTCCTGGCACAATCACACCATCGACACCTTCAAGATGCTTTTCTACATCTTCGACTTCCAATGTCTCCGAGTTCACCCAGCGTAGATGCAAATCTCCATGAGTAGCGATCGCCGCATGGCGTAGCGCTTCTACAACCGACAAATAAGCATCACTTAACCGCACATATTTGCCGACAATCGCAATTTCCACTTGATATTTAGGACTGTACAACCTTTCGACTAAAGTTTGCCACTCCACCAAATCTGGTTTACGTTGTTCCATTTGCAGCAAATCTAGGGCTTGCTCTGCCAGTCCTTCCTGTTCTACAATCAGCGGTACTTCATAGATACTCTTGGCATCTTGGGCGGTGATGACACATTCGACAGGCACATCACAAAATTCCGACAACTTCTGTTTTAACCCGTTTGGTAAAGGGCGATCGCAGCGACAAACTAAAATATCTGGTTGAATACCTATAGAACGCAATTCTTTCACTGAATGCTGTGTTGGCTTCGTTTTCATCTCACCCGCCGAAGCAATCCACGGTATCAAGGTGACATGCATGTACAATACATTTTGTCGCCCTACTTCCTTGCGAAACTGGCGAATTGCTTCTAAAAACGGCAATGATTCAATATCTCCTACCGTACCGCCAATTTCCGTAATCACCACATCGGGAGTAGTATCATGAGCAACTCTGATAATCCGCTCTTTAATTTCATTCGTAATGTGGGGAATTACCTGCACAGTGCCGCCATTATAGTCGCCGCGCCGCTCTTTATTAATCACCGCTTGGTAAATTGAACCAGTGGTAACACTGTTAAGCCGCGACATCAAGGTATCAGTGAAGCGTTCGTAATGTCCCAAATCCAAATCAGTCTCAGCACCATCCTGGGTAACGAATACCTCTCCATGCTGAAAAGGACTCATCGTACCAGGATCTACGTTAATATAAGGGTCTAATTTAAGAATTGACACCGAATAGTTCCGCGACTTAAGCAATCGTCCCAAACTTGCTGCTACAATTCCCTTACCAATACTGGAAACTACGCCTCCAGTAACAAAGACAAATTTAGTCATAGTATTTACAATTTCTAGCAACTTCTAAAAATACATCCCGTCATTGTGCCACAGTAGTTGTGTTATGCAATCTTCTTTGATTTGGCTGTGAAAACCCTTTTAGGATTGGTAATATTAAGCTCTATAGTCATTTCCTCTCCAACTTTGGCTCAAGAGCAATCTCTCAATATAGTTTTTCCCCCAGCCAACTATAAAACCAGTGCAGAAAAAATTTTCTTTTTGGGTACAGCACCTCCAAATGGACAAGTTTTCATCAATGGTAAGCTACTTACACGCAGCAAAGCTGGGCATTTTGCCCCAAACTTACCCTTGCAGTTGGGGGAGAATCTTTTTGCTGTGCGCTATCAGAATCAAGAACGTCAAATTAAAGTCACAAGGATATCTTCCTTACCTGAAACACCAAAAGGGTTAGCCTTTGCCAAAGATTCTCTCACTCCAGCAACAGATATTGCTAGACTTGCAGGGGAACTCATTTGTTTTAGCGCGATCGCACCCAAAGACGCCACAGTATCTGTTAAGGTGGCGAATCAAACTCTTGCCCTTTTACCTCAACCTCAACAAGCCCAACTACCAAACAATTTGGCAGCACTAACAGGCAGAAATCAGCCTATTACTCAGTCTAGCGTCGGCAAGTACGAAGCTTGCACTACTATAGATGCTGCTACTGATTTGGGACAACCTCAATTTCAACTGACGCTGAATGGTAAGACGATAACTCAGCCTGGTTCTGGTAAAATTCAAATTCTCTCACCCGCACAGTTGCAAGTTGCTGAGGTGACGGCAGATGCAGGGGTTGCTCGTACTGGTCCGAGTACAGATTACTCTAGATTAACACCTTTGCCCAAAGGAACACGAGCAGCAGTCACAGGTAAAGAAGGTGAATGGTTGCGCTTGGATTATGGCGCTTGGATTAATAGTAAGGAAACCCGCACTTTATCAGGCGCAATCCCACCACGCACAATTATCCGCAGTGTCGGATATCGTCAACTTCCGAATGCAACGGAGATAGTTTTTCCGCTGCAAGTTCCTGTTCCCGTCAGCGTACAACAGGTTAATCGCAGTTTCACCCTGACTCTCTACAATACCATAGCGCAAACAGACATTATTCGTAGCGTTGACAACTCTTTAATTTCTCGCCTAGATTGGCAACAGCTTCCTCAAGGAGGGGTGCAATATACTTTTAACCTCAAAAAAGACCAGCAGTGGGGATATAAACTGAGATACGACGGTACAAGTTTAGTTTTGTCTTTGCGTCAGCCCCCGGAAATTACAGGCAAAAAGCGCAAGCCGCTATCTGGCATCAAGATTTTACTCGATCCAGGACACGGCGGTAAAGAATCTGGGGCAAGTGGTCCGACGGGGTATTTAGAAAAAGACTTAAATTTGGTGGTATCAAAGTTGCTGCGCGACGAGTTGGTGAAACGCGGGGCAAATGTGGTGATGACGCGAGAGGATGATAAGGAAGTGTCATTAGGCGATCGCCAAGCCATCATTGATAAGGAAGAACCAGCAATTTCTATTTCCATTCATCACAATTCTTTACCTGATGATGGCGATGCTGATAAAATCAAGGGTTTCGCCGCTTTTTGGTATCATCCCCAAGCTCACAGTTTAGCCGTATTTCTGCATAATTATGTAGTTAAGAAACTAAAGCGTCCTTCTTATGGTGTATTCTGGGATAACTTGGCGTTGACACGTCCAGCAAGTACGCCGTCGGTGTTGCTGGAGTTGGGTTTTATGAGTAATCCTGATGAATTTGAGTTGGTGACGAATCCGGAAGAACAGAAGAAGGAAGCCAAGGCGATCGCGGAAGGAATTGTGGAGTGGTTTAAGAGCGATCGCTCTTGATTTGGCTGCGACAAACCGGATTGTGGTGGCGATATCTATCACCGCTGTGCGATCGTCACCAGCACGCGTGTCTTAACCCCTAGCTTTGATTATTTAGTGTTTTTCGCTTATGTGCGGTAATTTTGACCTTTGTTTTACAATAACAGAGGCGTTAAATTTCCCCTTCGCGACGCCGGAAGCGCCTGAGGAAATTAGGTTTCGTTCTTGTAGTTCACCAATTGAACACAGCGAAAGAAACTTTTTGTGGCTATAAGAGGCGCTCAGAAAATGTAGTTTTCACACCACAAAAAGCCGAACATTCAGCCCTAGGTTAGATGCTTTTTGCCTTGTATTAACTTTTAGGTATACTACGAGTTCAAAATTGTCAATAGTGTGGAAGATTTATTGTTCAGTAAATCCGACGTGCAAATTTTTCACCCAATAGTCCTGCTATATACATATGCAAATCCAGACACAGCAGCCTTTTTGGGGATTTCAGTCGCACTGCTTGTTTCAGATTTGTCTTTATAAATCCGGTCTATTCAGAGCCACTTTACAGTTTCTTTAAACAATTTATCAATTTTCTTCACACAAATTTTACATTAATTATTTGTAATTATAAAGAATCAAGTTATATTGAACTTCATCAACAGAAAAACTACTTAGTTTTTTAAATCAAGTTAGTATCATTTGAGATTACTTTGATTTCCGGAGATATTCACTTGAATGTTGATTTTTTTAGATCAATTAAGATCTGTAATCGTCGAAAGCTGCTTTCTTTATTCATTGGTGCATCACGCATTTTAAGTTTTCTTACTTAAAATGACTGACTAGGCTAGTCACTAAAAATATTTTTGTCCAGCAGATTCAGTTGTTTTAACGATGGCGATGAAACGAATTAACTTGCTAAATTTGACTATCCACAACATGACAATGGTCGAATTGTTAGAAAATCTTCGATTCGGTGGTGTTGTCTTTACACCTAACGTGGATCACGTTATGAAATTGCAAAAAAATCAAGACTTTTATTCTGTATACGAAGAGGCGGACTACAGAGTTTGTGACAGCAAGGTCTTGATGTATGTATCTAGTTTTTTGAATACACCAATACAGGAGAAAATTTCCGGTTCAGATTTGTTTCCAGCTTTTTACACATATTACCAGCAGGATGAAAATATCAAAATATTTTTGCTGGGTGGTGAAGCAGAAGTAGTTAAAATTGCTCAGCAGAAGATTAACTCAAAGGTTGGTCGAGATATCATCATCGCAGCCTACTCGCCCTCGTTTGGATTTGAAAAAAACGAGAAGGAGTGTCAAGAGATTGTCGATATGATTAACTCTTCAGGGGCTACAGTTTTAGCAATTGGTGTAGGTGCTCCCAAACAGGAAATGTGGATTTATAAATATAGAAAGCAATTAAAGAATGTCAAGATATTCTTGGCAATTGGTGCGACAATCAACTTTGAAGCGGGGAATGTCAAGCGATCGCCAAAGTGGATGAGTGAAGTTGGTCTAGAGTGGCTTTACAGGCTTTTAAGTGAACCTAAGCGACTCTGGAAGAGGTATCTATTAGATGCCATCCCATTCATCTGGTTAATTGTGAAACAACGATTTCAACTTTATGAGAATCCCTGGTCCGCAGTTAAGCCAAATAAACTTAGTAACCCCCCGGTTTTGATAAAGAATATGAAGAAAATGTAGAAAATTCTCTCATTCTATCAGTTTCTGGTTAACATGCCCCAGGTCATTAAGTCCCGGTATTCATTTGCTAATTAAATTGGTAAAATCAATTACCCATTCATCTAGAATTAAGTAACTTGTATGGAGACTAAGAACTATTCTGAAGAGATAGATGTTCAAAAATATTTGCTAGTTCTCAAACGCCGTTGGCGGATAGGTTCAGGAGTGTTTGCAGCGTGTGCTTCTTTAGCTGGACTTATCTTATTCATACAAAAACCTGCCTACGAAGCGAGTGGACAGCTTCTTTTCCAATTAAATAGAACCTCATCTCTCACCGGAGTAGGAGAAAAAATAGGGGATCTTGAATCCGTCAAGCGTGAGTCTAATCCGCTAGACACGCAAGCTCTAGTTTTGCAGTCTCTGCCGATCAAACAGCAGGTGATAGATACTCTCAAGCTGAAAGATAAAAAAGGTGTTCCTCTCAATCCAGAGTTACTAGAAATCAAGGCTGAGTCAGTCTTAGGGACTGACGCACTCAAAGTTGATTATACATCTGAAGATCCTCAATTAGCTACAGCAGTAGTCAATGAGGTGATGAAATCCTTCATTGCCAATAACATACTTTATAACAAAACTGAAGCTAGATCCGCAGGTACATTTATTGAAAAAGAATTGCCACGAGCTAAAAAACAATTAGAACAAGCAGCAGAAGCCCTTCGTCAATTTAAGCTCCAAAATCAAATTATCGAGCTTAAAGAAGAGACGACCAAGTCAGTTGAAAATATAAGTGAGGTAGAGAAAGAATTAGCTAAGGCTCGTTCTGAACTCGCGGATGTAACAGCTCAGGAAGTAGAAATACGGCGTCAAATGAATCTACCTGTAGATCGAGCTGTAAATGTTACTTCTTTAAGTCAGACACCAGGTGTGCAGGAACTCTTAGGTGAATTGCAAAAGGTGCAAAGTCAGCTAGCAGCTCAAGGAGCACGCTACACACAAGCACACCCAGCTATCGTTACTCTCAAGAATCAAGAAGCAGCTTTAAATTCTTTATTACAGCAGCGAATATCCGAATCTTTAGGATATAGCGCAGCGATTTCTCCTAGTCAATTGCAGATGGGGAAAATCAAGCAAGACCTGACATCAGATTTTGTCAGATTACAGTCACAAAGCTTGGGTTTAGAAAAAAAAGTACAAGCTTTGTCTTTGGTCATAGAGTCTTATAAGCGTAGAGCTAATATTGTCCCAAATTTAGAGAAAAAGCAAGGAGAACTAGAGCGAAACTTATCAGTCGCCCAAAAAAGCTACGAAAACCTTATAACAAGACTACAAGAAATTAAAGTAGCAGAAAATCAAACTGTAGGCAATGCCCGTGTGATTCAATCTGCTGTGGTTGGTAGCAGTCCTGGAGAAATTAAAAAGAAACTCGCAATATCATTAGGCGGCGGATTTGCTGGTGTACTACTTGGTGTGGCATCTGCCTTTTTTGTTGACTTAATCGATAGAAGATTGAAGACAGCTAAAGAAGCAGAGGCAGTGTTTGGCTATACTTTGCTGGGGCTAATTCCTAAATTTGAAACTAATAATACATCTACTCATCTGGATACTAGCTTACAACGAGTCTCGCCGCGAGTTATTGTTGCAACTACTCCACGTACTGTAATTCATGAAGCATACCAAATGCTTCAGGCAAATCTCAAGTTTATTAGCTTAGATAAAAAAGTTCGCACAATTGTTGTATCAAGTTCTATCTCTGGGGAGGGAAAATCAGAAGTTGCTGCTAATTTAGCTGCGGTAATGGCTTTAGCTGGACGACGAGTTCTCCTAGTTGATGCAGATATGCGTCTGCCATCTCAACATCACCTTTGGGGTCTAATAAACTCAGTCGGTTTAAGTAATGTCATGGTTGGTGAGAATGACTTCTCAAAAACAGTGCAAAAAATTACAAATAAGTTATCTATCCTCACTGCTGGAGTGATGCCTCCCAATCCCCAAGCATTGATAGACTCAGAGCGCATGACATCTTTCATTGATATGTTGGCTCAAACGTATGACTACGTTATTTTTGATACTCCACCCTTGGTTGGAACTGCTGATGCGGCGGTTTTAGGCAACATGGTAGATGGAGTCTTAATTGTAGTCAGACCTGATATTGTCGATTCAACTACTGCTACCGCTGCTAAGTCCCTACTGGCACGCTCTGAAGCTAATATTTTGGGAATCGTTGCCAACGCTGTCGATGTGAAGTATGAGCCTGATAACTACTTTTACTACAATAGCTCCCGGTCTGAACATAGTGTTGAGAAAGTAGATACTGTGCCATTACCCTAAACTGTATCCACTCACTCAATATTAGAGGCAGAACACAGTTAGTTAATGTCAACTTTAAGAACTCGCTTTCCTTGATATACCCTCAGGTTGAATAGCCAATAAAAAAACTGAAATAGGAACCATAAGATGAGTGCATCACCGAAGTTGATAGCAAACACAAGCGAGGCGGGACTTCCTACTTTAAGTCTTTGGCAACTTCTTAAAGAAGATTGGATTGCTCACGGACGAGATTGGACTAAGCCAGGATTTCGCGCAGTAGCGGTTCAGCGTTTTGGAGTTTGGAGGATGAACATTCAACCCAAACTTTTTCGCGCACCGTTCAGCATTCTCTACCGTATGTTATATCGCAAAGTTCGCAACACCTATGGAATTGAATTACCTTACACTGTCCAACTTGGTCGCCGCGTGATTATTGAACACCAGGGAGCGATTGTAATTCACGGAGACTGTGCGATTGGCGATGACAGTATTATTCGCCAAGGCGTTACTTTAGGAAACCGTTATCTAGATCGTCCCTTTGATGCACCAAAGTTGGGTAAACGTGTCAATGTTGGTGCTGGTGCGAAAATTTTTGGCAACGTCACTATTGGAAATGGCGCAAATATTGGTGCCAATGCTGTAGTTCTCTGCGATGTTCCAGTGGGCGCAACGGCAGTCGGTATACCTGCAAAAATAATCAATTCTTCAAAGTCTAATAACATTGAGTGAGTTTAAATCAAGCTGTAATAGTCTTGAATAACTGTAGCAAATGCCTGAGCTAATATCGGGAAATAGAAAAAATATACTTTTTAATATTTAATATTTGATATTATATAAATTTACTGACGAGGCTTGTTGCCATGAAAAAAATTTCAGTGATTATTCCAGTTTACAATGTTGAAAAATATATAGAAGCTACGGTGCAGTCAGTTCTTGAACAGACCTATACAAATTTTGAACTTCTGCTTATTGATGACGGTTCTCCTGATAG
Source organism: uncultured bacterium (assembly GCA_964245695.1). Classification (GTDB taxonomy): domain Bacteria; phylum Cyanobacteriota; class Cyanobacteriia; order Cyanobacteriales; family Nostocaceae; genus Hassallia. Next base: position 24,465 of record CAXTNZ010000020.1, on the reverse strand, counting down.
AAGTATAGAAATTTGCCAACAATTTACAGACCCAAGAATTAAAATTATTCGTCAGGAAAATCGGGGAGTTGCCGCCGCTCGAAACACTGGCATCCGCCATGCTAAAGGAGACTATTTTGCTTTTTTAGATGCAGATGACTTGTGGTCAAAAAAGAAGCTAGCAAAACACGTTGAGCATCTAAATAACTCACCAGAAGTAGGAGTTAGCTTTTGTCGTTCTGCTTTTATTGATGAGGCGGGTGAGCCTTTAGGTATATATCAGATTACTAAGCTTAAGGGAATTACCCTACTGGATTTACTTTGTCGCACCCCAATTGGTAATGGCTCGGTGGCAGTGATTCGACGAGAAGTTTTTGAAGATATTAAATTTCAAGACAATCTTTATGGTGTTGTAGAGGACTTTTATTTTGATGACGATAGGCAATTGCACCCGTCAGAAGATGTTGAATGTTGGCTGCGGATTGCCATTAAAACAAAATGGAAAATTGAGGGTATTCCTGAACCCCTGACGCTTTATAGAGTAAATTCACAAGGATATTCAGCCCAACTGGTTAAAAAGTTAAATTCTTGGAAAACAATGCTCTCAAAAGCTTGTTCCTACTCTCCATTGATGGCTGAATTGGAAAACATCGCTATGGCTTACCAATATCGACATTTAGCTAGAAGGGCAGTAACTTTGCGAGATGGTTCAACAGCCGTACAATTAATCAACCAAGCTTTATCTATCCACTGGCGCATTTTGTTGGAAGAACCACGTCGTACATTTATGACTTTAGCTGCTGCGTATTTTCTCTGGTTGTTACCGCGATCGCTTTACCGCCAAATTGAAAATCTTGCTTTAAAAGTCACGGGAGCTAATCAACAACGCCGCATTCTTCAAGAAGCGTCTACGTTTGAATGAGATGTAGCTGTGCAATTAAAAAGAGAGACATAACACCATGACTAAACCTCTTCGGATTCTTTATGCGGTTGGTCCTGAAGATGTTATTGAAGCTTACAATTATTGGATTAATGGTCAGGATGCTCCTTCACAAGTATCAGTTACTTTCTCAAGTCAGTTTTATGAAGTTTGCAGAACTTTAGATGCCAAAGGTTACGTAATCGCACAGTCTAACAAGCATGAATTTGTGCAAGACGAGCGATTTATCATTGAGCGTCGCCCAGTACCATTACCTAGAGCTTCAGGAATTTTTTATCACTTAAGACAGGTTTGGTGTGGATTACAGTTACTTGCCTCTGCCATTCGCTTTCGAGCCAATGTTGTCGTCGCAGATAGCGGCACAACATATTGGTTTGTTTTGTCTTTATTTTCCTGGATAGGGATAAAAGTTATTCCATCGCTGCATTGTCTCCTGTGGTGCAAGTACCTTCCTCCACGTTTAGTAGATAAACTGAATTTGACACTTAGCCGTAATTTGTTTGCTGATGATTGTCAGGCGATACTAGTGGCTTCGCAGGACGTAGCTGAGCAGATTTCCCATCTGACTGGCGGTAAACATCAACCGATTTTTGAATTCTTTTCTACCTATCGTCGATCCGACTTCGCAAACATCCCTGAACCATCAACTTTAGTGCGATGTCTGACGACAAGCCGCTCCGCGTCTACGCCTTTTTGGGTTTTATTTGCAGGTCGGGTTGAGCAAAATAAGGGCGTGTTTGATTTGCTAGAAATTGCCCAGCGTTTTGCCACTCTTGGTAGACAAGATATCATTTTTGACATCTGTGGCGAAGGCTCGGCTCTTGAGTCTTTGCGTCTGGCTGCAAAGCAAGCTGGTGTTGATAACTCCTTTATTTGTCATGGATACTGCTCTAAGGCGCAAATGCGGGAAATGTTTAGTCGCTCCCACGTTGTCATCGTACCGACTCGCACAGATTTTATCGAGGGTTTCAACCGGGTTGTGTGTGAAAGTATTTTGTCGGGTCGTCCGGTTGTTACCTCAGCAGTCTGTCCAGCTTTGTCCTATGTGCGGGACGCGGTAGTCGAGGTTCCTCCCAATGATGTTCAGGCTTACGGTGATGCGTTGCTTGCGTTATATAGCGATCGCCAGCTTTATGAACAAAAGAGACAGGCTTGCGTGATAGCGCAAGAGCAGTTTTACGACAATACGAAAAGTTGGGGATCTGCCCTTAAATCTATCCTGCTGACAATTCAGGCACAACAAGATGTCAATAAGTTAACGATCATAAGTAGCCAACGGTGAAAATTGGGTGCATCCCAATGCCGAAAAAATACCTGGCAAATACAATAGACCTATGAGCACTCATTCCTAAATTTACTCTTTTTCTCTGCGCCAATGCTTGCGAGTGCGTGAGGTAAAAAGATATTTATGCAATAAATCTAATGATACTGTAGGCAAATTAATCGGGGATGATACCCTACAACCCCGCTTTATTCTCGTTTGTCGTTCCCATGCATAGCGTGGGAATGCATTCTTTTGGAACCAACAGTAACCAGAGGTTCCGCCTCTCTCAAAGCATTCTTACGTGGAACCGGGCAACGAGAGCAAGAAAAGCAGTGTGAGGTTTATTAAAGTTTCCTTTGTAAGCGATTTTTTGCTAAGGTAACTCCAAGCATATTAAATCTAACTATATTAGATTTAATACGTACATTTACTGATATTTACCAAAACTCTCTCTATTTAGGTGAGCAAGTGCTTCATATACTAAGTTTACCATTTTTTGTAGTTAGCTTATCCAATTTATTTTTTACTCCCACAATATAAGTGTCCATATATTAAATTTATCTAACTTTTTATATTTTATTTTAATTCAATTAAGCAATATAAATTTATGAAAATAAAATCTCTAGAAATTGCTGAGAAATACTTCGTAATTATCGGGTTAACTTTTTTCACAGGAGCCTTTGACATAGGCTTAACCTTATCAACTGGTCCGTTACTTCCAACCATCATTACAACACCACTCAGATATTTTATTTGGCTAACTTCGCTGCTGTTAATTTGCCTCAACTGGAAAGATGCCCTACGCACAGTTAGTCAAGATAAGATCCTCTTGATATTAACACTAATAATCTTGCTATCGTTTATCTGGTCAAAGGATATACAATTCACTCTGAAAAATAGCCGTGAGGTTTTGCAAATGACCTCGTTTAGCTTATATTTTGCCACACGATTTAGCTTGAAAGAGCAAGTACGACTAATTGCTTGCACATTCGCTATAGGAGCTTTGCTCAGTATCGTTTGCGCTCTGGTACTACCTTCTGTTGCCATACATCAAGTTGATCATCCAGGAGCATGGAGAGGAATCTACGAGTATAAGAATACCTTTGGCAGCATGATGATTATCAGCTCGTTAGCATTTTTTTGTCTGCCTATCGACAAGCCACAACATCGCCTTTATAAGTGGGCAGGTATTAGTCTATCGTTAACAATGATCCTGCTGTCTACTTCCAAAACTTCCCTTGTTGTATATTTCCTTATTATATTAATTTTACTTTTCTATCGTAACTTTCGGTGGCGGGGAAAGATTACCGTAGTTTTTTTAGACCTTGGAGTTCTTGTTTTAGGATGTGTGGGTACATTAGTTATCAGTAACTGGGTAGATATCATAAGTGGCTTGGGAAGAGATCCTACTTTAACTGGAAGAACAATATTGTGGAGTGTTATTTTATTGAGGCTTAACGAGAGACCCTGGTTAGGTTTTGGTCGTGGTGCATATTGGGCACCAGGAAGTACGTATGCAAAAGAAGCAGGTCAGGCACTTGGGAATGGTTTTGTCGCACCTCATGCTCACAATGGCTTTATTGATTTCGCACTTGATGTTGGTTTTATCGGCTTATCACTTTTTCTACTTAGTTACGTTACAGCCTTTGGTCGGGCACTGAAACGAGCTTACGCGACTAAGAATTCAGAAGACCTTTGGCCTTTGGCATTTCTCATCTTTTTAGCAATGAATAACATGACGGAAAGTTACCTACTACGTCTAGCAAATATATATTGGGTTTTGTATGTGTCCACCGCGCTTTCCGTACTGATAAGAAAGCAACCCAGTCAGTTGAAAACAGGGTGACACGGTGAAATGCACTCTTTTTAATTTTGATTAAATTACTCTACAAGCTTTCTTATAAGCCAACTCTTTGCGTGACCTTGTAAAGTCAATTATTTTTTTGATAGAACGCGACGGCAAAGGAGCTTCATTTTTCATCGCACCAATAGAAGTCAGCCAATCAGCTACAGGTGGGTGAGTTTTTGAGAGACATTCTATAAATGTTTCCCAGAACCAAGGCCACATAGAATCATGGTAGTGAACTATCTTAGCTGCCCGAAGTTCTTCTTCCTTGTACCAAGAAGAGTGCGTCTTACTGCCCATAGGATAGTTGTGAGAGTAAGGCAACGCCCGCCAAGGAATTCCCATCTTGACCATAGTCAAGCCTAAAGCAATTTGGTCATTGAAAAAGAATCCGGAATTCTGAGAAGCTATATACGAATCGCACAATTCAATAAATGTTTGTAAATAATGGTCAGCAAAATTTGTTGAACGACGATAAACAAAAATTCCACTGTTCCAATATAAACGGATACGCACTTTTTCGTACTCTGTATTAATCCAGGGTAGGTCTTCAATTTCAACGCCTACACATTTGCAAATCTCCCGCCAATACGGTTCATTAGGGTCTTCTGGTCCTGTAGTGCCAATATTTTTGTCTGAGGCGCAGGCGAGAAAACTTTCCCCTTGGTTGAGGGTGAGTTTGTCTGGTTCGTCCACAATAAGTAAATCGCTGTCTAACCAACCAATACATTCAGTTGTAGCAACCTTTTGTACAGCAGCTAGGGCAGAAGGCTTATTCAAAAATTTGTTCCAAGAATACTTGCCTTTATTTTGAAAACTAAGATATTCCACTTGGAAGTTGTCAAAAAATTGATGTGTCTTTTTGGCAAGCGGAGGTCCAAAGCAAGGCGTTACTGCAAATATGGGCGCCGAGGCAAATTTTCCTCCCCATCGGCGCAGGCTCTCTATCATCCGTACAGTTTGTATTTCCAGTGAGCCGGACTCAACGCAGCAAACGAAAGTAATTTGAGTATTTTCCGTCATGATACGCCTCTATAAACGAGTTGAAACTAGCAAAGAAAGTAAAATATTGAGATAGTCTCAGGTGTAGTGATAAATTTAGGCGGGAAACCAATTAGTTCTGTAGAATGAGACTATTTCAGGTGCAGTTTAATGAGATGCAATTGTCTTGCATCTGCAACAGGCAAACGAACTTTTCAATAATATCGTGAACCGGAATCCAATTGAGAGACTGAAATCATGATCGTCTGCATTTACGAGGATCGTCCACAGTACCTCATCGGAGTTAAGCTCACCGTGTTGAGTCTAGCCCGTCATTGTCCAGACATTCCCGTCATCATCACTTGTCCCCAACCGCCCGCCTCCTTTCGCCGTTGGGCTGAAGTCCAACCTAATGCAAAGCTTCTTGCCGAGGACGATCTAGCCGAGGTAGGTTGGAACGTGAAACCGACAATTCTGCTGCGCCGTCTCAACGAAGGTCATCCGGAAGTAGTTTGGATTGACTCGGACATTATCGTTAATCGGGATTTCCGCTCGTTATTCCAAAACCTTAACGACGATACCCTGGTTGCTACTCAAGAGGATTACTGGGGACAGTATCAAGGAGGAACGCACCGCACCGTTGCTTGGGGACTTAAATCAAGTCGAAGTTTTCCCACCACGATAAATACGGGAATCGTCCGAGTGACTCCCCACCACGTAGAACTCCTCAAGACTTGGCAAGCGATGCTCAATGACCCTACTTACATTCAAGTACAGCGCCAGCCATACTACCAACGCCCCTTGCATATGCTTGGGGATCAAGAGGTACTCACCGCCCTTCTCGGTTCCGGAGAATTTTCCCATGTCCCTGTAGAGATGCTAAAACGCGGAATCGATATTGCACAATGTTACGGACCTGCCGGCTACACCCCCACCGAACGACTGCAAACGCTCCTAAAAGGTCAAGGTCTGCCAGCGTTAGTCCACTCGATGGGTCGCAAGCCTTGGGAAATGGCACTTTCTCCGGCGGCGATCTGGAGTTCTCAGGAGTCACTGAAAAAGGGGCTGCGTAGGTATTATGAGCGCATCCACCTAGAACTCTCTCCGTATACATCAATCGCTCGCCAATATCGGCAGCAGATCGAGGAGGACGCACCCTGGATGGATGTCTTGACCTTTCCCGCAAGGCTCCTTGCAGTGCTGTCAGCAGGTCATCCCACTCTACAAGGCTTACCCCTGGCGCTGTTCGATGCTGGGGTTCGTCATACTCGCCGTCTGCTAGGTATTGCTCGTTACCGCCTAAATTAGTAATGAGTTCAATTTCTCAGCAATGTACTCACCAACAACAGCTTCCGAACATTTTGTCTCCCACCAATTCAAAGATTGTTGGTGTATTTCTTCCATTAGTTGCTTGTTTTGCAGCAGCTTTTCCAGTAGATTTTCAAGCTCTCGCCAATCTGTTATCTGAATAGCAGGAGAACCATCATAAAACCACCGGGAAGGTAAAGCTTCTGTCACAACGATACAACCACATTTGATAGCCTCAAAAAAGCGATATGTCTCAAATGTAGTCCCTCTCGGAACGAGACATATTTTCGTGTTCATCATTCTTTCGCTATAGCTTGCAGCTTGACTAGTACTAGCAGCACCAAAAGCCTGAGTTATCGAAGATTCTACTCTAAATTCGTGATGTTTTTCCTTGAATTTATTTACACTCGCTATCATTTGTTTTCGAGAAACGGTTTTTGGAGTTTTTAACCAGTACTGCCAAGACCATATGGGATAGCGTTCGTGTAATGAACTACCAGAAAAAAAGACATCATAAAGGCGTTCTTCCATATCCTTGATTGGCAGTTCTTCTGAGTTGTAGTATCCCAAAGGAATATCGTAGATGGGAGTAATTTTGCCTTTACCCGATAGCCAGCTTTTAAACTTGTACAACTGATAATTCACCATAAAAGGCTGGCGTAAAACCCAGTTTCTCAGAAATTGAATTGTCATCACTAAGTTCAGATAAGAAGGCTTGAGCAAAAGATTGCATCCAAGTATTTGCCGCGTACCATAACACTTGAATATCGCGCCTACCTTGTGAACATACTTTGGTATGCGAGACAACTCGTCTCCTAGTATTACGACAATCACATTTTCCCCATAGGATGGGAGTTGATGCATTTCGGTCATTGTGACGTAGAATGTTAGACCTCTTTTCTCCAAGTGCTTTTCCACAGCTTGGAAAACTTTACCGAAATAAGCAACGAAGCCGCAGTTTGCTGGATTGGGGTCGTATATATCCCAAGGGATTAGCCCCTCTTCTGGCGTGATGTAAATATAGTATTGGTTGGAAACTAACTCACTAACACTCATACAATTTGTTCAATGTCGGTTGTATTGTTTCTATGCTATTTACAAAAATGCCTCATAGCCCCGATTCAGCGCCTATGAAAATGGTCATTGATTAACCTGATTACAGCTTTGGCTATTTCTTTGTTGGCACTCTTGACAAAGTGTCCATCAGAAATGAAGTTCGCCAAGTTAGTAGCTGGAGCAATGTTATGGGTGCTTACATACGGAATAGCAGCACTCTTGAGCGTCCCAGATAGTGCTTGGAACAAATGGTCATCATACCCGCGATCGTTGAGGAGAAGTATAATTGGCATTTTGCCATCCTTCTTGGCATCAGCGGCAAAATCAGTAACTATTGCCCTCAGAACCTGGATTTCAGATTCGGCGAATCCATTTGCACTATAAATTTGCTTTTCTATCTCCTTTTGATGACGTTGTCCCCAAGCTCTACGAATCAGGCGAACAATTGCGGAATTGTCGAGAAAATTCCCTTTAAACAAAAACGAATTAAAGAATTTATCATTCTTTTGCAACTGGTTGATGAATGCATTCCATTGCTGCTTCTTCGCAAAAGCGGCGCGAAGTTGAGCCTCGGATGTGATAGTTGGCGAAACCTCCTTCAGCTTGGCGTCTTCTAGGAAGTATCTTGGGTAGGTGTAAGGAGCAGGTCCTTCAAACTGCCATGTCATGCCATTCATGGTGTCCAGTCCTTTGACACTAGAAGCGAGAACTCCCAGCATGACAACATCGGCTTGATGTCTACCTCGATCTACGTTGTATGCAGCGAATGAGTAGTTCGGCGGTGCTGCTGGTGCTGCAATCATCCTCAATGCCATTTTCGGATCGATTTGCTTGATTGCCTCCGCCACTTGGTTGGAGAATGACATTCCATAGACGGCAACTAGCAAATCTTCATTCTTTGCCGGATTAGTCGGTAAATTTAACTTTTTCCATGAGTCTGGATCTAACCAACCAGCTTGTGCGAGGGCTGAACTTGACTCATCCGTTGCTCCCACCATCTGTGAAAGCTTGCCTTCGATGGAGCGTCCGTAGTTAAAGTAGAGGCTGAGTTCTTTAGGCGAGATGTGTGGATCTAACGGGTAAGGAAACAGAAAGTTGACTGCAAAGTCAATCACCAATAGGAATAAAAAAATCCACAGTCCGGTTACGACAGTTTTAGTGATTGTCTTACTGCTAGGTAACTTCTTCTTAGAACTGAGAGTATATGAATTGTGCAGGCGCATTACTTGCTCCCATTAACAAAATGAAGATGAGTGTGGCGTAAAAGGCTGCACGCGCTGGTATGGAAAAGCGACGGTTAAAATTTGGCTTAAGCGCCATGTATTGGAGAAGTTCGTAGCCAAACAATATCGGAATGCCTAACACTGCTGCCAGTGGCGGCTTTGGCATACTGAGGGCAAAATTTCCGAAATCCACAAACAGTATTTTGGTGAAGGTAACGACTTGAGTTAAAGAAGTGGCGCGAAATAGCAGCCATCCGTAGCAAGTGATAATAAAGAACAGCACAGTTGCCGCCACTCCCCGTAAAAATCCGAAATTTTTACTGTATAATACTTGCTTGGTAGTTTGCTTGGGGGTGAAGGCGCGATACAAACATAGCAATCCTCCCTGATAAAATCCCCACAGCACAAAGTTCCATGCTGCCCCATGCCACAGCCCCCCAAGCACCATTGTGGTCATGAGATTTTGGTAAGTTCTACCCTCGCCTTTACGGTTTCCACCTAGGGGAATGTAAAGGTAGTCTCGCAGCCAACTAGATAGACTGATATGCCAACGACGCCAAAACTCGCTGGGATTTTTCGAGAAATAAGGCAGATCGAAGTTAAGCATTAGCTCGATGCCAAAGAGTTTGGATACGCCTCTGCCAATATCGGAATAGCCAGAAAAATCACAGTATATTTGGATGGTGAAGAGGAAAGTTGCTGCGACAACATCAATCCAGGAAACTGCTCCGGTAGTTTGATAAACGGCACTGACTGAAGTGGCAACTCCATCGGCGATCGCTACCTTCTTAAACAAACCAAATAAAATCAGGAAGACGCCCTCGGCTGATTGCTGAAAACTCAGATGGCGCGGATTTGATATCTGCGGCAGCAAGTGCGATGCTCGGTCAATCGGACCTGCCAGCAGCGGTGGAAAGAAAGCCCAGAACAAGGCAAAGTCAAGGAAGTTATAATACGCCCCCATCTTACCTTGGTAAACATCGATGGCGTAGCTGATTGCCTTGAAGGTGTAAAACGAAATTCCCGCCGGCAAAAGCAAGTTTAAGTGCAAAGATTCCACTGGGATGCCAAAAGCACGAATCAGCGCCTCTGCATTCTCAATGAAGAAATTGAAGTACTTAAAGAATCCGAGTATAGCCAAATTGGCACATATACTCACCCACAAAAATAGTTGGCGGCGTTTCTCCTCTTTGAGTGCAACACATCGCGGGTACAACACTTTGGCAAGCGCAACTAACAACAACGTCCCCACCAGCACTAACCACCCTGTTCCAGCGCTGGGTAAAAGTTGCGACCAGTTTACTGATACCGCTATTGGAGATGTTCTAATCTCAACTGCATCCCATTGCAATGTATCAAAAACAACGGCTGCAACGATAACTGACAACGATGCCAAGTTACGGTTAAAGCGACTCAAGCGACCTGAGTCAATCATCGCTCCGCAGCAGAAGTCTATTACGGTTGATAAAACAATTAGATAAAGTAAGTGTACATCCCACCAGCCATAAAATACGTAGCTGGCAATCAGTAACATCATGTTTTGCCCGCGAAAAGGAAGGATGCGGTACAGCAAATAAGTAATTGCCAGAAAAACAAAGAATTCGATTGAGTTAAATGACACTTATGCCAGCCCCCAAAGAACTGAACGCTTTGCAATCTGCTCTAACGTTTGCGATTCTGAAAGCTCCTCTGACGAACATGCAATCTCAGCCTTATTATGGTGAAAATCAGATAACTTTAAGTCAATACAACGATTTTGCTCTGCATTAGTTATACCCACATGTAGATGCCGTACCCCGATCCTGCTCCTATTGAGCTTTGTTGTATTTAACTGAAAAGCCTTGTTTTACAAGGTTTACACTGTTTGCTTAAGCCTTTGGTTTTACTGTTCCAAAGTTTCTGAGATTTAGCTTCAACAAGGTACGTACGTATTGCTTGCTAAATAACACAGCGTCAGTGTTTTCTTGATTTACACCAAATTTTACCTTTGTACAGATTATTATTATTTTTTAATTTTAAATAAAATTTAAAGTTATTCGGCATTTTTATGAAGATAATATGAAGAAACTATATAGCTCTACAGATAATCTCAGTGAAATCAATCAAGAGGAGTTACAAATAGCTACTTTTTTGCCAATAAATTGAAACGTTGAGATAATAATGAGTATATTGTTATACAAAAAAATAGCCTTGTTCTGAATTAAACTGTCTGTATGATTAAATGAAATTAAGCAGACTGGAAATTTGAGGTATTATGTATAAAAATTTATAACTATTGCAGTGAGAGAAATTCACTAAAATCATAGCTGTTTGAGCTTCAGAGAAAGTTAAGCAGAATCTTGACGCTTGCAGGAGGTTTCATAGTGCAGCAAATTGGAGTCGTTGCGATCGCACGCAATGAAGGAAATCGTCTCAAAGAGTGCTTGCTATCAGTGCTGGGCGAAGGGATAACCGTTGTCTACGTAGATTCCGGTTCCACAGATGGTAGTGTGGCGTTAGCTCGCTCGCTTGGCGTTCATGTAGTAGAACTAGATTTATCAATTCCGTTTACTGCGGCTCGTGCTAGAAATGCCGGGTTTGAACATTTATTACAAGTAAATCCGAATATCGAATTTGTTCAGTTTGTGGATGGAGACTGTCGGGTAGTCCAGGGATGGCTGCAACGTGCAGCAAGTGAAATGGTTGCACACCCCGACGTTGTAGTAGTGTGCGGACGGCGGCGGGAAGAATTTCCTAATAACTCGATTTATAATCGTTTGTGCGATATCGAGTGGGATACTCCGGTTGGGGAAGCGAAAGCTTGTGGTGGCGATGCGATGATGCGGGTAAACGCACTTAAACAAGTAGGAGGGTTCAATCCTATTTTAATTGCCGGTGAAGAACCAGAACTGTGTGTGCGATTGCGTCAATACAGTGGAAAAATATTACGTATAAATGCTGAAATGACTTTGCACGATGCTCAAATCACCCGCTTCTCTCAGTGGTGGAAGCGATCGCTGCGTGCAGGTCATGCATATGCTGAAGGGTCATGGCTCCACGGTCGCACTCCTGAACGGCATTGGGTCAAAGAAAGCCGCAGTATTTGGTTTTGGGGTTTGCTGTTACCGCTCTTGGCTGTTGCGACTTCACCTTTAACTTTCGGTTTTAGCATTCTGTTACTGTTAATTATTTATACATATTTAGGATATAAGGTATATAAACACACTCAGCAACGTGGTTTCAATTCCGGCGATGCAGTTCTCTACGCTTGGTTTTGCGTTTTAGGTAAATTCCCGCAAGTGCAAGGTCAAATTTTGTTTCACATTTCCCGGTTGCTCAAACGCCAGCGAACTTTGGTTGAAT
>CAXTNZ010000020.1:0-12516 GCA_964245695.1 uncultured bacterium | reverse complement strand
GCTACTTCATACTAACGCCTCTTGGTCAAATTCTTAGGAAAAACAGGGCGTTAGTGCCGATGTGTAAACAGGCAACAGAAGATTTTTCTTGGTTGGTGAGCGCAAGCGCTCAGATGAAGTTATGGTTTTATTTGCAACAGGTCTTTTCTAGAGTATCAAGATTATTAACTCAATATTTACCATAAATTTACAAAAGTACAAGCAAATCTAAAGACTAACTTCATACAAGTAAATTGATTTTACTTAGGGAAAAGATTATTGTTACATCTTGGGATTAACAAAAATTAGTAAAGATACTGATTTCAATACTAAGTAGTTTATAGTTCATAACAATTTTTATGAGTTTCAGGTGCAAAACCTTGATAATTAGTAAATTTTGCCAGACGCCTGATTGAGTGTGAGACTGTTGCTGTGCATCTGAGGTGAAAATGAAAATTGCTTATCTAGTCAATCAATATCCCAAGGCTAGTCACAGCTTTATTCGCAGAGAAATAGCTGCAATTGAGGATTGCGGTTTGGAAGTAGCACGCTTTTCGATTAGAAAGTGCGAAACTCAATTGGTAGACCCAGAGGACAAAGAGGAATTCCAAAAGACTCAAATAGTTTTGGGTGTAGGTATTCTGGGGTTGCTGTTTAACTTGTTAAGCGTGGCGATCGCTCGACCAATTCCCTGGTTAAAAAGTTTATCGTTAGCTCTTAGGGTTGGTTGGGCTTCCGAGCGAGGCATATTATACCATATTATTTACTTAGCAGAAGCTTGCGTGCTGCTAGGTTGGTTTCGCAAATTGGGGATAACTCACATTCATGCTCACTTTGGAACCAACCCCACCACAGTAGCGATGTTGTGTGATGCCTTAGGTGGACCGCCCTACAGCTTTACGGTTCACGGACCATACGAATTCGATCAACCCGAAAGTTTAGCGCTGAGGGAAAAGATAAATCGAGCTGCATTTGTAGTCACAATCAGCTTGTTCAGCAAAGGTCAGCTTTATCGCTGGTGCTCGCACCAGCAGTGGAAAAAAATTCATGTGATTCGTTGTGGTGTAGACAATAATTTTTTCCACCAACTCACAACAAGAATATCATCTCAGCCAAACTTGGTCTGCGTCGGTCGCCTTTGTGAAGAAAAAGGACAACTGTTGCTCCTCCAAGCAGTCAAGCAACTAGCAGAGGAAAATTTGCCGTGTAATTTGACTTTGGTAGGAGATGGTTCTTTAAGACCGGAAATTGAAAGTTTAATCAAAGACTACAACTTGGAAGCGCAGGTAAAAATTACTGGTTGGGCTAGTGGTGCCGAAGTGCAAAAATATATGATCAATTCCCGTGCTTTGATTCAGCCTAGCTTTGCCGAAGGGCTACCTGTAGTCATTATGGAGGCTTTAGCGTTGTCACGTCCGGTAATTAGCACTTATGTAGCTGGGATTCCCGAACTGGTAAAGCCAGGAATCAACGGTTGGTTGGTTCCATCAGGTTCAGTGGAAGCTTTGACAGCAGCGATGCGTGAAGTGCTGCAACAGCCAACAGAACATCTAGAGCAAATGGGTAAAGCTGGGGCGGCAACCGTGAAAGCACAGCACAATGTGGCTGAAGAAGCAAGCAAATTGGCGAATTTGTTTCGATCTACCCCAGAAAATTCTCAGCTTGCTGAGAATAACTACCAACTAGGCGAGGTGTAAAAACTAACTAAGACCCAAGTCAACTAGCCGAGTCACTCTTTAAACAAATTATGACAACACTGAAAAAGCGTGCTATCCGTGGTGCAATCTGGACACTTTTTGGTTATGGATCTGCTCAAATACTCCGGTTTGGCAGCAACCTCGTCTTGACTCGTTTGCTAGTACCAGAGTTTTTTGGTTTGATGGCTGTGGTCAATACCCTGAGAGCAGGCATAGATTTATTCTCAGACTTAGGCATTCCTCAAAGTATTGTCAACAATAAACGCGGCGAGGAGCAAACTTTTCTGAATACAGCTTGGACGCTACAAGCAATTCGCGGCTGGATACTCTGGTTGTTTTTCTTACTGATTTCCTTTCCGGCGGCAAAGTTCTACAATGACCAGCGCCTGTTGTTGTTAATTCCGATTGTGGGACTGACCTCAGTTTTCGATGGCTTTAGTTCCACTACCATACATACTTTGCACCGCCGCATCGACTTGGGTAGGATGACCCGATTCGAGATGACGGTGCAAATCTTAACTCTGTCTACCATGATTCTCGCTGCCTGGTTAAATCGAAGTGTCTGGGCTTTAGCTATTGGCGCAGTCTCCGGCGCAATATATAGAATGGTAGGCAGCCATTGGTTAATACCAGGATATTCCAATCGCTTCGCTTGGGATCGGCAAGCAGTAGGCGAGATTCTATCTTTCGGGAAATGGATGTTTGTCGCCACAGCCATAACGTTTTTGAATGAGCAAGCCGATCGCCTTATTCTGGCTAAACTACTATCTTTTAAAATTTTAGGGGTTTATACAATAGCTTATACCCTAGCAGGCATACCCAGAGAACTAATTAAAAGTCTTAGCTATAAAGTTATTTATCCGACTATTTCCAACTCTCTTGACCAGCCTCGCTCAACTCTGCGAGCCAAAATTCTCCGCCAACGTCGGTTAATACTATTGGGATTTGCGGTGGTATTAGCTGGTTTAGTCAGTGTTGGCGATTTAGTCATCGCTGTACTTTATGATAAAAGGTATACCGATGCCACCTGGATGATGCCGATTCTATCGTGCGGTATTTGGTTTTCTGTATTATTTTACACTATCAGCCCCGCTTTGATAGCAATTGGCAAACCCTTATACAACGCCCAAAGTAATTTAGCTGGGTTTACGGTTATTGGTTTGGGATTACCTCTGGCATTTTCCCATTTCGGTACAGTCGGCGCAATTGTCGCGATCGCACTCAGCGATATGCCTTTGTACATCGTCAACCTTTATGGACTTTGGCGGGAGAAACTCTCCACCTTTGCCCAGGATATTATGTGTACTGCCTTTTTTATCGCCGTACTCGCTTTACTGCTGTTCATTCGCAATTCCTTAGGCTTTGGGCTGCCGATTAATGCCATTCTTTAGATATTTACCGTGTAATATCGGCATCGTAAACAACCCCCATGCCAAACCGGTAATCAAACCAAAAGGCGTGACAACGTAATTATTAAAACTCCACCAATCCAAAACTTCCGCCGCCAATTCCAACCCATAAGCCATCATCAACACACAAGAAGTCGCCGCACCACTCCAGCCATACTGACTTAACCAGTAAAAACCCTTACCCCCCGTCACCCCATACAGCAAACGAGTAATCAACAAACCCGTTACCGTACCATAGCAGCGCATACACACAGCCATGATAAAAGGTGGTGCCAAATCTAACCCCATATTTGGTTGCGGACAAACATGATTTCCCATGAAATAAATGATGTCCGCAATACCCGGAAGCAACCACACCCCAGACGCAGCAAGAAAGGGAGCCGCTAGCGGTCCCACAACCATCCCCGCCAACAGAAAGTCAGCAATAAAACTGACCCAACGGATTTGTAACTGTCTTTTGAAAGCGACTCCTTGCATTCCCCTTCTTACCTCTGCGCCTTTGCGGCTTTGCGTGAGACTTTTCCTAACCTACCTTAGCAGTATACGGACTAGTCAACTTATCCAGCTGCTGCACCAACAGACTAAGGAACAACCCCACATCTGTCACCACACCAACAGATTCTATCGAACCTCTGTCACTTAACTTAGTCACCACCGCCGGATTAATATCCACACAAACCATCTTCACACCCGCCGGAGTCATATTTCCCACACCGATTGAGTGCAGCATCGATGAGAGCATCAAAATCATATCTGTACCTTTGAGCAGTCTGGCATATTCCTGCTGAGCCTTAATCAAATCCATCTGGGTATCTGGCAAAGGACCATCATCGCGAATCGAACCTGCTAAGCAGAATGGTACATGATTGCGGACGCACTCATACATCACGCCACCCTTAATCTCCCCTGCTTCCACAGATGCAGCAATGCTACCATAACGGCGGATAGTATTAATTACCTTCAGGTGATGGCGGTGTCCACCGCGCACAGCGACACCCCGCTTCATATCCACACCGAGGGAAGTCCCCATCATATTTTGCTCGATATCGTGGACAGCGATCGCATTTCCACCCAACAGCGCCTGTACATATTCTTCTCTAATTAGTCGCGCCAGATGTTCGCCGCCGCCAGTGTGAATCACAACAGGTCCCGCTGTGACAACTACTTTACCGCCTGTATCGCGAATTTTACGTAGTTCCCACGCTACTTGCTCGACGACTATTTCCACGCGCCTTTCGCTGGAAACACCTGACGACATAAAGCTGAATTCTTGAGCATTGCGTTGTTCCCGCGATTCAGGTTTGCGGATGGTGCGGATACCTTGCACATCGACAACTACCTGTTCGCCGACTTCTAAATCACGTAAAAGTTTACACTGCGCTAATAAACCGTTGGGAGTTTGGCTAATAGCGATCGCGCCATCCATCCGCTGCGAAAGCACCTTCACCCATTGACCATTAATCCGCACTTCGGTAGGATAAATCGTACTGACATAAAAATCATCCGGTGCAACCCCTGGTTGGGGTACAGGTTCCAGTTTGGCATCTCGCTCATCTTGGGGCAAATCTACCGCACCCAAATCAATTAGGTGAGATACAATTTCTTCCATCACCTCATGCGAAGGCGCTGACACCTTCACCTCAGCAGCTGAGGTACTTTGTCGCTGTTCTCCCAAGTTGAAATTCAGCACTTGGAAACTACCGCCTGTGTCTACAATTAGATCCAGAGCGCGGTTAATTAAGCCAGAATCGAGCAAGTGTCCTTCTAAGCGAATGATGCGACTTTCTACCGAAACATTGGCGTGAACTTCTTCGCGTACTGGTTCCGTTACCCGCAGCGTCAGACATTTAGCTGCGCCACCTGCTTTGAGAAATTCCGTCAACGGCGTTTCAAGTACTTGGAAACCTGCTTCGACTAGGCTTGTTTTCAAAGCATCGCTAGCCTTGTTCATAACGACGATGTGATCCACATTCACCGTATTACAGGCGAAGTTCACCGCGTCAGCTTCCTCAATCGCAATCCGCTTTTCTGGTGCGACTCGCATTTCAATTAAGCGGTTCGAGTAAGAATCAAAAGCGCCAGGATAATACAGCAAATAGCCATTCGCCAACGGACAGAAGCAGGTATCCAGGTGATAGAAGCGCTCATCTATCAGTCGCAAAGACAGCACCTCGATATCCAGCCATTTGGCTAAGTAGGGGTGAGAATCTAATTCTGAACGAAAACCGTATCCCGCCCATAACCAGCGTCCTTCTCGATCTAGAAGTGCGTCTCCCGCACCTTCAAAGGGCAAATCTTTCGGTAGTTCATGGACTGTGTAACCTTGTTCTTCAAACCATTGTTTAAAGTAAGGCTCCTCTCCCTGACGCTCTTTGTGGAAGAAGCGACTGAGGACAACAGTATTTCCCAGGACCAAGCCAGCGTTGGCGGTAAACACCATATCAGGCACACCTTTGTGGGGTTGTACCAAATCGACAATGGCGTGTTCTTTAAGGACGTGATGAAGTTTTTGCCACTGTTCCACAGCGCGATCGCGTGATGACTTGTGAATATTCCCTTCCATCCAGGGGTTAATCACATAGTCCACATCATAGTGGTCAGGGGCACACATTAAAAAGCGAATCCGGGAATTCATAGGAAATATCACAAGCGTTATCGATGCTACAAGCTTCGTACAGACTTTTGTCGATCCAATTCTGTCAAATTTACTACTAAATTTCTTTCTTCTAGTAGTTGAAGGCAATATAAAGGTTGAGTTTCTATTCTATTATCTATAGCGACAGGGAAGAAGAGGGAGATGGGGAGATGGGGGGACAAGGAGAATGACTAATTTAACAATAACGGTTGAAGATAATCCGTCCGCAGAGGATATTCGTACTGTTGTCGGTAAGATTCTCGACTACAACAACAATAGTCAAAAGCAAGAGGATGTTGCATATCCCTTGGTTATCTTGATTCGAGATGCTAACAGTGAAATTGTCGGTGGTTTAGTCGGTGAAACACACTGGGGATGGCTGTTTATTTCTCACCTGTGGGTTGCTGAATCGCTGCGCGGTCAAGGATACGGACGGGAACTAATGCTTAAAGCAGAACAAGAAGCCAAAAAACGTCATTGCGGTCATGCATGGCTTGATACCTTCAGTTTTCAAGCATTAGGTTTTTACGAACGAGTTGGTTATCAGATATTTGGAGTCTTGGAAAACTACCCGCAAGAGCATAAACGGTATTTTTTACAGAAACAAATATAGAAGCATAGCTAAGGTACTTGCCTCACAATCTGAGTTGAGCTATTTATCAATATAATTTAAATAAATATCATATACTAATTGAATTGCAAAGTTCAACAATCTATGTCAGTTCCATTAAGCTACCTAAGCGTTGAAGAATACCTTAAAGCCGAAGAATCTAGCTTTATTCGCCATGAATACTTGGGTGGTCAAATCTTTGCAATGGCGGGTGCTAGTGAAGAACATAACCTAATTACGGGCAATATTTACGCCTTATTGCGTCCTCATTTGCGCGGGACTGACTGTCGTGCTTTTGTCTCAGATATGAAAGTCAAAGTCACCGTAAAAAAGGTTGATATATTCTATTATCCCGACCTTTTAGTTACCTGCGACCCTGAAGACAGAGAAAGGTACTTTAAAACTCGCCCAAGTTTAATTGTAGAAGTTCTATCTGATTCTACTGCAACTACAGATAAACGAGAAAAACGACTGAACTACCAAAGCTTAGACAGTTTACAAGAATATGTGTTAATCTCTCAAGACAAAATCCAAGTAGAAGTTTACCGCCAAGATACTAAAGGAAATTGGTCAATGCAAACCTTGGGTAGAGATGACACCTTAAAGTTAGAATCAGTAGGCTTAAATCTGACAATGGCAGAGATTTACGAATATGTCATTAAACTTTAATTAGAATGGCAAGCGCTGATATTAGTATATAGTTTTCCGGAAAACTATCACTAAATAATCATTCATTCACTAACCATTTTCCCATTACTTTAGCTAATCCTGTAGGCTGTTATTGAAATCCCAATTTTTTGTAAAAATAAACAGAGTCATCGGTAAATAAGTAAACGTGTTGTCCTGGCAATTTTTATAGGAAAATCTCCATCATTTTTCGAGCAATTCCCCGACGACGAAACTATGAATAAGTCCAAACATCTACAATGTAAGCATTACACACTCCATCAGATAACACTCTGGCTGTACCTACAATTTGTTTATCGGCATAAGCAATGCATGTCGAATAACTATTTTTAAAAGATGTTTTCAATTGCTCTGTAGTTCGTCCGTTATGAAAATTATCCTTGATTAATGTTGCCTTCATTTCCTCCCAATCAACATCAACTAAATCGCCTTTGTAGGTAATATTCATGTTATTAGCCACCCTTACGAATAACATATAAACAAACCTGATATATTACAGATTTAGTATTAGAGCTAGCAAATTAACTTGGAAATTATCCCGGCTTTTGATCTAAACGAGTTGCTTGCTCTAAAGCGGCTTTTTCTCTGGCTCTTTTCGCATAAGGTTGTAATTGAGTGCGATCGCATCCTGTTAAAATACTAAGATTTTCTAAGCTCATGCCGCGCATCAACATTTCTACACGCCAAGTTTGTTGTGCTTGAATAATTGCTGGGGGTTGTCCTTCTGGTGTTAACAGTCCCTGTGTCCACATGTGCCAGTGTACGTGAATTTCTGATTCTGACATTGGCTCACCAGCAAAATGAATAAACATGGCAGATTGACCATCTTTACGACTTTTCAGCCATTTAGTTAATGGATTGTTGGTGTAGGAACCATAGCGATTACCCATCACCCACTGATTAACAGGTACTTGGCGAAATCCGGTGTTATTGGCAATTTGCAAAAAATGTCCTTGAGTATCGTAAAATTGATGCGATCGCTGCAATCCAGCTATTTCCGGAACGGATAAGCCGGCGGCGAATAACACATACGCCAATGCATAATCTTGCACTCCTAATTTTCTCGCTTGTTGGAGAATTTGATGGACTAAAGAAGCCGGCAAATCAGCCACTTCCCTACTACTAGAATTTATTAAAGTCAAACTTGAGGAATATTGACTTGGTTCGAGTGCGGGTGACATAGCTCCTTGTAAAAACAACTGCACCAAATTCTCCAGAAAATCATCTCTGTCTTCCCAAAGTTCGTGAAATTCACTGGTAAACTCAATCACCGCATATCCCAGCAGCATCCCATTTAATAAACTGGCTAATTTTTCTGCCGGTAGATAGGTATTTAAGTGTCCCTGCTCAATTACAGTGGCTAAGTACTCTGCCACATAACGGTTAGCTTCCGTTAATCCTCGTCCCAAGGCGCGGCGATTTTCAGCCGGATATTGGTCGGCTTCACCTACCACAGACCTGACAAACTCTGGAACTTGTTCTAATGCGTGTAAGCTTTCACTTGCATAATCTTTGAGAGCCTGGTAGACATTACCAGGCGGACTTGCTCGGCGAACTAGAGACTCGCCTAAATTTATAAAGGCTGCCGATTCTTCCAGTACAGCCAAAAGTAGCCCATGCTTATTTCCAAAATGCCGGAATAGCGTCACTTCATTGACTTCTGCTTTTTCTGCTATTTGGCGGGTTGTGGTGCCGCTGACTCCCTGAGCGGTAAATAACTCAAGCGCTGCTTGAATCAAACGTTGACGAGTTGAATTGGATTGAGAGCGCATAAAGAAAAAATGCAAGTGTTACTTGCATAGAAATCGCAGAGCTGTTAACATAAAAAATGTAAGTGATACTTGCTCTACTATAAAGGATTGCTTTAGAAAGAGCGGAACAGATAATCGGGTAAAGCAATGCGTGAGGTGTGTTAGACGAGAGTATGGCACCAAAAAAAAAGAATGACTCTTGTAGGGTGAGGTATCTAGCCTCAGCTTTCTGCAAAGCCATTCCTCAATTGCCAACCTCGCAAAATCTGTCAAATAATGCCGAGCATAGTGCAACTCCCGACGAAAGCAAATCGCTTGCTCAACCATCGACAGGAATTTTTATGACTGCAAAATTTTTTGCCAGCACTCCTGAGGGCGGAAACTCTCCGGCGCTCAATTGGACAAATGTAGCATTTTTTACTACATTTCATGCCATAGCTTTACTTGCCCCCTGGTTTTTCTCTTGGTCTGCATTAGCTGTAGTGATATTTCTCCACTGGCTATTTGGGAGTATTGGTATATGTTTGGGGTATCATCGACTGCTGAGTCATCGGAGTTTCCAAGTACCCAAGTGGTTGGAGTATGCGATCGCTATTATCGGAGCGCTGGCTTCGCAAGGAGGTCCCATTTTCTGGATTGGTGGACACCGCCAACATCACGCCCACACAGAAGACGTTGATCTAGACCCTTACTCTGCCCAGCGAGGATTTTGGTGGAGCCACATGCTCTGGATTTTTTACCCTCGTTCAGAGTTCTTTGATTATGAAATATATCAAAAATACGCGCCCGACCTAGCAAGACAACCCTTCTACCGCTGGCTAGATCGCTATTTCCTACTTTTGCAAATTCCCCTCGGTATCCTGCTGTATCTCATAGGCGGGTGGTCTTTTGTCATCTACGGAATTTTTCTGAGAGCAGTCTTGCTTTGGCACTCAACTTGGTTTGTCAACTCCGCCACACACGCTTGGGGCTACCGCAACTTTGAAGCAAACGACGGTGCGCGTAACCTTTGGTGGGTATCTATTGTAACCTATGGTGAAGGCTGGCACAACAACCATCATACTTTTCCCCAAATGGCAAAATCTGGATTGCATTGGTGGGAAGTTGATGTTACTTGGTGGAGCATCCAAGTTTTGAAAACTTTGGGTTTAGCCAAAAAGGTTAATTTGCCTTCTTCTTAAAAGTCTTCTTAAAATTAGTAAGCGTTTCAACGCTTATTTGCCCACCCGCAAAACTAAACCACACATATCGTAGAGACGTTCCGGCGGAACGTCTCTACGATAATGCAAGTGTTAATTGCAACTTCTACTGCACCCGTTGCAATTCCTGTTGAAGATGCTTACCCCACTGTGCAGCTAAAGGAATTTCTGTAAACGGAACGCGCACCGACTTCTCAGGGGAAAAGACAAATTCCAACTCAATAGACCGACCTTTTTCTGGTGGCGCTTCGGTATCTGCTTCTTTTTCATCTACCAAAAGGCGGATTTCTTTAACATCTACTAAAGAAAAAGTTTCCAACTTAATTAAACCTTTTGGCGTGGGTTTACCCCAAGTCATATCATTGCCTTTTTGACCCAACACAGAGTAAATATCATATTTAGCCCGGTCAAATTGCTCTGCCCAGAGGCGATAAGCTTCAACTTTTTTATACTCCTGGGAGCCTTGCCAAGCCAACCAGAAAAATATGAATAATAAAGGCAACCATAAAAGACCGCGTTCCATCGTTGAAAAAGTCCTAAGTCCTGAATGAAAGATATGTAACTAAACTGGAAAATACATCAACTAAAGGGCACAGATAAGTTATCTTAGTGAGCAAACTGGCATTCATCGGTGATGAGTTAATATGCGAAGGCTTATATTATTGTGCTTGTTTGTCATCGGGCTTGGTGCTGCGGTATTTGGTTTCCTGAATTTTCAGGGATTAGCAGCCAAAGGTGATTTTGAGACGATTGTGCTGGATTTTCGCGAAGATATTCCCGCCGAGGTAGTGCAGAAAAATCTGCAAGCGATCGCCCTTCAATATAACGTTACACCCAAACTCGATAACAAATTTTCCGAGAAGGATCATGTGTACGTTATCGAAGGTGATCGCCAACGGCTGAAAGCTTTAAGAAAATCTTCATTCGCCAAAGTTACAGAATTCATCGAGCCAAACTACATCTACAAAATTCCTAATCCCGGTCAAGCAGCTAGGCTGGGAGAATTTTTGCTACCCCAAGACGATGACGATGTAAAAGTTTCGCCTAGTCTTACTGGTCCCAACGATGAATATTACAGCAAGCAGTGGAACCTACACAACATCAACGTTGAAGGTGCGTGGCTGCAAACCAAAGGTAGTGGCGTAACCGTAGCGGTGATTGACACTGGTGTTACTCGCGTGCGTGACTTGAAAGAAACGAAATTTGTCCCCGGCTACGACTTTGTGAATGACACTGAAGAAGCCAAAGACGATAACGGACACGGAACTCACGTTGCTGGAACTATTGCCCAAGCTACTAATAACAAATATGGTGTCGCCGGAATTGCCTACGAAGCCAATTTGATGCCGTTGAAAGTACTTAGCGAGTATGGCGGCGGAACCGTTGCCGATATTGCCGAAGCGATTAAATTTGCCGCTGATAAAGGCGCAAATGTAATTAATATGAGCTTGGGTGGTGGTGGTGAAAGCCAGTTGATGAAAGACGCCATTGATTATGCCCACAGAAAAGGCGTAGTTATCATTGCCGCAGCCGGAAACGAAGGTAGTAACGGGGCTTCTTATCCGGCTCGTTATCCTCATGTTATCGGCGTTTCTGCATTAGGGGCAGACGGCGAAAAAGCATCTTATTCTAACTTTGGTGCTGGCGTAGATATTTCCGCCCCTGGTGGCAGTGATGCTGGTAAAATTCTCCAAGAAACCATCGACCCCGATAACAATGGCGTCGGGGTGTTTATGGGCTTCCAGGGTACAAGTATGGCTGCTCCTCAC
Organism: uncultured bacterium; assembly: GCA_964245695.1. Classification (GTDB taxonomy): domain Bacteria; phylum Cyanobacteriota; class Cyanobacteriia; order Cyanobacteriales; family Nostocaceae; genus Hassallia. Next base: position 780 of record CAXTNZ010000020.1, on the reverse strand, counting down.
GTTGCTGGTGTGGCAGCATTAATTGAAGCTTCTGGAATCAAAGAACCAGATCAAGTTTTAACTGTGCTTCAGGAGTCAGCCAGAACTATAAAAGAAGATGGCTTAAACTACTATGGCGCTGGACAACTGAATGCCGATGCAGCAGTTAAACGTGCAGTGCAAGGGCAAATCACATTCCAAGATTTCTTTGGGTGGTTGCGTGATAACGGCTATCTCAACCCCGGCTTTTGGATTGATGGCGGTGCGATCGCGCTATTGCCTAAGATTTTAATGGTAGTCGGTTCTTACGTGCTAGCTTGGTTTTTACGGGTTTACTTCCCGTTTAGCTGGAGTTGGTCTTTAGCCAGTGGCTTAGTAGCTGGTAGTTCTGGGTTATTCTTCCTGAAAGGGATTTATATCTTTGATGTTCCCCAATGGCCCTTCCGCGTGTTGGGTAGTTCAATTCCCGAACTCGGCAACGCGCTTCAGGGAACTGATGCTTTTAATCCCCTATTTGCCAGCGTACTGATTCCGATTATTTTAATGGCGTTGCTGCTAGGAAATCCTACCTGGAAATGGTTTGCAGTCGGTTCCACTTTAGGTATAGCCGCATGTCTAGGAGTCAGCGCAGTTTCCGACCCCGCAGTTTGGGGCTTAGGAAATGGTATTTGGTCGCGCCTTTTCCTGATCACCAACGCCCTACTGTGTTACGGACTTGCTAGGTTAGCTTTGAAAAATCCGGAACAAGCAGTGTAGCAGATAAGAGGGCATTGGGCATTGGGAAAAAAGAATTATTTGCCC
>CAXTNZ010000019.1:0-39181 GCA_964245695.1 uncultured bacterium | reverse complement strand
AGGAAATAGTTTCCCGTTCTTCAAACCCAGGTTCGCCGGAGTGACTATATAAATCTACCAACCCAGATCCTAAAATTAATCCCCGACAATCTCTGATTTGAGTATCGGCACTAATATCAGAAATACTTTCTGCGACAAAACTGATATAACCATCAGCAATCAACACATCAGCTATTTGGTCAATTTCAGAAACTGGGTCGATAATTCGTACTTGTTGCAGCAGTTCAGTCATAAAAATTTTGAGTTATTAATTAGAAGTTAGGAGTTAGGAGTTAGGAGTAGGAGTTAGGAGGCGTAAAGTTATTTACTTTTTGCTTCTTCGTCCTAACTTTATTCCTCACTCATAACTCTGTACAGACGCTTTGGTTTTGGAGCGTCTCTACTCCTCACTTTTCTAAAGTGCGCCGGCTGCGGTTTTATCGAGTACGCCTCCACCTAAGTGAGCGGTGATATTCATTGCTTGCAGTACTGGTAAACCATCGAGTCCAGAAGGGTAATCGATAACGCTGATTGCGCCATTTCCTTGACGGAAGTTCCAGAAATTTTCTGATGGTAAACCGAGAATATGACAAAGCAAGGTTTTATTTGTAGCGTCGTGAGCGACTACTAAGCCGGTTTGAAGTTGATTTGAGATTGCTGTTTCAACTATAGATTGCCAAGCAACAATACTGCGATCGCACACTTGTTGCAGATTTTCCCCTTCGGGCATTTGTACTTCTGCTGGAATTGTCCGCCAACGTTCCAACTCTCCGGGATATTCTTGCTCTATTTCTTTTTCAAATTTTCCTTCCCAAAGTCCGTGACTAATTTCTCTTAAACCATCAAGTAAATCCAACTTTACACTTTTGTGATGCTGTAAAATAATCTCCGCTGTTTCTTTAGGACGCAGCATTGAACTACTAACGGCGAAATCAATTGCTACAAGTTTAAGAAATTCGTCGGCTTTTTGTGCCTGAAGCCTACCATTATCGTTTAGGGGGATATCAATTTGCCCTTGAAACCTACCTTGACGATTCCATTCAGTTTCACCGTGACGCACCAGCAACAATCTGACTCCTTGATGATTCGGTCGCAAGGAAGGCAGAGTTTCTCCCAAATGTTGCGTCTGATTCATCGACTCTAGTTGGACTGGTTCTCCTAATCCTCCAGAAAAATTTAGGACGCTGATGCCACAGTTAGATTGTTGTATGGAATGATAGCGTGATGGGGAAATTGACAGTGCCGTGCCGAGAAGCGCTCGATTAATGCCGTTGTGTCCGACAATCAAAATGGTTTGTCCTTGATGGCGAGACAAAATTTCTTGCCAAAACTCCCGCGCTTGTTCGTACAAAGCCAAAACCGGAAAATGTTCTCTTGTTCCCTGAGTTTCTGGAACTAGCATCCGCAGTTCGTGAGGACGTTCTTTCCAGGTGCGGTAGTCGTCGGCAAATTTCTGCTTGACATCAGTAGTGAGCATTTTCTCCCATAAAGGAAGGTCAATTTCCAGCAATTTATCAGAAGTTTGCGGAACAACAGATTCTCCTGAATGAATCGTCAACTCACTGTGGATAATATCTGCCGTCTCTTTCGCTCTCCGTAGGGGACTGCTGTAAATCGCATTAAATTGAATATTGCTGAGGGCTTTGCCTACTTTAGTGGCATCGTCACGACCTTTTTCTGTGATTGTGGACGCATCTGTGCGACCTTGAATACGCTTTTCTGTGTTATATGTGCTTTGACCGTGGCGCACAATGATCACACGAGTCATGCCTGTTGCCCTCCTCTATCTAAAGGAATAATTTTACTGCAAAGTGTTTACTTTATTGACATTATTACCAACTTATCTTTGCTAGCTTTAAGGCGATCGCCCAAAAATAAAGTCCCCTCTGCCTTGTAGTTGCTTTTCACCAACGCAAGGCAAAGGGGCTATTTGATTTTACCAGCCTCTAATCGCCTTTCTATCTCCAACGTCGGTAGGATTGAGAAAAGGGTATTATTGGCGGTTCTTGATTATCTATTTAGATGCTATTCACCTACAAGCTGCACTTGCACTCCGTCATTAATGTTGTTATCCGACTGATCCGGTTGCAGAATAATAGGAGTGTCTGTCAGTGTTAGGGGTTGGTCAATTCTCCTTAATTGGACTTGATCGCCGATTTGCAAAAAACCTGTGTTCGGCACAATGTTTTCCCTAGCATTATTGGGAACGGTGTTCGCGGAATTGCTTGGCGCAAAAAATTTTGCGTAGTCTTCCTGAGCCGTTCTGTTATTAATTCCGCTTAGAGAACCACCAGTTAATCTATATTGTCCTGTGTTTGAATTTTGTCCGGCTCGTGATTGTGCGTGAACCGGACTTACTAAACTTGTAATACCTGCCATGATTGCCAAGGCTGCAACAATTTTACGATTCATTAGTTTTATCCAAATTCTCTTTTATTGCTTGTTTTTATTTTACAAACCAGTTATTTTCGTTTACTTTAATCATAGGCTGTCCCATCCTGATAAATTGTATTTTATTATACTTCTTATGTCAATAATTTCTCTTGTCTGTTAAGTAAAACAAATAGATTAAATATTATAATTTTTGGGGAGAATTTAGGTAAGGTTGCAAACGATGTAAAAAAGCTACATTACATATATTGATAAATATTAAGGTTAAAGCACTCCTATTTGTAAAGTAATTGATAGTAGCGATCGCCTGCACCTCTATTAAGAAGGTTGGTTTGGTTGTGCCGATACTCGCTTACGCGATCGCCTCACGTAATCGCTTAAGTAGGTGCGCGGTAGTATTGGCTGAGGTTGGGTTAGAATTAACCTGAGCCATTGCTAGAACACCGAGAAAAGCATTATTCGTTAAGAATCTCAGTAATGACAGCAAGTTTTTTAGTCAACTGAGTAAAATAATTAAAATACATGATTGCGGTTGTTTCTTAAGGCAAAAAGTGATCTACATTTCAACAATAGTTAAGATTTGTGAGTCTTACATCTGGTATCAGAGGTAAGTCTTAAGGCGGAGAAAAATTAATTTTTTGTAAAAATAAAATATAGCTGATGCCATTTGATACCTTATTGCTACCCCGTATTAATGCCAAATCGGTGCGGGAAAATGGTAAACAATATTATGTAGATGCTAAAGGCGATCGCTTGCCTAGTGTCACCACAATACTGAATGCTACCAAACCCCAAGAACAGCGTGACAGACTGTCAAATTGGAAAGCGCGTGTCGGTACAGAAGAAGCAACGCGAATTACATCAACCGCTAGTCGTCGCGGTACTCAAACCCACAAACAAATAGAACGTTATTTACTCGGTGAAAATCCGGTTTGTTCAGAAGCGAGTCTTCCTTACTGGCAAAGTATTCAACCTGTTTTAGAAGAAGTTGACACAGTTAGACTCGTGGAAGGCTCAGTTTTTCACTACAATTTGAGCTATTCTGGCAAAGTTGATTGTGTGGCTAGTTATCAAGGTGTTCCCTGCGTTTGCGAGTGGAAAACCGCAGATAAACCGAAAGGTTCAATTGAGCGTTTGTATGAACATCCACTGCAATTAACAGCGTATATGGGAGCTGTTAATGAGTATTATCAAGATTATGGAATTGAAATTGCTCATGCTTTGTTGGTTGTAGCGATACCGGAAAGAGAAGCTGAGGTATTTTGGTTTGAACGAGAAGCGATGAATGAGTATTGGCGACAGTGGGAAGTCAGGGTTGCTCAATATTGGGAGAAGAGGAGAATTATGGGATGGTGAGGAATGGTGTTGAGTTGGTTTTGTGGAGGTGAAATTAGAGTATTCGGTTTTTGTGTTTCAATTCAATTTAAAAGTAGAATCGAAATTGTAGAACAGTAACACTATCATTCCATCTCAAAAAGATGAAGCTTAATAGCAAAGATAAACAAGATTTTAGAGAGACAATTTTATGTTAGGTCTAGAGAGAGTTACATTTGACCCTAGCGTAATGGGTGGACAAGCTTGCATTCGCGGGATGCGAATTCCGGTTTCTTTAGTCGTAAATTTGGTAGCTAATGGCAAACCTGTAGCGGAGATTTTAGAAGAATATCCTGATTTAGAACCAGAGGATATTCGTCAATCTCTACTTTACGCGGCGTGGTTGACTCAAGAGCGGGTTTATCCCTTCAAAAGTGCTTAAAAAATAATCATGAAGTTTTTGGCAGATATGGGAATTTCATTACGCACTGTGTTTTGGTTGCGTAGTGGTGGTTATGATGTGGTGCATTTGCGCGATGAAGGTTTGCAAAGACTACCAGATGATGAGATTTTAATTAAAGCCCGTGCAGAAGGGAGAATTTTATTAACTATAGATTTAGATTTTGCCCAGCTTTTAGCAGTGAGTGGCGATAGTTTACCCAGTGTGATTTTATTTAGGTTGGGGAATGAAAATTACGATGCAATTAATCAACGGTTGACGCAAGTTTTGCGTGAATGTCAAGAAGATTTAGAGGTAGGGGCAATTATTTCTGTGAGTAATGAAACTTTCCGAGTGAGGCGATTACCGATATGAGTAAAATGTTTGACTGACACGCTCAAACTTCTATAGGAATTTGTTGAGCAAAGAATCACCTGTGGGAATTTCTTTATTTTGTTGACGATAAGCGAGAATCATTTCTTTGGTTGCGTCTTGCAACATCACCCTACATTCTTCTATGGTTTCTCCCTCTGTGATGACTTCTTGCCATTCAATCAGTTGTCCCATATATCCGCTATTAGTTTTTGTATATTTTGCCGTGTATGTAATTAACATTTCTGTGTTTGTAAAAGATAATTATATGATTGATAGTAGCTAATTTTGTCCTGGGTGGGCTACGTTTACGCCTTTTAACACCGTCATTCAACCTTGGAACTCGGAAGTTGAGCCTCAGAGGCTGAACGATGAGCCTCAGAAGGTGAACGATGAGCCTCAGAAGGTGAACGATGAGCCTCTGAGCATGAACGATGAGCCTCAGAAGGTGAACGATGAGCCTCTGAGCATGAACGATGAGCCTCAAAGGCTGAAAGTTCTGGGTTGAAACGAGAACGTTCTCACTAAGAACAGGAACATTCTCACTAAGAACGAGAACAGCCGAGTTTAAAACTTCATCGTTGAGGCTGAGAACTTGAATTTTACTGCTCTGAAGTTATCTCAGCGCGAAGAAATGCCAAATTTTCACGAGTAGTGATAGTGTGGGGATGATTCATACCTAAACGTTGCTCACGAATCTCCAAAGCTTTCACATACAAGAGTTCCGCTTCGGTGTAACGTTTTTGGAAACGGTAGAGTACCGCCAGATTATTGAGGCTAGTGGCGACATGCGGATGTTCCTCTCCTACAAGGCGTTGCCATAGTTCTAAAGCTTGTTTGAACAGTGTTTCAGCTTCGCTGTACCGTCCTTGGGAATGGTAGACTAGCGCCAGGTTGTTGAGGCTAACAGCGACATGGAGATGTTCCTCTCCTAAAAGGCGTTGCCATAATTCCAAAGCTTGCAGGTTCAGCGGTTCGGCTTCGGTATAACGTCCTTGGGAACGGTAAACTAGCGCCAGGTTATCAAGGCAAATGGCGACATGGGAATGTTCCTCTCCCAGCAGGCGTCGCGTAAGTTCCAAAGCTTGTTTGAAGAGTGTTTCGGCTTCGCTGTACCGTCCTTGGGAGTGGTAGAGACTAGCCAGGTTGTGCAAGCTAGTGGCAATATCGAGATGTTCCTCTTTGTGGAGGCGTAGCGTAAGTTCCAAAGCTTGTTGAAACAGGGGTTCGGCTTCGCTGTACCTTTCTTGGGAACGGTAGAGTAACGCCAGATTGTTAAGGCTAACTGCAACAGAGGGATGTTCCTCTCCTAAGCGCTTTTTAATAACTTCTAGACATTGCTTAAACCAAGGTTCTGCCAGGTGATACAATCCCTCACTATAGTAGAATGCAGCGTTACCGAGGAAAGCCCAAATTAAATCTTCATCGCTAACGTATTGACTTAGATTCTTGGCTACTTCTGCTAAATGAGGTTTAGGGGCGACATCCGTGATTTTCTCACGGTTGGCGGTTTGAGGAATTTCCTTGGCAACTGCTACCATTACTGTAGCAAAAGCTTGTTTAAGATCCCCCGAATTTTCCTGAAAAGGTGGTGCTTCTAGCTTCGCCTGAAAGAATTCTCGCAGCAGTGGATGCAGTTGATAAATTCCCTTTGCCTTACGCTGTAGCAAATGCAAATTCAGCAGCTTCTCATCTCGACTTTCTTCTAACTCTTCTGTATCCACATCAGGTAAGCAAGATTCTACCAACTGCCAAGGTATCGGTGCAGCAGCAAATAAACTCAGCAAACAGGCGAGTTGCTTATCGTTGTCGGTTAATTCTTCCCAACTTAACTCAAAAGCTGCTTCCACACCCTGCTGTGCTGTCATATTTTCTTCTGGTTGAGACAAAGAACGCTCTTTGAGTTTCTTTTTCTCTAACCTTTGTAACATTTCTGCCAGGGATAAATCTTGTTTTCTGGCGAGATAGCGCCCTACCAACTCTATTCCTAAAGGTAAATATCCCAATCTTTCGGGTAGAGACGCGAAATTTCGCGTCTCTACATTAACCCGTTCTTCCCCAACGAGATTTCGCAACAATTCCAACGCCGCTGGCGGTTGCAACACATCTAATGATAACTTCTCAATCTGCCCAAAGTGCTTTCTGGAAGTCAGCAACACCTTAAACCGGGAGGATGGCGGCGGTAAATAGAGCTGAATTTCTTTATATATAGTTACATTATCCAGCACTAACAAAACATTACCACCACGCCAGTGCCGCCAACAGTATTTTACCTGGTCGATTAAATTAAAATCAGTGGGCGGGTTTAAATCAAGGTGAGTGCGAGCAAATTGTACTACCTGGAAACCGACATCACCGCTTTTCACTCCACACCAACAAACGCCGCCAGAGTAAAATTCCCGCTGAGTCATTGCATATCGCAACGCCAGTTCAGTTTTTCCGACACCACCCATACCAGTAATAGCAGCAATGGCAACAGAATCATTTTCCTGCAATAATTGGTGGAGGCGTGCGAGTTCTGTTTCCCGCCCGACGAACTTTGTCGCCCCACTCCAAGGCAAATTATCTGGTATTTCGGTGGTGGGAGTTAACTTTGTCCGTTCCCGTTCGGACGACTGTAGTCAAAAATGGAAGGTATTGCCAGAAATATTATCAATTCTGCCTTTATTGTTGATACCTTGCCAATTTTCAATCATAGATGTTGTTAATTTAGGTTCGGCTGACTTCGCCACATCTGCAACAGCTTCCCGAATTTCCGGATCTTTGGTTGCTGCTTGCTCAACTTGCTGTCCAATTAAATGAGCTTGACCATAATCTAGAGGTCGTGTTTGAGCTAATTCTACAGCATTTGCAATTGATGGTTCTTTACGCCTGAGCAGCAATACCAACTTCTCGCCTTCATTCCAAGCTTTTTCGCCGATGATTTCGCCAGTTTTCTCAAAAGCTTTGGTAATGAGTAAAGTAGCGATCGCAGCTGCTGTTAGTGTAGCAGGTTCCATAAACTAACTTCTAATATTGCATCCGATATAGATACCACTTTATCTCGGAAAATCCCGGAAAATACTTCAAGTCTGTTATTTGGCTTGTATGTCTACACATTGACTACACAACGAAATCCGATATGACACGTTGAGGTATCTACTGTTTCTGGATGACGTGCGGCTGGTCGATAACGCTGGCAATAGTTAGGCGCACAGAGAAAGGAACCACCCTTGAGTACCTTTCTAGGTATTCGGGACGGTATATTTGGGTCAAAGCTCTCTTCTTGTGATCCGCCTCTGGGGTTGACTGGAATACAGCAAGATTTCGTCTTATTTTCTCGGTGCTGATCTCGATACCAGTCAGTTGTCCACTCCCAAACGTTGCCTATGATATCGTACAAACCATAGGCATTTGGAGGATACAAGCCGACAGATTCTGCTCCAGCAGAGTGCGGCTTGAGGTTTTGCCAAGGGAACTCACCTTCCCAAGTGTTAGCCATCCGCTTGCCTTTGGGGGCAAATTCATTGCCCCAAGTGTAGACAGCACCTTCCAGCCCACCGCGAGCAGCAAATTCCCACTGTGCCTCTGTTGGCAGCACTTTGCCTGCCCAAGCTGCATAAGCAAGAGCATCTTCATAAGCAATATGCACTACAGGATAATTTTCTCGCCCCTTGATAGAACTTCCAGGTCCTGCTGGATGTCGCCAGTTAGCACCAGGCACATAGATCCACCAGCTACAAGTTTGTGGATTTACTGGATGGTTGGGCTGCTGAAATACAGCCGAGCCTGGTACTAGCAGTTCCGGTATGGCTCCTGGATAATCTTCTGCGTTCGGTGGACGCTCCGCTACTGTTACGTAGCCAGTTGCTTTCACAAAACGTTGGAATTGCTTGTTGGTGACGGCGTAGCGATCCATCCAGAAGCCATCTACACGGACAAGATGGGCTGGACTTTCCTCTGGGTAGTGGTGGTCAGACCCCATCATAAAAGCGCCGCCCGGTATCCAGTTCATGTCTTTATCAGGGACTTTACCAGGACGCTTGGCAGCGATTTGCTTGTCAGATTTACCAGATGAAACTTGGCGTACTGTACGTTCCTGCATAAATGACTTTTCCTTAAACTGGGTAAGGCAGTACTTGTTCATTCCATTCCTCAAAGCGATCGCGCAGCCGCTGGAATACTTTGGGATTATTATCTTTGAGGTCAGTTTGTTCGCCTTCGTCAGTGGCAAGATTAAATAGATATTCTTTCTCTCCTTGCCGCAAGTACTTCCAATCTCCGCTTCGGACTGCTGCTTGGAGTTGACCTGGAGCACGTCCACCAACATTAGATTTATAGCGCCAGAACAGCGTTCGCGGGGAAACAGGTTTTTTGCCCAGAAGGACTGGAAGCAAATTTCGACCATCCAGTGGATAGTTGGGATCGGGTGAAGTACCTGTTGCTGCCAGAATTGTTGCTGTCAAGTCCTGAGTGATAGTAACTTGGTTATTTACCTGGTTGGGTTGAATCACTCCTGGCCAGCGGATAAAAGTGGGGACTCGTATACCACCTTCATACAAACTGCCTTTTATCCCTTGAAAAGGTCCAATATCAGAGAATCTCTCACCGCCGTTATCACTGGCAAAAATGACTATAGTGTTATCAGCCTGCCCAGAATCTTTTAAAGCTTGTAAGACTTTACCAACTCCGTCGTCCAAACTTTTTAACATTGCAGCGTAAGTTTCTTTTGACCCTCCAGCAGTATAGGCGTTGGAATTGTAGAAAGTTCGACTTAACTCTTCATCTTCTGGTCCTTCCCAGGGCCAATGAGGTGCATTGTAATGAAGGCTTAGGTAAAATGGTTGATTGCGGTGTCTTTTGAGGAATTCAACAGCACGTTCAGTATACAAGTCTGTAGCGTAGCCCGGTTTATCTAGAGGCACTTCACCTTCATAGAAGTCAAGTTTTCCATCTAGACCTTTGTGAGTAAAGTAGTCGATCCCTCCACTATAGTTTCCAAAGAACTCATCAAAGCCACTCTTGAGTGGACCGTAATCTGGAAGAAAGCCAGCGTGCCATTTACCAACTAATGCTGTCTCATAACCTTTAGCTTTTAAAAGGGAAGCGATTGTTGGCTGTTCCGGCGGTAATCCTACATTGTCACTTTCAACTAGAGGTTCTTGAAGACCAACTGGCAATCGCGCTGGATAACGACCTGTAAAAAAGCCGATCCGTGTTGGCGTGCAAACAGTTTGCGCTGCATAGGCATTGGTGAAGCGCGTACCTTCCCTTGCCAACTGGTCTAAATTTGGCGTTTCATAGGTTTTTCCATAAATACCAATGTCGCCCCAGCCCAAGTCATCCGTCAAAATGAACAGTATATTCGGACGCTTTCGTCTGGCAGCTATAGCCGAAAAAACGCTCGAACCTCCTAATGTCAAGATTGTACTGGCAAGTGTAGCCTGTACAAACTGGCGACGACCAATTGCTGGTAGTTTGTATTTACTCATTGATTTCTCTCCCAATTGTGCAATTACTTTGGTCATGCCGATCGCAGCCTGAGTGATGACACTTCAGACTTGTTGGACAATACTTCTGACCTACTGGCTAAAAATGGATTAATACTAGATATCTGCCAAGCAACTACTGTAACTTGGTAGACAAGCCGTATTTTATAACTGAAGACATAATTGCACAGATAAATGCATGAAGCAAGTATTTTTTTAATAAATTATGTGGGCGATGAACGTTGCACCAATTGAGGTATGAATTAGGCGATGCCTAGGTTGGGCGGAGCCATCGCATACAACTTGCAGCTACTACGTCCGGGAATGGGTACTGAGCGATATTTGAGTAATATATTACTTACTAAATTGATATTCTCAGTATTTATTTGGGCTTGGATTAACACTCATGTTTGACGATGCATTTCTTAACGCCTGAGATTTAAATCTCAGGCTAATAGCTTAACCCCACTGAAGTGGGCTAAAATTAATACCTTAACTAGGCGTAAAAACGAGCGCTTTTTTAAACGCAGAGGAACACAGAGTAATCGCGGAGGGACGCAGAGTTTTTGGGAATTTAATTTGTTACTTTCTTTGTGCAATATTGTACTTAGTCCTCTTAAGAGGACTTTGGCTATTAGCCATAGGTTTTAACCTATGGCGGGTAATGCAAATTCTGAGGGCGCATTTATATAAAAGTTCTAATCTTGTAAAGGCAACACAGCAATCATCTGAGAAAATCTCAAAAAATCTCCTGTATTGTGAGTTAATAACTGCGGAATATGGTAAACTAACATTGTGGCGATAATATTCGCATCATGCACTTGCTTGCCACCAATAGCAATTTCCTGCATCAAATTTAAAAGTCTTTCCGTAACTTCTGGGGTATCTTCAGCTAATCGAAAGCGGTTAGCAAAATATCGCACGTCTGCCGCTAGGGAAGCAATAGGAATTTCTCCGGTTAAGTCGTTGCGTCTTGTCATGGCTGCCAAATATTCCTTAAGTATTTGGCGAATCCACAACTCAGTACCTTGCTCTTCCATAGCTTGCAGTCGCTCTGTAGCTTGTGTATGAAACGGCGACAAAGTTAAATTAGCATAAACCAAAATATTTGTGTCGATGAAAACAGCTGTATCACTCGTCTGCATACAAGTCTTCTCTACGGAAAGTAACGCCTTCCGAAACTAATCCTACAGGATAAGCGGAAAATTTCAGGGGCGATCGCTTTTCCTTCGTCTGTGCTTTCTCTACCAAAGGCTTTTCATCAATTATCACCACCACTTGATGTTCACCTTCGGGAATATCAGCCGGTAACTGCAACGTAATTTTCCCATCTGCTGTAACCGTGGCAATTGTTTCGATAGTTTTCATATAATTACTCCAATGCTGCTAATACTGCCTTCGGCAATAACTTATCTTTAAACCAAATAATTCTAGCGGGAACATCATTTAATTTCACACCCGCTTTTTCCAAATTTAATCTTTCAGAAATTGCCAAAATCAAGTCATCACGTTCCGCACGACGCACCTGGGAAAACTTCTTTTGTAAATATTCTGGACGCCAATAACCCACAATTTCTAATAAAAACGTGCGTCCATCAGGATGTACCAAACGAAAATCGGGAATCATCACACTACCAGGAATCGGAACTAAATCAACTTCTCGCTCTAACACCCAATCACTTTTTAACGAATCCCACTTATCAGCAAACGACGCTTCCAACATACTATCGTAAGGTTTGCCAGGTGGATAATGAGACACTAGACCGCATTCAGAATTGAGAGTGAAACGTCCAGTTTTCCAAGTATTCGTGTAAAAGTCGCGAGTTTGTAGGGTAGAGGAAAGACTCCATCTTGTGACGTGAAGTAAAGCGGGAATAAGTTTAGCGATCGCCAAACCATATCGCGTACTCGGATTAAACAAACTCGTCGGACCATCAATCGTAATTGTAAATCCGTGGTCAGCATCACCTTCAATATAAGCCATCAATTGAAACAGCTTTAAATAGCGAAACAAAAGCTTATATTCCCCCGGAACATTACGATGAGCATTTAAAATAAGTTGACTCGCTCGATAAAACACACCCTGCACTTGAGATAAATTGTATCGATGCAACAAATCTTCAGGTGTAGGTGCATCAAAAGCAATCAAAATCTTATTTTCCGACAAATCAGCATATAACCCATCATGAACTTGTTGCGGTAAAACTTCCCGCTCAAATTCCTGACTTAATTCATCAGCAATTTTGCTAAGTGTCGCTTGCGTTGATTGTGGACTTGGGACAGATTTTGCAGATAAAGCAAACACCCTTTCTCGTAACATTTGAGGTTCCAAAGGACTCACCACTTCAAACGTGCAAAAACTGCTTTTTAAAATATAAGCTAATCCCCGCTTCACCTTATAATCAGTAGTATCACCCTCCAACTCCAACAACTGACGCTCAAGAACACCCTGCGTCTTACCTACCGCTTCATGAAAACAATCAATTAACTCAACAGCTAACTCCAAAGTCTTCTTATCAAGCTTTAGTCTCTTCGGGATTATCTCCTCCCCATTCTGACGATGAATTAGTAAATCAGTTGGTAACATTACGATTGATTGGTTGTTAGTTGATAGTAGAGACGGAATTAATCGCGTCTGTACAAAGTTAGAAGTAGAGACGGAATTAATCGCGTCTGTTGTCGGTTTCTGATGAGTCTTTTGAATCTACATTATTTTTATTGGGTGTTTTAGCTTTCTTCTCAACCGAATACTTAATTTCTAACTGTTCAGCAGCCTTATAATCACTTTTCTGACCACTTCCATAAACAACATGCAAATTCCCTCTCTTATCCTTCCTCTCTTGGCGTTCTTCTCCTGTCGGAGACGCTGCGCGAAGGCGACTTGGCGGTTCGTTACTCCTCTCCCCCCTCCTCCTTGCCGAAGTATTCTCCTCACTCGTATCCTCCGCCACCACCTCATATAAAATCGCCTGCTTATTTGCGATATTACCCTTCCTTAAAACCCTTCCCAAACGTTGAATATATTCCCTCGCCGAACCAGTACCCGATAAAATAATCGCAATACTTGCAGCCGGCACATCAACACCTTCATTCAACACATGAGAAGCAACCAAACTTTTATACTCCCCCTCGCGAAATTTGGTTAATATTTCATGGCGTTCTTTCACAGGAGTTTGATGAGTAATTGCCGGAATTAGCAAGTCTTGAGAAATCCGGTAAACAGTGGCATTATCAGCAGTAAAAATCAAAATTCTTTCCGGATAATGTTCTGCAAGTAAATTGGTAAGAATTCGCAACTTTCCATCTGTACCCAAAGCGATTTCTTTCGCTTGACGGTGTGCTAACATAGCTCGACGTCCAGCAGGCGATCGCGCACTCATTTGCACAAAATGTTGCCAACCTTGAAGACTCCCCAAAGAAATCCGAGATTCTCGCAAAAAATCATTGCGAGTTTGAATTAACTGATTGTATCTTTCCCGCTCAAGTTGCGACAGCTTAACCTTAATTTGCACAACTTCATGTTCTGCTAGCGCCTTCCCCGCCAAATCTTCAGCGCGTTTGCGATATACTTCTCTACCAATAAGGATATTTAAATCAGCGTGTTTACCATCAGTGCGTTCGGGTGTTGCAGATAGTCCGAGTCGATAGGGTGCGATCGCATATTCGGCAATAACGCGATTAAAATCGGTTGGCAAATGATGACATTCATCAAAAACTATCAAAGCATACTTATTCCCCAAGCTTTCTGCATGAATTGCTGCACTGTCGTAAGTCGCAACCAAAATCGGTGTTTTATCCCGCGAACCACCCCCCAGCAAACCCACCTCAGCATCAGGAAACGCCGCTTTTAGGTGTGCATACCACTGGTGCATTAAATCCAAAGTCGGCACCACAATCAGCGTCGTGCGCGGCGTCGCTTGCATCGCCATTTGCGCCAGATAAGTCTTTCCCGCCGCTGTGGGAAGCACCACTACCCCTTGCCTTCCCGCCAGCTTCCAAGCTGCTAACGCCTCACTCTGGTGGGGATAGGGTTCCATCTCCATACTGGAAACTAACTCTACCGGATAAAATCCCTTCGCTTCATCGATAAAGTTAGTCTCTTCCGCTTGTAGCGCTTCCACCAAAGGTCGATATTGAATCGCCGGAATGCGGAATTTTTCAATTCTATCATCCCACGTAGCGTAATCCATCCAGGCTTTGCCGCGTGCTGGTGGATGCAAAATTAATGTACCACGATCAAAAGTTAACGTCGCGGTGCGAGCCATTTAAAGCTTTCTCCCTGATTCCTCACACTTTAATTATTAATAACGCAAATGTAGACTGCTAAATTATTTGGCACTCGACAAAGGCTGATACCTTCAGTAGAAAATCCTTCATAATAACCGCATGAATTGATTTGGGGAATTTCTGAGTAATCAGGCTGAGTACTGTCTTAATGTAATGTCTGGTACTTTGCTTGATATAGTATACCGAAAGTGGATCAGCCCGCCCTGGAATTCTTTTTCCTTTCCAAAGTTTTTTCTCACTACTGGGATAGATTTTTTCACTAAGAGCCTGTCTGTAAAGTAGCTGTAAAGCAGTATCAATCAGGTTTTGGTACATAAACGCAATCTCACCGCCAACCTTAAAAACTTTATATAAGTTAAAAAAGGTTTGGCACGGTGCAATATACGAGTTAAAGCCATATCAATAAAAAATTTATAAATCTTGGCTCTCTTTTTTCCTTTTTTGAAACGGAAACATGACATTATGACTTCTAGAAAACGGTCTAATTATGACAAAAGTGCTATTCCCAATCAGGATAGACAACCTAAAAAGACAACGTATAGCGTAGCTAATAAAACAGCGCCACCCGAAAGCATATCCTATAGCGTTGTCCATGCAATTCCTGGACGGATTCGTTTTCGTATTCCTCGGCTAGCTACAGATTCTGAGTATGCCAATAAACTCAAGCGGGTGATAGAATCCGACCCTAAAGCTACGAATGTCCGTGTTAACTCTACAGCTGCATCGATTGTCATCAATTATCAACTAGGCGTAATTTCAGATGCACAAATGCGATCGCATTTGGTCAATCTTATTCAAACCTCTCCAAATATAGTTTTGCCACAAGCAAAGGCAAAAACAATTCTGGGAGCCATCTTTGATGCTGTAATCAACCTCATTGACAGTACACGTAACATCAACAAAGCGCGTAACGCCATTATGTATGGACAGCCCAGGAAAGACATTTGGGAGCGCTTACTCTCAACCACAGAAACGATAATCAAGAAGCTAAAATCTGCTACCATGTTCATCTTGCCCAACAAGCGATGGCGATCGCGGACTGCGTCCAAAGAGGTGGGCAAGCAACTCCAAAGGCTGCAAGCTGTCGGTCAAGACGCGTCTAGCACGGCTACTCTACGAGAAGCCGACGCTGTGTAGCCTGTGCCGACATTACCATTCACATCGTTTCCCGTCCCACCTGTTAAATTTAGATACAGTTTGACTTCAATCAGCACTCGTAGAAAAATGGGCACTCCTCCTCTCCATAAACTCCCCAATGAGAATTCTTTGGTTTGGGCAATACATACCGCTGTCAAAGGAAGAGCCAGATATAAGGTAAGTGGACTTCATCAAGACGAAGCTCTCAAAAGATACCTTGAATTGAGATTGTCACAAAAGGAAGGAATCGCGCAAGTTCGTGCTAACCATTTGACAGGAAATGTTCTGGTTATTTTCCATCCAGATAAGAACCCAAACGCGATCGCCTTGCTCGTTGAATTTATTGTCTTAGATTACATAAAAGAGGTCAGAAAACTACCTGTAAGGACTTATATCAGCACAGCGCCAGAAGAAGGAAAAAATTTACTTATAAACAAAAGAAAATTGAATAAGCCAAAAATTTCACCTTGGCATGTATCCTCGACAGATTCGCTTCTTCTGTTATCGGGGGCTGTTTGCACCCTTGTATGCGGCACGCTTGTGTTGCACGCATATAATCTTGACACGCGCATTTTGCTAGCAATTCAAAAGCTGCACACGCCAATAAGCGATCGCATCATGCTTGGCATCACTTTTCTTGGCGATCCAGTATCTTTGCTGTTGATTTGTTTGGGATTGGGAATTGGGTCGCTGTATTATAAACGTCGCCTTGAAGCAACTACCTTGGGCATAGCCGCAGTCGGTGCTATCGGCTTAAATTATTTGTTGAAAGTGCGGTTTGGTAGGGCACGTCCAGCACTGTGGGACCGTATTATTAATGTCGGTCTACACAGCTTTCCTAGCGGTCACGCAATGGTGTCAATGGCGATTTACGGCTTTATAGGCTATATTCTGGCAAAGCAATTTCCTCAATCGCAAGAACAAATTTTTGCCTTGACCGTTATCTTAATTGGTGCGATCGGCTTTAGTCGGCTTTATTTAGGCGTACACTGGCCCACTGATGTGATAGCTGGCTATGCTGTAGGTTTAGTGTGGTTGATTGCCTGTATTATCACCTTAGAACTGTGGCAAAAATATCGCTCTTCAGGTAGTGATTTGCTAGAGGGTCAGTCGAGTTCAGCCTAAAAAACGTAATTGCGAGTAAGCATGATAATTAATAAATTTTAAAGGTCGGATTTCTGCCCCTCCGAGACAAGCTGCGAAAGAATATGCCCAGTGATATCAAGCAGTTGGTCTATGAGAAAGCCGATAATACTAATATAGATTATCCCCTCAATAGTGTAATTGTAATTGCCAGATTTATAACCATTCCAAATGACAAAGCCAAGTCCTTTATTGCTAGTTAGCATTTCTGTAGCAATTACCGTAAACCAAGCTACCCAACCGCCAATTCTCAGAGCATCAAATATATGATTTATTGCTACTCGAAAGTTATTGCCTTGTTGACGACATAGGCGCATACCTGTAGCTGTATTCACAATAATTGACCAAATGGCACTAAAGAAAACTATGACAATTGCTGCGGCTTCCGGTTCTTTAAACCCTATAAGAGCAAGTGGGAGCAAAGCTATGGGCGCGACACTATGCGGTATCTGAATTATCCACTTGAAGACCCGATAAATCAAGTTATTAATGCCAATGAAACTGCCAATTACAATACCTAAAACAGCGGCGGGAATGTAGCCTACAAATAATCGTTGCAGGCTATTTAACACTTCTAAAAATATAGTTTGTTCCATGCCTTGGGCTTCTCATTTGGAACATTTGGGAAATACTGCGGCGATAACACAGAATAGCTAGTAAACAAGCAAGAATAACACTCATTCCCTGAAAGGGATATCTGGTTTAATAAACTCTATCAAGAAACGAAAGCCTAAATAGTAAATTAAATAAAATCTAAATAATTCATTTTCTTCCCGCTTGTAACGACTACGAAAGTCGAAAAATTAACATTAAAAATAAAAGAAATACAATTTTATACAATGAAGCTCGCTCAACTGCGTAATCAAGCAATTAATCCGATCAATAGACTTCTTGCATTCATTCCAAATAAATGAATAATTAAGCGCTCATGGTACGCAGATAAACGAGGCAGTGCGTTGGGCGGCTCTGCCGACTTGAAGCACCTGCCGTGCAGATGAAACCCAACCAATAATTTTTTGGTAAACTTACACACCAATCAGTCCACCCAACAGCACCCCTACTAAGGTTTTTACTAGTAGTAAAAGTAATAGTAATTGCTCCAATTCAAATTAAAAGCTCATTTCTACCATTCGGAAAAAATCATTATTTTTTTGAATGAGTGAATGAGCGTTCTTAGTGAATTGGAGCAAAGCGACATTCATTGACCGAGGACAAATGACAAATGACTATTTTCCCATATTACGCTTCATCTGTTCCAACTCATCCTGAGTTTCCCAGCGAAGAAATTTCTCTTCTAAGTCGTCAAATCCATGAGAATAACTGCTAGCTTGATTTGACCAACCATTAGTTTCTAAGCGCTGTTGAGCTTGAGTTTTTGCACGGACTGTCTGTGCTTCAGCTGCTTTGGTTTGCACCTCTTGGCGACGTGCTTGTATTTTCCGCACTAGTTCTTTAGATTGGGTAATGCGTTCTTTTAGCCCTTGCATTTGTCCCCAGCGTTGATTTCCTTCGCGCAACAAAGCTGCTTCTCGTTCTTGTGCTGCTGCTACCAAATCCTGTCTACCAGAGGCTTGTGCTTTTTGAACGCGGATATGCCATTTTTGGATTTCTTGAGCGGTGGAGAGAATATCGTCCTGCGATCGCTTCTCTTGTACTTGTAAATCTGCAATCAGTTTTAAAGTGTCTTCCTCTTGCTCACGCAGTTGTTCTAACAGCGCTTCTAACTCTAAATGCGGATTATTTCGCAAAAATTCTTCTAAACGGTTTTCTAAAAACCGACTCAAATCATCAAATAAGCCCACTGTCAGCACTCCAGAAGTCAGATGTGTGCTTTTATTGTAGTAATTATTATTGTTGCTAGGAATTTATACCCTCAAGCTTGTAGTTTATCCATATCACTAAATTACTAATAAATTTTGCCGAAAATGTTACAACACGGTAGAAAACATGACTACAAGTTGTTTGTGAATAGCAGAATGCGTTTTCATCCCGAAACCGAGAGTTTGGAAGATAGTGGTTACCAAGGAATTTCACTCGTTACATACCAACAGTCGTCTGCCGAAAAAGAAACCGAGAGGAGGTATTATATCATGTCCGTTTAAATAACCGTCCGAAGCGACCGTTCGCGGTAGCGTCCCGCAGGGAAGGGAAGCAATCCCAAAGACTTTGCGATTGCGTCGTTTCACTTCGTTTCACTCGCGGCGGACATATTATGGGCGATTTACCGGACATGATATTACCTCTTCCCCCATAAGGCGAACTATTTATTATCCGACCCAGGTTCAGAAAGATGGCGGTGCAGTTTGGCATTTACGGTATCACCACACGCGATCGCTAGGGCGAGAATTTATGGGCGATCGCTCAAAAGCACGACCAATTGCCTTTAAAATTGTGGAATCAACACCCAATTTGATTGAAGTGACTACAGAAGGACGTTTACAAAGAACCATCACTTTTGAACCACCTTGTCGCTTGGAGTATGCGTTCAGTTTTGGCGATGACAGCAAACAGTTTGGATTTGTCTCCTACTGTATACCTGTGTCTCCAAGTAAGTCTAGAATTGTCATTCAATTTGCCCGTAACTTTGGCAAAACACTCTATCGTCTCAAACCCCGTTGGTGGGATCACATCAGCGATCGCAATCTGGTTATTGATGGAGATATGGTTCTTCTTATGCAGCAAGAGTATTTTCTCCAACAAAGAAAATCTACCACTAGCTGGAAAACTGCCTATCAGCTACTTACAAGTGCAGACCGTTTAGTAATTGAGTTTAGGAATTGGTTTGATCGCTATTGTCACGGACAACTACCCTGGAGCGAAGTTGGAATCAATGTTCCACTAACAGGGAATATCAATAGCGATCGCCAACAAATGCTTGATCGCTACAAACAACACACCCAACATTGTCGTAGCTGTCGAGAAGCACTTTTGGTTGTGGAACGCTTGCAAGCAGTGCTTTTAATCTACTTTGTTATTACTGTTTGCGCTGTTGCTCTCCTTCGGGATCAATTGCAACTGATGGGTTTACCCTTAATTGCGATCGCACTACTAGGTCTAGGAGCTTACGCTTGGCTGAGATTTTGGCTTCGTCCGAGATTTTACTTTGTGGACTACATCCATGCACATAGATAGAGGCAACTTTCAGGCACTTTTACAGTAGTTCCCTGCTCAAATTCAATAAATGAACCAACTGATACTCAGAAGATGAATATACTAATTATCCTGGGTGAAATCATATTTTTAATAATCATTTTCTCCCTGTTTAACTGGCTGCTTGGAATCATCTTCAAGCAGTTTACTAAGGTTTCTTGGCTTCAAGGAAGAACTGCAAATATCACCTTCCTGCGACGGAGTATCAGCAGAATTTTAATTCTGACTTCTGTGGTGCTATGTCTTGTGCTGATTGGTGTGAATGGGATGGTGATTTATCGAGGCGGAAACATCAAGGAATTCCAACTTAATCTTATTCGCAGTCTTCCGACTCAATTTTGGGTCAATCTCTTGACGGCGAGCTTGAAAAGTGTGATCTGGCTAATGCTGGTTAAGTTTAGCATACCACCTTTGCAGCGGGGTATAGACTGGGTATGCGATTACGCCAAGAAAGCCGATCAAATCAAGGCTAACGATGAGAGTACCGAGGCTTTTTTTAAAGTCTTAAAAAGAATTATCACTCATACTCTTTGGATATCATCTGCTATCCTATGTGCTAAATTTCTCTACCTCCCAGAAGTCGTTCCCAAATATATTTACATTGCCTTAAAAATATACATTATTGTCACAGTTGGTTTACTGATTGTCAAAGCTGTTGCTACTATCGTTGACACTCTCGACGCCCTGAGTCTTAAATACTCCAGTTCTAATAATCTGCTGCGTTTATACGAGCGTTTACGCCACCTAATTCCACTATTCAAAAAATGTTTGGAATACGTCCTCTATGTTGGCATAATAAATCTTGTTGTTCCAGAAATAGAACCTATCGCTTGGATAAGTGCTTATACCCCTAGAATTGTGCAGATTATTGGGGTTTATTTTATTAGCAATGTTTTGATTGAAGTCATTTACTTCATCCTTGATGAGTTCTATTTAAAAACTACAGATGTAAATGACTCGCAGCGGCAGAAACGGCTGACGTTAATTCCCTTAATACGGAGTTTTGCTAAATATTTCGTCTACTTCACTGCCGGAGTGACTATACTCAAGCTGATTGGCATTGATCCTGCGCCTATCTTAGCAGGTGCAGGAATTGTGGGTATAGCAGTTGGTCTTGGGGCGCAAAACCTGATTAATGATGTCGTTTGTGGATTTTTGATTTTATTTGAAAATTATTACTTGGTGGGTGATTATGTTGAAGTTGGGAAAGTGGAAGAGAGAAATATTGAGGGGATTGTAGAGGCAATTGAACTGCGAACCACTCACGTCCGCCATCCTGATGGTCAATTGCAGATTGTTCGTAATGGGGATATTGGATCAATTATCAACTACTCCAAGCAGTATATATATGCAAGGGTGGAAGTTAGCGTTTCCTATGACTCCAATTTAGATCATGTCTACAGGGTCGTTGAGAAGGTAGGACAGCAGTTAAAGGCGGATGAACAGGATGTTCTAGAACCCACGCGAGTAGCTGGACTAGAACACTTTGGTGAGAATAACTTATTGCTGCTGACGCTGACAAAGGTCAAGCCTGGAAAGCACCTTCATATTCAGCGTGTTCTCCGCAAGATATTAAAGGAAACTTTTAGCCAAGAAGAAATTGAACTTTGTGGTTTTTCCAAGAATTGATACTAGCTCTTTAAATATTTATTATATAGCTGCACTGTCAAATTTCAGACTTTTGTAGAATCACTATATCAGAAGTAATTATTTAAAAGCGATCGCTAGCGTGAAAAAATTAGGCGATCGCTATTTACACAATTACACAAAATATAGAAATTGAATTATGTGATGTATGGAGAAGTGTATATTGCTCAGATATCTTTTCAACTCATAATTGGTGCTGAGGAATGTTCGTGAACAATTAACCAGCGTCCGTCATCTTGACGTTGCCAAACAAGTGAATTTCGACCAACTGACTCAATTGGTTGACCATTTTTCAACGCACCTTTTATTTTGAAGTCAGAGGCTGTCCAAGCAATATCACCATGACAAAACACCTCTACATCATCCTTGTTCATGATGATATTAAAATCTGCAAAATTATCCATAATTCTAGTTAATTCAGCCTTGTAATTATCCCATCCTCTGATCGCTCCGTCTGTGTGGAAAACATCGTAGGCAGTTAGTTCAGATCCTTGGCTATAAAAACTTTCTGCTTTGCTGATGTCGAATGAGTTACGCCCCGGACTCCAGACAGCGTAGTAGTCCTGAACTAAGTTCTTGAATGCTTGGCATTCTTCTGATGTTAATGTCGATTGCATTTGCCTAATTTACCTCGATTTGTATAATCTCTACACTAAACGACATGTGTCGTGTTGTCAATAATTGATAAACGACATATGTCGTGTATAATTTGCGAAATAGCACAGCTAAGTTATGGTTCCATTGCCTGAGTCTACGTCTGCAAGATTTTTTGATGACAGCGTGAACGGGAGTTCTGCGTCAAAAGTCCCGAATCCTCGTCGTCGCAGTGAACGAGCACATCAAGCGATTCTCAATGCAGCGGCGGAGCTATTGGAAGAAGTCGGCTATGCTGATATGACGATTCAAGCAATTGCAGCCAAGGCAGGAGTGAGCAATAAAACCATTTATCGCTGGTGGTCAAATAAAGCTGCGGTGGTGATGGAGGCGTTTGCCGAAAGAACTGCTAACGTTGTGGCGATTCCCAACACAGGCTCGTTGCGTGACGACCTTTTGGCATTTATACAAGCGTCATTTGTTGCACATAAAACGATGAAATTTGGTTCAACAATGGCAAGTCTAGTTGCTGCAATACATACTGATTCAACTTTGGCAGAAGCGTTTCGCGAACAGTTCATTGCTCGTCGTCGAGCAGCCGTTCGCCAAATATTTGAACAAGCAATAGAACGGGATGAGTTGTCAGCATTAGACTTGGATGTGGTGATCGATCAAGTCTATGGACCGATTTTCTATCGGTTATTGGTAGGACATGCACCATTAGACAACCAATTTGCTGAAACTCTTGTTAATAATTTATTATTGGGAGTTAGGAAATCGAAAAATAGTTCAAAGTTTTGAGATAATTTATT
Source organism: uncultured bacterium (assembly GCA_964245695.1). Taxonomy (GTDB): domain Bacteria; phylum Cyanobacteriota; class Cyanobacteriia; order Cyanobacteriales; family Nostocaceae; genus Hassallia. The sequence goes on along the minus strand of CAXTNZ010000019.1, from coordinate 16,448 downwards.
ACAGTGGTATCAGCCAATAAGTAATTCCCCTAACAATTTTATTTTTTAACCCAAACTTGGATAAATTTTCTTCATTTAAACCGACATAAGTCCAATGTGGTACATCATTTTCTACAGTTTGAAACCAACCATTTTTATTTAGTGCTTGTCTTTGCGCTTGACTGGAAACGCGTAAATCAATCGCTAATCCCCAGAGATGTTGTGATGCTCCTGGTGGTGCAACTACACCCAAAATTGCTGTTTCCTTACCTTGTCTAACTCGTTCCAAAGTTTTATTGTTAGCGTATTTTTGCCAAAATCTTAAATTCGTGGCAAAAGTGCGAGTACAGTCACCACCGCCATAACCAGATTTTAGGGGAATTATTACGGCTGATTTTGCTTTATTTAAAGCCTCTGCTGCCGAATTTTGTAAATAACAGTCATTAGTGCCAGCTACTTTACCCATTGTCAAGGTAGTTTGAAAATCTTTGGTTTCTTGCTCGTTAGCCAAGATGACTTTTGGCGGCAGTTTTATCCCCGCTTCTTGATTTACAAATGCGGCACCGTATGCCTTCAACAAAGTATATTCAAAAGTACCTGGATTGGGAATTGTTGGTAACTTGGAAGCAATTGCCGTCAAAAAACGCTGTTGCTCTGGCAATTTAATATCAGGAATTTGTGGCGTGACAGGAGTTGGTGACGTGATTGGCTGCGATGTATTTGGGCAAGTTTTGTTTAAGTCGCTTTGACGACCTGAAGAACGAGCAATTAAGCAATCTTGCAACTGTCGGACATCTGTACTTAGTGTACGGTGGGTAATTCCATTACTAGCAACTAAGGCAAAAACTATAAATACAACAATAGTGATAAAAGAGGTCTTTCGCAAAAATCGTTTCATTATTTTTTTACAAATGTAACATTTCCTAAATATAAATATTTTGATTTTTTATTTATAGTTCTTATAGTTACTTTTTCTCAGCAATCTCAGTCCATTAAACCACTGAATCGGTTATTATTAAGAATAACTCTAAGCTTGCTGATACTTAAGTATGACCATGCACAATTCCATTGAATTCCAAGACGCTTTCGATGTCATTGTCGTCGGTGCAGGTCACTCTGGTTGCGAAGCAGCCCTCGCTAGCGCACGCCTCGGCTGTCGTACCCTGCTGCTGACACTCACCTTGGATAAAATCGCTTGGCAACCTTGTAACCCGGCGGTGGGTGGTCCTGCGAAATCCCAGTTGACCCATGAAGTGGATGCACTCGGCGGGGAAATCGGCAAAATCGCAGACCGCACCTACCTACAAAAGCGCATTCTCAACTCTTCACGGGGACCTGCGGTTTGGGCATTACGCGCCCAGACTGATAAGCGGGAATATGCTGCGGTGATGAAAAATATTGTCGAAAATCAAGAAAACTTAACAATCCGGGAAGCAATGGCGACGGATTTAGTTATCGGTGCTAACGATGAAGTTATCGGCGTTCAGACTTACTTCGGCGTGGCGTTTGGTTGCAAAGCGGTCATTTTGACGACGGGGACGTTTTTAGGGGGACGGATTTGGGTTGGTAATAAGTCGATGGCGGCAGGACGCGCTGGGGAATTTGCGGCTGAGGGGTTGACGCAAACTCTGAATCGTTTGGGATTTGAAACCGGGCGACTGAAGACAGGAACGCCAGCACGAGTTGACAAGCGGTCTGTAGACTACAGCAAAATGGCACTCCAACCAGGAGATGAAGAAGTCCGCTGGTTTAGCTTTGACCCGGATGTGTGGGTGGAAAGGGAACAAATGCCTTGTTATATTACCCGCACGACGGCGGAAACTCATCGCCTAATACGGGAAAATTTGCATTTGTCGCCGGTTTATGGTGGTTGGGTGGAAGCCAAAGGACCGCGATATTGTCCGAGTATTGAAGATAAAATTGTCCGCTTTGCCGATAAGGAAAGTCACCAAATCTTTATTGAACCGGAAGGGCGAGATATTCCGGAACTTTATATTCAAGGCTTTTCCACAGGGTTGCCAGAAAATTTGCAACTTTTAATGTTGCGGAGTCTCCCCGGTTTGGAAAACTGTGCGATGCTTCGCCCAGCTTATGCGGTTGAGTACGATTACTTACCTGCAACTCAGTGTTATCCGACATTAATGACCAAGAAAGTTGCTGGGTTATTTTGTGCGGGACAGATTAATGGGACAACTGGCTATGAAGAAGCAGCAACCCAAGGAATTGTTGCTGGAATTAACGCGGCGCGGTTTGTGTGCGGTCAGGAGATGATTGTTTTTGCCCGTGAGGAAAGTTACATCGGAACGCTGTTAGATGACCTGTGTACCAAGGATTTACGTGAGCCTTACCGTATGCTTACGAGTAGGTCAGAGTATCGTTTAGTATTGCGTTCTGATAATGCCGACCAACGCCTGACACCCTTGGGACGAGAAATCGGCTTGATTGACGATCGCCGATGGGAGTTATTTACCCGCAAGCAAGAGAATATTACAGCCGAAAAAGAACGGCTTTATGCAACGCGGGTGAAAGAACAGTCAGAAATCGGAATGACGATCGCCTCTGAAGCTAAACAAGCAATCAAAGGCTCAATCACCCTAGCTGACTTGCTACGGCGTCCGGGATTTCATTACGTTGACCTCGACAAATATAAACTGGGCAACCCCAACCTCAACTCGGCTGAGAAAGAAGGTGCAGAAATTGACATTAAGTATTCAGGGTATCTGCAACGGCAACAAAATCAGATCGACCAAATTGCTCGTCAAGCACATCGCCAGTTGCCAGGAAATTTGGATTACGCAACGATTGATACCTTATCTAAAGAAGCACGGGAGAAGTTAAACACAGTAAAACCGCTGACACTCGGTCAAGCTGCACGGATTGGTGGCGTTAATCCTGCTGATATCAATGCATTATTAGTATATTTAGAATTAGGTAGAAACAACAGAAAGACAGAGTTTTCGGCGTTAGCTTAAATGAAACTTCATGAAGCATCAGTAAAGTAGTAGGGTGAAACAGTAAGAGACTGGTATGATAGATGACATGAATTAAAAACTGGCATGATTAGCAGTCTCCGGTTTGAAGTTGAATTTCATACTACTTACGCAATCAACTCGTCTAGTTTGGACGAGAAATTGGCTATTGAATGCAAAGTCCATACTTTCAGGCAGTAGAGGCGGAGTCTACCGTCCCATAAGCTACAACTTAAAATCGCTATGTCACAAGCCAGCACCTATCTCCTGATTCCGGAACCCTCAGAGGACTTGATCACCAGCGAACCTTGGTCGATAGAGTCACATGCTGATGGCTTGATGGATGAACTCTTTGCCGATATTGACCAAATTCTGGATGGTAGTAGCAAACTGCCTTCCCAAACAGTACAGTACAGCAGTCACACCCCACTTCGCAGCGAGGGGGACTCTTCGCCAGTTGCGACAACGAATGAAACGGGAGCAACGCACTCGCTTACCACCGCACTGCATTCAGAATACGTTGAATTGCATTCAGTTAGGGAACCGCAAAGTGTTTTGCCAGAAACACAGCAACCGAGACAAACAGTTCCTCAAGGTAGGAACAAGCAATTGAGTAAGGTTGTAGTTGACACTCCTGCTGTGACAAAACCAGTTAAGAAAAAGCGCGACAAAACGCGAAGCGCTTTGGGCAAATTGGTGTCTGTGGGAGCAACAGTCGGCATGGCGATCGCTGGTATTGTCTTTTTGCTCAACTTTCAACTGATCTATCGTTTAAATTCCACATTGATCCAGCAGTCTATTCGACAGCCGCAATTGCAGTCTCAGTTGCCGACCGAAGTTGAAGTTGAGGCAGATTTAGTTCAATATATGTTGGGAGCGCTTGCAGTCATCGACAGGCAAGAGGCAAAAAATACTCAAAAATATGCCAAAACTGCACTCAGCGCAGTGGCAATGCCTAACCAAACAGCTTTTGCCTATGTTAGTAGCCAACCCACAATAAACCCCCCATCTACTAATCTACCACCAGTTCTCGCTGCTAACAATACACCACCCGCTGCCCGTACATCCGTTGGCGATCGCATCTACATCCCCGTTTATCAAGCGCCGCCGCCAATGCGCTACGCGCCGCCGCCCATTGCTGGCGTTCCTAAACTTTTGCCCCCAGTGCCTTCTAAGGAATCTAAATCAGGGCCAGTGAAAGAGGAGACCAAGCATGATGCTGTCAACATGCTTGCTGCTGTGCGAACAGAACTCAAGCCTGTGGCTGTGCGAACTGCACCTATTACCTTGCGACAAGCACCTGATCCTTGGTCTATATTATCTGCGCTACGGATTGGTGCTGCGCCATCAAAACTATCATTCGCCAGACCACCCGAATCGCCAACGCCACCCCCACAAGAGCAACAGCCTTATTTGGTGGGAACCGCTGCTGCTTCTAGCCTTACCCTGGAAGGATTGCAAGAGTTAGGTAACAAATCTGCGGCTTTGTTTAAAATCGACGGTACGACTCGCCGCATCCAGGTGGGTGAAAGCATTGGAGTCAGCGGTTGGACACTAGTCGAGGTTAGTAATGGCGAAGCTGTCGTCCGCCGCAACGGCGAAGTTCGCTCGATTTACACAGGGCAGAATTTCTAAAATTCGCTCTTAGCCTTGAGAAGCCTCAAGCCTATCAAACAATGAACACACAACAGTAGGGGCACAGCAGTGCTGTGCCCCTACGCAAACAAACGGATTTAATATTAACCATTACCAGCCCTAAATACTGGTAGTGTAAACCAAAAAGTCGCCCCTGCTGCCAAGGCACTTTTCACGCCAATTTCGCCGCCATGTGCCGTGATGATTTGCTTACACAAATATAATCCCAATCCCAAACTAACAGAATTGCGGGCGTTGGTACCTCGGAAGTAAAGGTCAAAGAGGCGATCGCTTTGTTTTTGACTCATTCCCACGCCGTTATCAGCAACGGTGCAACAAATCTTATCTCCGGCAACACTGGCATTGATGGTAATTGTTAATCCTGGGGGATTATGTTTGATTGCATTGACAATTAAGTTAGAGAAAACTCGCCATAGTTGGGTGGAATCGGCATTTACTAGCGGTAAATCTGCGGTGATTTGATTTATTAAGGTGGCTTGATTTTCTGCCAGCATCGGCTTTAAGTCTGCGATTGCCGCTTCTGCCACTGTCAGTAGTTGTACTGCTTGACATTGTAAAACTACGCCGCGCACTTCGCTAATATGAGCTTCTAGCAACGAGTTAATCAAGTTAAGTTGGCGATCGCTACTTTGTTCCATCCGCTCTAAAATTGAGCGAGAAACAGCGATTTTTTCCTCTGGACGCGATAGCAAATTCCTCAGCACCATTAAAGTCCCCAGCACCGGGTTGCGTAAGTCGTGGGAAACTGCATGAAAAAATACTCGTAGTGCTTCTTCAGCTTGCTTACGCTTGGTGATATCTTCAATCATCCCTTCGTAATAAAGCAGTTGTCCCCTTTGATCGCGCACTGCATATGCGTTTTCCGAAATCCAAACAATGCTACCGTCACGGCGATAAATTTGGGACTCAAACTCTGACACGCTACCATACTTTTCAATTAAGCGGACAAACTCTGCACGGCGATTCGGATCAACATACAATTGATGTTCAATATCAGTCAAGTTTACAGTTACCTCTTCCGGCAATGAGTAGCCATAAATACGTGCTAATGCGGGATTTGCGGTAATGTAACGACCCTCGGCAGTGCTTTGAAAGATGCCCTCAACAGCGTTTTCAAAGATATTGCGATATTTAGCTTCTGTAACCCTTAATTTCTGATTAGCAAACTCAAGTTCTTTACGGATATAAAATTCAGAGCGTTGCAGGCGTTCGTACAAATATACCGCCAAATCGCAGATAAAACATACCCAAAATATCAACAAAATCATCGTTATGCCGAATATCGGCTGGTTACTGAATGGCGGCGGTAGTTTCAGTCCCAAAGCTGTATTCACGACAAAGTAGTAGATTATTACTCCCAACTGTGAGCCAAGGTGAAGATACCAGCGTATTGGGATCAGCGTCGCTTGAGTGAGGAAGGCGATGATCCAAGCTAATTGATCAGGGAGGGCGATACCTTTGAAGGTGGCGACAAATTGCTCAACTAAAGTGACAGAAAAGGATAAACCTAAAAAAAGCAGCCCCGGATAACGGCGCGCTATGTTAGTTTTGTGCAGAGCCAAACACCCTAAAAGACATATAAATATACAGATATTGATAGTTAAAGCAAGATTTTTAATCTCGTGTGTTATCTTTGCCCCTTCTTGAAGGTGAAATACCTCCGGGAGTATGTCGCGTAAGATAAATGTAAATACGCAGAGAACGGCGATCCATATTCCCAAACGCAATCGCTGCCACAAAAAGCGGTCGCGCCAAGCTTTATATTCCCCTAAAATTGCATCTGCTGTTGGTGTATCGGCAGAAAAAGTTCTTCTGCACCACCTTTGCACTGTTCTAATTACGGTCGTCATTAGCGTCTGACCAATTCCCATAACCTCGGTCGCCTGCTAGAATGCTACCATTGCACCCTTACATTCTGTATGGTGACAAATTTATAAGCCACTCGTTGCAGGCGGGGTTGCTAAAGGTAGGGTGAACCAAAAGGTTAAACCGCGTTTGTGGTTACTCCTAACGCCAATTTCACCGCCGTGTGCTTTAATAATTTGCCGACAAATATATAGTTTTAAGCAAGTACCAGTTGAAGAACGAGCTTGGGGATGGCGGACATACAAATCAAAAAGGCGATCGCATTCTAGCTTGCTCATCCCCACACCATTATCTTGAATTGAAAAGCGAATCATCCCATCCTCAACTGTCGCTTTCAGGGTCAAGTTTAATCCAGGTGGATTGTGTAGCCAGCTATAAGTCAGCAAATTTTGCAAAACTCGTTGCAACTGAGTCGGATCTGCCATTATTAAGGGTAAATTCTCACCAACCAAGTTCTTCAAACTCACTTGGTTTTGTGTCAGCATTGGCTGCAAGTCTCTAATAACTGCCGGAAGCAGCGTGCTAAATTGTACAAGCTCACGATGAATGACAATTCTTTGCTCTTCGCTGCAATGAAGTTCTAGCAATGAGTTAATCATTGCTAGTTGGCGCTCATTGCCTTGTATCATCCGTTCGAGAATCGAGCGAGATACGGAGATTGAATGGGAAGAATCTTCTTCCGTCCTTTTTTGCCCAGACACCAGTTCCCCACTTTTGAGCAAGTTCTGTAACACCATCAAATTACCCATCACCGAAGTTCGCAAATCGTGAGAAACTGTGTGTAACAGCACATCTTTGACTCGATTTAGTTCTTGGAGTTCCCGCATTTTCTGCTGTAACTGAGCGGTACGTTCTTCTACCTGCTGTTCTAGATTAGTGTTGAGTGCTGCTAGTTCTTGGTAGAGTTGAGCCTGCTGAATAGCGATCGCTAACTGTTCTGACATCTGCTTTAGCAAATCAATTTCTATTTGTTGCCAATGTCGAGGATTAGAGCATTGGTTAGCAATCAACGCCCCAAAAAATTCATCGCCTAACATAATTGGTACAGCTAAGGTAGCCCGCGTTTGAAATTGTTGATAGTGTGCTCTCAATCTAGGTGATACTGCTATTTGCTCGATATCTTCAACTACACGCACACAATTAGTTGTCAGCAGTTTTTTGAATTCTTGGATGACAATTGGATCTTCTATCTTGCAGTTTAAAACTGATGGATACTTTGGATCTACTGATTCTGCAAGAATCCTGGCTTTTGGATTGCTATGATTCAAACCAATGAAAACTCGGTCTGATTGCAAAAATTGCCGCACTTCGTTGACAGTGGTTTGGAGAATTTGGTCTAAATTTAGGGAAGTGCGGATTCGCGCTAAAGTTTTGGTTAACAAGCGATCGCGCTGTGCCGTCAATTGTATTTGAGCTTCTGTTCGCTTGCGTTCTGTTATGTCATGATTGATAGCCAGTAAGCACGGCACACCATCCAAATCAATTATTTCGGCGGAAACCGTTCCAAAACCAAGTTCGCCAGACTTTTTGCGAAATTCAAATTCAAGATTGCGAACTGCTCCTTTGGAATGCAACTCGTGCAATAATTTTTGGCGATCGCTCTGGTGTACCCAAATATTTAACTCAAAAGCAGTACGACCAATCACCTCATCTGGCTCATAACCTGAAAGGTTGACAAAACTGTCGTTAACTTCTATAAAGCGTCCGTCCTCCAGCGTGCTGATTGTAATTGGATTTGGACTGCAACGAAAAGCCTTCTTAAACTTGGACGCTAGATGTTGTAGGTCAATTTCTGCTTGTTTTCGCTTTGTAATATCACGCACAATAGCTAATACTTCGTCTTGCCCACTAACTACCAACCGCGCCTCATAATCTCGCATTCCTTCATGTGTTGATAGTTGATATTCCAAAGATTGTAAAGTTTGAGAATCCAAAGTTTTAGCGATCGCATGAAGGCTGTCTAAAACAACATCATCAGGCAATAAATCGCGCAGATTCTTACCGATGATGTTCTCTGGGGGAATAGCCAGATCTGCCCCCTCACCTTTAAAGTCTAGATACTCGCCATCTCGACTGATGCGAAACATTAAATCGGGGATAGCATCTAAAATTGCTTTATAACGCGCCTCACTCTCACGCAATTTTGATTCCGCTTGCTTGCGATCGGTAATATCCATCACCAAGCCATCCCAAAGAATATCGCCTTTGGCTTGTCTTTCTGGACGAGAAGCGCCTTGAATCCACTTAAGTTTACCACTAGGCGTGATAATGCGTCCTTCCCATTGCCAAGGTGTCAAAGTAGAGGCAGAATATCTAACAGATTCTTCAAAAGCTTTCGCATCTTGGGGATGAATTAGTTTGTACAGTACTTGAAAGTCTCCCTGCACAACTTCTGGTTCTAATTCACACAGATCTCGACAGCCAGAACTCGCATAAAGAACAAACTGGGAACCATCCAACCGCTGAAGGAATTGAAAAATCATCCCCGGTAAATTTGCCGCAATTTTTTCTAGCAGCGGCAAAGCTTCTTGTTGAAAATCTGGTGTGTACAGCTTCACAGTTTGATTCACTCTTTAACCCTTTTCTACACAAGCAACTGATGTATTACAAAAGGTAATTATCAGCCTCTTCTTTCAGGGTATGTTCCCACAGGTGCGATCGCATTCACCCGAATGGATGAATCGCTTGCAGCATAGATAATCTCTGGCTAGGCAAGATGAATGCAGCACTAAGTTTCTGTTGCTGAAACCGAGTTAATTTACCTAAGTATTTTCTCGATTGAGAATATTAATTTTATAACAGTCATCATGAACTGCAAACCACGCCAAGGAAAATTTTATCGCAGCCAATTTTTAAAGTTAACTTAACTTATTGTTTACGATTATTTATTAAGTAACATCTATTATTGATTCTATAAGTGATAACACTTATGTGTTTGGCGTTTTGCGTGCTTAGTAACGGGTTTTTATATTATCATCTGACAATTCAACTTGTATTACTATAGCAAAGTCAGATGATTGCCCTCTGGTATGACTGCTACTTAAGTGTTTTTTGAGAAAAAACAATTTCCGGTATACTACTTAATTGTTTTATAACAAATAATACCTTTAATGCCTGCGGTCGATTGAGATGAACAGGGTGGCTTTGAGTATCTACACATACTCTGTCTCAACTGGCTGTTGATAGCAATAGCTCGTAAAAACTCTTCTACGGGTATCCCTACTTCAAGCGCTTCAACTTCGATTGACTGAAATATTCATTCTTAACCTTTACAACAACCGAGTTTCTATGCCCGCAATTAATTTGAGCAGTTCCCATTCTCAAAACTTTGATTCGTTACTCAATTCAGGCACCAATAACACATGGACTGATGACTCCACTATTGATGGCTGGTACTCCAACAGACCAACTTACAATGCAGGTACTGGCTCAAACAATACAGGGGCACTCTACAGCTTTGGTAGCGCTTCTGCCATTGATCGAGCTTTGGGATCTGTAGCATCTGGCAGCACTGGTACGATTTTTTATGGCGCTCGCTTTCTCAACAACACGGCTAGCACGATTAGCACACTCAACATTAACTATGTAGGTGAGCAGTGGAGAAATGGCGGCAATACCACCGCTCAAAAATTAGATTTTCAATATCAAATTGCCGCAACCACTATAGATTCGGGTACTTGGATTGACTTCGATTCCCTAGACTTTACCGGTCCAATTGCCACAGCAACTGCTGGTGCCTTAGATGCTAATGCAGCGGCTAACCGCACTACATTGTCCTCTACTTTGAGTGGTCTAAGCATTGCCCCTAATCAAGAGATATGGCTTCGCTGGCAAGACTTAAACGATGCTGGTAATGACCACGGGTTGGGAATAGATGACTTTAGTATTTCGGCAGGAGTAGTTACCCCACCAACTGGTCCTACTGTCACAATTCAAGCAACAGACTCAGCAGCAGAAGCGGCATCTGATCCTGGAACTTTCAGAATCACGCGTACAGGCAGCACCAGCGCTTCCCTAGGTGTGAATTACACCGTTGCTACGGGTACAGGTCAAGCGACGAATGGTACTGATTACACGCCTAACTTAAATGGCACTGCCACAATCGCAGCGGATCAATTGTTTACAGATATCACGATTACGCCCGTTGATGATAGTGCAGTAGAAGGGAATGAGACAGTAACACTGACGCTGGTTGATACTGCTGACTATGATTTGGGTGGTTCCAGCACAGCAACCGTGACTATTGCGGACAACGACACTGCACCTCCCGTTCGTATCCGTGAGATCCAAGGTGCCGCGCATATCTCCCCCTTGAATGGTCAGGCGGTGAACAACGTTGCTGGTATCGTAACGGCGTTACGCTCCAACGGCTTCTACCTGCAAGACCCCAACCCAGATACTAATGATGCCACCTCAGAGGGCATTTTTGTCTTCACCTCGTCTGCACCAACAGTAAGTGTCGGCAACTCGATTTTAGTTAGCGGTACAGTGTCGGAGTTCCGCCCTGGTGGTTCCGGCGGTACCAATAACCTCACTACCACTCAAATTAGCAGCCCAACGATTACCACAGTGTCAACTGGCAATCCTCTGCCAACTGCCACAATTCTTGGTAACGGCGGACGGACAATTCCCACCCAGGTAATTAGCAATGATGCCGTAAATGGGAATGTGGAAAATGCTGGTACGGTGTTTGACCCGGCTCAAGACGGCATCGACTTCTACGAAAGCCTAGAAGGGATGCTTGTACAGGTTAACAATGCCGTTGCAGTTGGACCTACGAGTAGTAATGGCGAAATCCCAGTGTTGGCAGACAATGGCGCAAATGCTGGCACTCGCACTGCTCGTGGCGGCATTGTGATTCAGCCTGGTGACTTTAATCCAGAACGGATCATCATTGATGATGCGATTATCACCACTGAACCACAGGTGAACGTGGCAGACACGTTTAACGGGTCGATTGTCGGGGTAATCGACTATAGCTTCAGTAACTTCAAGCTGTTGAATACTCAAGCTCTGCCTAGCGTCATTTCTGGTGGTTTGCAGCGGGAAGTTACCAACCTGACTTTTATCTCTAACCAACTCACGCTTGCTACCTTCAACGTGGAAAACCTTGACCCTGGTGACGAGCCAACCAAGTTCAACAACCTCGCCAGCCGGATTGTTAATAACCTGAAATCGCCCGATATCATTAACCTAGAAGAAATTCAGGACAACAATGGACCAACGAATGACAGTGTGGTAGATGCCAGCACAACCTACCAGACATTGATTAGTGCGTTAGCGAAGCTTACCGAAGGTATCGCTTCTTCCGGCGGTCCTACCTATGAATTTCGTCAGATTAACCCAGTAGACGACCAGGACGGTGGTGAACCTGGTGGTAATATCCGCGTCGGTTTCTTGTTCAACCCCAACCGAGTACAATTTGTGGATCGCTCAGGTGGTGGCTCTACTACCGACACCACAGTTAACAACGTCGGTGGTGTTCCCCAGCTTTCTGCTAGCCCTGGTCGGATTATTGATACTGACTCCTCGAATGGCAATGCTTTTGTCAACAGTCGCAAACCTCTGGTTGGTGAATTTATTTTCAACGGTCAGACCGTGTTTGTGGTTGGCAACCACTTCAACTCCAAAGGTGGCGACCAACCTTTATTTGGACCGAATCAACCCCCAGCCCTTTCTAGTGAGGCGCAGCGCAACCAGCAAGCCACGGAGGTGAAAGACTTTGTTCAAAGTATTCTAACGATTAACCCCAACGCCAACGTGGTGGTAGCGGGTGACTTGAATGACTTTGAGTTCTCTAACCCCCTCAGTATTTTAGAAGGCGCTGGACTGAATACCCTGATTGAAACGCTACCCCAGAACGAGCGTTACACTTACAATTTTGAAGGCAACGCCCAAACACTGGATCACATTTTGGTCAGTAACAATTTGCTCAATAAACTGAATGGGTTTGATGCGGTTCACATCAACTCAGAGTTTGCGGAGCAGGACAGTGACCATGACCCCGTTGTTGCTCGGTTTGACCTGATAAATGTAATTAATGGCACATCTGGTAAGGACAATCTGGTGGGGACTTCCTTTGGTGACAGAATTACTGGCTTTGATGGTAAAGACGATATCACCACCGACGCTGGTAATGACCTGATTGTCTACACTAGCTTAGATGGTAAAGGCAACAGCATTAATGAAGGCGACGACATCTTAGACTTTACAGTAGGTGCTGATAAGTTTGTCTTTACTGAATTGCTTGATAGTATTGTCCCAGGTGGCTACAACGGAACTAATGCGATCGCCGATGGCTACATATCTTTTGGTGCAAGAGGACGAGATACTGAGATTCTGATTGACAGTGATGGTTCTGGAAAGCTTCCGGCTCGACCGTTTATCAGAGTAGAGAATGTATTAGTTGCAGAACTGAATAATGTCAATAATTTTGTGTTCTAGGTAACATATTTTTTGAGGGACAGGCAAAATGCCTGTCCTGTATGAATTACGCACAAGGAAGGAAAAACTTATATCTTGCACCACTGTTTTATTGCAAAAATCACAGCCTAAAAAGCTTATTATTTCGTAGGGCTGGCAGTGTCCACCCTAACCTTACTGAGAAGGTGCAAGATGTCAGCATAGCGCTTTTGAAGCAATGAAACTGCCCTGCCCTACAAGAAGCTCTGGTAATGTGCATAAATGCAAGCTAGCCGATTTTGCCAGCGAAAACTTTTTCGGCTGGTCCTGTCATATAAAGCCGTTCGTCGTCTGACCATTCAATTTGCAAAGGTCCGCCGGGAAGTTCCACAGTAGCTGTGCGATCGCACTTTCCGGTCAATACTCCAGCAACCAACGTTGCACAAGCACCTGTCCCACAAGCTAATGTGATACCCGCCCCTCTTTCCCATACTCGCATTTTCACGTAGTCACGGCGCACCACTTCCACAAATTCGGTGTTTATCCGTTGGGGAAAAACTGAATGATGTTCAAACACTGGACCGATCGCTTCGAGAGAAATTGCGGCTACATCTTCGACAAAAGTAATGCAGTGCGGATTTCCCGTACTCACACAAGTGACATCCCAAGATTTACCCGCTACCTGCAACGGAATATTAATTACCTTTTCGTCAGCGTTCGCTAAGGTTGTGGGAATTTCCGCAGCCAGTAACCTAGGAAGACCCATATCTACTTTAACTTGACCATCAGCCATTAATTGAGGTGTCATCACGCCAGCAAGGGTATGAATTTGGTATTTATCTTTATTTCGAGATTCGCCCTCTAAATCAGCCACAAAGCCAGCAAAGCAGCGAATACCATTACCGCACATTTCTGGTTCGGAACCATCGGAGTTGAAAATCCGCATCGTGTAGTCAGTGTTATTTTCTCCGGGCAAAGCAAAAATAACACCATCAGCACCGATACCAAAGTGGCGATCGCACAACTTGACTGCTTGCTCTGGAGTGATTACTGGCGTTGATGACGAGCGATTGTCAATCAAGATAAAATCATTGCCCAGACCGTGATACTTAGTGAATTCGATTGCCATTTCTCTAAGGATGAATTATCAAGGATTAGTTACTCTTTATTTTGCCTTGTACGTTCATCTTTACTAAAAATGCTTATTGAATTTGACACGTCGTTGCCTAGTATTAGACAAGTTCAAAGCCTGATTAAACAAACAACACCAGTAGAATTCAAGTTGCTGACTGGTGATGTGCTAATGGGAAGAGTTTTGTGGCAAGATGCACACTGTATCTGTATTGCGGATGAAAACACCCAGCAGACCACAGTTTGGAAACAGGCGATCGCCTATATCAAGCCCAAGAGTTAGTATAGGAATCATATTTTATTTCTGAGCAAAACTACGAGATAATACGGAGGGCTATATCTGTGTAACAATTTCTGGAGAAATATCAATGGCTATTTCAATGTATCAAGCTTCAGTACCAGTGTGTATTCGCTCACTGAATAACCTTGTAGGTATTCTGGAAAAAGGTGCTACATATGCAGAAACCAAAAAGATAGATCAGCATGTGTTGGTCAATAGTCGTTTATTCCCAGATATGTTTCCATTGTCAAGACAAGTACAAATTGCCTCTGACATAGCAAAGAGAGGTGTTGCACAATTAGCAGGCACAGAAGCACCCCAGTTTGAGGATAATGAAACTACATTGCCCGAACTTATTGACCGCGTTCAGAAAACTATCTCTTATTTAGACACATTTAAACCCGAACAAATAGATGGTTCGGAAGATAAAGCAATTACCATTAAGCAGGGTGACAAGAGCCTATCTTTTCAAGGAATGCCATTTCTCCTATATTTTGTTTTGCCAAACCTTTATTTCCATGTCACAACAACCTATGACATTCTCAGACACTGCGGTGTAGAGCTTGGCAAAAAAGACTTCCTCGGTAAGCCTTAACGCTTGGCAATATAGGAGGCGATCGCACTACCCGGACGCCTCGTTAGCACCCGAAGCGATCGCTTGTTTCCAAATTGCCAAAAAACACGTTTGTGAGCTCTTACCCAAAAATTGTGGATTCTCAGTTTATTTGTGCGATTACTAACAATTTAATTGCTCCTTTTTCAAATTCATAATTATGGTAAATTCGACTTTTGAGTAGACTTTGAACTATTTAGTTGTTAAAAATCATTCATTATGAGCTTCAAAACATTAGTCTTTTATGGTTCATACACGAGCGATCGCCTCGAAGAATCTACCTGACTGGGGAGAAGCCGCAGAAATTGCGTTCCCAACTATGTTTCCCAATTTGGCTGTGTTACTTCTTTTACAAGATATTGAACGCCTGAGAGAACTGGCACTTAGTCAGGGAATTGACATTCAAATTTCCAGGTGCAAGATATAAGTTACCCATACAAGGCAGGAACGTGCCAAATTGATTGGTTTTTATCGCTTTTTAATGTGAAGAAATATTTCGCCAACAGTGTCTTCGCTATATCTACCCCATATGGTGAGCCTGTAATGAAAAAATTTTCATAGGCTGCCCCTTTTAAGACAGCCTCTTTGTACGCTTTCAATCAACCTTTTTGAAAAGCAGCAGCAAAATCCTTTGCAAAATCTGTCATCTTTACTTTTCCCATAACCGCTGGTTTATTGCGGTAATAATCCTCTAAAAATATGCCGCTATGAACCCCGGCATACATTTCAACCAAACCTGCAACAATGTTTGGGTTCATCCCTGCCGCTTCCAGACCACTTTGCATTTGTTCGCTGGAAATAATTATCCATTTCAAATCAGGCTTTCCAATAGCTGTACCTAAAATAGTTGCAGTTTCGTTGCCGGTACGTTCGTCACTTGCTACATACCGCACTTTGCTGCCAACAAGCGGTGTTTCAAGTTCTTCAGCAATGGCAGCAGCAATATCTATGGGGGAAACCCATACATCCTTGTCATCTGCACCGTAGTTTGCCGCAATAACGCCCTGGTTTTTTATCATTTCTACATAGCCATATAAATTGTAGTAGAAAGCAACGGGGCGCATGAACGTGATGGCAACATCGGACAGATTGTTCATGATACCTTCTCCTTTATGATGACCGATAATGATACCTGAGCCTTTCTCTAAATGAGCACCAATGCTACTGAGGTAAACCACACGCTTTACGCCCGACCGCTCGACGGCTTGTGCATAGTTGTTGGCGATTCTGCGATAATACGCCATGAGGTCAAGGTTCTGATCGAAGTAATTGTTTGGCGGTATCATACAATACACAGCATCGGCACCAGTAAAGGTGGACACCAGGAAATCAGCGTCTTCCAGTGAGCCGATGGCAGCGATCGCACCCAAGGCTTCAATGTCTTTTTGTTTTTCGGGATTGCTGCTGATAACCGTAGCCGTATGACCTTTTTGCACTAACTCTTGTGTCAGCGGCTTGCTGATGTTTCCTAACGAACCTGTTACTATAACTTTCATAAATATTTCGTTTCGCGTGGTTTGATTGGGTGGAAGTGAGAAGGTAAGCCTCAAGC
>CAXTNZ010000018.1:31219-39216 GCA_964245695.1 uncultured bacterium | reverse complement strand
ACACTGAGAAGCCCGCGCTCCATGCGTTAGCATGAGCGTCGGGAGTATGTCACTAATGTAGATTTTTGTAAGGGCAGAATAATATCGCCCCTACAATTTCAAGTTTCACTTAGGTTATATCTTGCACGACGGGAGCATTACCCGCCAGAGATTTTAATCTCTGGCTAATAGCTGAAGTCCTCGCCCATAGGACTAATACTATTTCTGTATAGTGTTTCAGTCTGCGTTCTTCTGACTTTCGCTTTCAGCCTGTGAAATTTATTTCTTGGCGGACAATTAGGTTAAACCGACAGCTTATTAGCGTCGCCCACCTTGGATTTTGTCGAAGATTCCGCCATCATCGAAGAACTTCTTCTGAGCAGTATCCCAGCCTCCTAGACTCTGGACAGTGTAGATCTTGGAAATCTTGGGGAACTTACTCTGTACTTCTTTTGCAACAGCGGAATTAACTGGTCGAAAACCTACTTTAGCAAACTCACGCTGAGCTTCAGGAGTAAAAATAAACTTGACAAAGGCTTCCGAAACTTCGCGGGTACGATGCTTGTCCACATTCTTGTCAACAACTGCTACTGGAGCATCTATAGAAATGTTGGTTTGGGGAACTACATAAGAAGGTGAAGTCTCTCCTTTTAGTGCGGATAAAATCACTTCGTTTTCGTAGTTGAGCAAAACATCTCCCTGACCTTTTTTATAAAAGACATCGCTGGCTTCTCGCGCATCTTTAGGCAATACAGCAACATTTCGATAGACTTGCGTTACAAACTCAGTAGCTTTAGCTTCATTTCCACCCGTTTGAGCGATCGCACCCCACAACGCCAAAAAGTTCCACCTAGCACCACCGGAAGTCTTGGGGTTAGCTGTAATAACTTTTACTCCTGGTTTAGCCAAATCACTCCAAGTCTGAATCTTCTTCGGATTACCTTCACGAGTTTCTAAAGCAACTACTGAATGTGTCACAACAGCGTTATTTGGTGCTTCCCGCTCCCAACCTGGTTTAATCAAGCCGGCTTTTTCAATTTTTGTGATGTCCTGAGCCAGTGCCAAAGCTACAACATCCGCATCTAAACCGTCAATTACTGCACGGGCTTGAGAGCCAGAACCACCATAGCTCTCTCGAATTACTACATCCTGACCTTTTTCCCGCTTCCATTTCGCCACAAACTGGGGAATGATTTTATCATAAGCAACCTTAGTGACTGCGTAGGAAACTAGAGTTATTTCAACTCTCTTGCCGCCTTGGCTAATCAATTGAGTTTTTTGGCTAGTAGATGCAGTACCTGTACCATAAACAGGAACTAGGACGCTTATGCCCAAGCCTGCTGCCACCAAAGCCGCAGAGGCAGGTTTTAGCCGGGGAAATAGTTGCTTAACTGTGCCGAAAATTTGTGTCTTTGCCACGTGAACGAATTTCTGCTGTTTGCCTTGAAAATGTGTCATGGAATACTGCTTAACTAGTCGTAAGTTAATCTACTGCATCTTGGTCAAGATGCCGTAAATTATGTGTAATGATGAAATTATCAGATGACACTTTAAAAAGCAAGTAAAGTTTATACGTCAAATTTCCGATTCACCTTTCGGAAACCTCGTGTATAAAAAAATTAAAATACTTGACATTTTTACAAAAATATAAATAAGCGCGATCGCTACTCTTGACTAGTAAAATCTCCCAATTCTCCCGAAAAAATTTGGAGATTATCTCTTGCGTTTTTCCTTCGAGCCTTGTAATATCTATTGCACGGTATGTATATCAATAAATAGTAGATTGATTAGGAGCATAAGAAATGAGTTTATGGCAACGCCGAGTTAGGCAATCGGGGCTGACCATTGAGCATTTGAGCCGCAGACTCAAGTTGCGTTCTTTTAAAGGCTTTGTATCGATGTTTTTAGTGGGAGCGATATTGAGTGTAGCGATCGCCTCCTGTTCTGGTGGAAATGCTGATAATGCTAATAGCGGTGCTGGGACTCCAGGTGCTAGTCCTGTTGCAGCTAACAACAAAGACGTTGAACTCACCCTCGTTTCCTTTGCCGTCACCAAAGCGGTTCACGAAGCAATTATCCCCAAATTTGTCGAACAGTGGAAGAAAGACCATAACCAAAACGTCACCTTCAAACAAAGCTATGGCGGTTCTGGTTCGCAAACTCGCGCTGTCATTGACGGTTTAGAAGCGGATGTCGTCCACTTAGCACTTGCTGGAGACACTTCCAAGATTGAGAAAGCTGGTTTAATTCAGCCAGGATGGGAGAAGGAAGCCCCCAACAATGGCATTGTCTCCAAATCAGTTGCCGCATTAGTCACAAGAGAAGGTAACCCAAAAGGCATCAAGACATGGGCGGATTTGGGTAAAGATGGTGTAAAACTAATTACCGCCGACCCCAAAACATCAGGTATTGCGCGCTGGAATTTTTTAGCACTGTGGAATTCCGTGATTAAAACTGGTGGAGATGAAGCTAAAGCTACTGACTTTGTCACCAAAGTTTATAAAAATGTGCCTCTTTTGACCAAAGATGCCCGTGAAGCCAGCGATGCCTTTTTCAAGCAGGGTCAAGGAGATGCCTTAATAAACTACGAAAATGAAATTATCTTGGCACAACAAAAAGGCGAAAAAGTAAACTATATCGTCCCTGATGTCAACATATCCATCGACAACCCGATCGCAGTCGTAGACAAAAACGTTGAGAAGCACGGCACTAAGGAAGTAGCAGAAGGTTTTGTCAAATACCTGTATACTCCAGAAGCTCAACAAGAGTTCGCCAAATTGGGATTTAGACCAGTAGATGAGACAGCACCGCAAACTAAGGAACTTGCCGGCAAATATCCGAAAATCAAAACCCTCGGTACAGTTGCTGACTACGGTGGTTGGGATGGAGTGCAGAAAAAGTTCTTCGCAGACGGCGGTCTTTTTGACAAGATTCAAGCTCAAAAGAAATAGTCATTAGTCAACAGTCAAGGGTCAAGGGTCAACACTCAACAGTTTAATCCTTTTGTCTTCCTTGTCTCCCTTGTCTCCCTTGTCTCCCGTACAGACGCGATGTTCCTCGCGTCTCTACAACTCCCCCACTCCTCCACTCCCCCCCTCTCATCAAAATGGCTGTCTCCTCTCCTCGCTCTCGTCCTCGGCAACTCATTCCCCCAGAACCTCCAGTCTGGAAGAAGTTCCTCAGTAATTTGTCTAGAATTCCTTGGACGTGGCGAATTACTGTGGGATACCTCACCGTGATGTTGTTCATCCCCATAACCGCCATGTTCCTGAAAGCGGGTACGGAACCCCCGGCTAAGTTTTGGGAAATCGCTACTAGTCCGGTTGCACTAGCAACCTACGATGTTACTTTTACGACATCAGTGATTGCATCTCTGTTGAATGGGGTGTTTGGTACTCTGATTGCCTGGGTTTTAGTTCGCTACAAGTTTCCCTTGAAACGGATTGTTGAGGCATCAGTGGATTTACCGTTTGCGCTCCCATCAGCGGTAGCAGGTTTGACTCTGGCAACAGTTTACAGCGATAATGGCTGGCTTGGTTCTCTACTAGCACCGTTAGGTATTAAGGTATCTTTCACTCGTTTGGGGGTAGCGGTGGCGATGACGTATATCTCACTGCCTTTTGTGGTGCGGACGGTGCAACCTGTACTTCAGGAAATGGAACGCGAAATTGAAGAAGCCGCTTGGAGTCTGGGAGCAACTCAATGGCAAACTTTCTGGAAAGTGATTTTCCCGCCTTTATTTCCGACAATTTTGACTGGTATTGCCTTGGGTTTCTCCCGTGCGGTTGGGGAATATGGTTCAACGGTAATTATCGCTTCCAATACTCCGTTTAAAGATTTGATTGCACCTGTACTGATTTTCCAGCGATTAGAGCAGTATGACTATTCTGGTGCAACTGTAATTGGTACCGTGTTACTGCTGATTTCCTTGGTGTTGTTAGTGGGAATTAATCTTTTACAAGCTTGGGCAAGAAGATATGACACAAAATGATGCCTCTTTTCCGCCTCGCATTCACTCAGGTGCAGCAGATCCAAAGCCGGAAAAACCGGTTAAATCGAGGGATTGGGTTCCAGTTATTTTGATTGGGATAGCGATCGCCTATTTAGGCTTAGTTCTCTACATCCCTGCTGCCAACGTCTTTTTTCAAGCTTTCAAAAAAGGGGTAGGTCCATTTCTCTCTAACCTGACGCATCCTGCCTTTCTTCATGCAGCTTGGCTAACCCTGATACTGGCTGTAATTACTGTGCCTTTAAATACAGTATTTGGTTTGTGTGCCGCGTGGGCGATCACCCGTCACAAATTCCCCGGTCGCGCTTTCGTCCTGAGCATTATTGACCTACCCTTTTCTATCTCGCCCGTGGTCGCAGGTTTGATGATTGTGCTACTCTACGGGCGAAATGGATGGTTTGGCGGCTGGCTCCAAGCTCATGATATCAAGATTATCTTTGCCTTTCCAGGCATGGTGCTAGCTACAGCATTCGTCACTATGCCCTTTGTCGCCCGTGAAGTAATTCCGGTTTTAGAAGAGTTCGGCAAAGACCAAGAAGAAGCTGCAAGAACGTTGGGTGCAAATGATCGGCAGATATTTTGGCGCGTCACTTTGCCAAGTATCCGCTGGGGCTTACTCTACGGCGTAATTTTGACTAATGCCAGAGCAATGGGTGAATTCGGTGCTGTGTCCGTGGTTTCGGGAAACATTGCTGACAAAACCCAAAGCTTACCTTTATTTGTAGAGGACGCTTATAAGCAGTATGAAACCGAAGCAGCTTACTCCGCTGCTGTATTGTTGGCGCTGCTAGCAGTCGTAACTTTGGTGCTGAAGGAGATTCTCGAACGGAAAACTAGCATTAAAGATGTTGAATAGGATGTTGGTCAACAGTCAACAGTCAACAGTTATCCACTATCCACTATCCACTATCCACTATGGCTAATGACATTACGCTCACCCATAAACGCATTCGCTTAAGGATTCCTAAGGACTATCACTCCCAACCTGTGATTTCTCGCTTGGTGTCTGACTACGGTTTGACTGTGAATATCACGGCTGCTGTTCTCGGAGCTAATGCTGTTGGTGATGGTTGGTTTGACTTAGATTTACAAGGTACAATTGGACAAATTGACACCGCCTTAAGCTATCTCCATGACTTGGATTTGCAAATCTGGGATAACAGCGAGACAGGTATTTGGTGAAACAGGCTGATTGCTGCAACCCGATGACCCGCCCGGAATTCAAATTCCGGGCTAATAGCACAAGTCCATTAAAATGGACTCAAACCCTTATCAGTCCTCTAAGAGAGGACTTTTCGCTATCAGTTAGGGGTTTATAACCAAATGGCGGGATATAAGGCTAAACGAGAATGCTGTAAGATAACACTTAAAGAAACTTTTTCTGTTTTCGGTTTTTATTACTGCGTAAAGACAGCGTATCAGCCAGCTAGAACAATATGCAATTATCACCAGAGGAAATTGCGAGACTTAGCAGAGCAGCCAAAGAATATTTAGGTGAAATACCTAAAAAAGAACCACCACAGCAAGAACTTTGGGAAGAGATTCAGTACGATATTATTTTCAAGTACGAGAAGCAATTAGAGGCGCTTGGTATCAATCTCTGCGACCCTGAACTAAGAGAAGCAATCAGTTACGCTATTTGTCTTGAAGATGCTATAGTCCGAACGCTGCAACGGGCAAAGTACGGCTTTGAAGGCGAAACTCATGCCCACAATTACTTTGCCGCTGCGCTTAGGGAAGGCTGGCAGCCAATTTGGTAACAAAAAAGTCTCTATATTGAACCAAGGCTTTATTATTCCTGCTTCGTGCAAGTTGCAACCAATAAGGCGATCGCTGCGGAAATATGAAGCAACACACATGCCCTCATACCAATTTTTTAGGTTATCGGTGAGGGCATTTTTTATTGTAATTTTGATGACAATAGTACCACAGGAAGCGCTTTGATTTACGTTGTGATTTTCTAGCTACTAACATTCTATGTATGTCAACTTAGGGAAAATTTTTGTGGCTGCACATATAATAATTTGTCAAGCAAGTTTGCTTTAAAAATCACATTTAGTAGATAATGCTGGAACTTTTGCAAAGCTTTTTTGATAATCGCTTCTTTATTCCACATGGACATTGTTACCTTTGGAAGCCTGGTTTGGTAGGGCTTCATATCGCATCCGATTCTCTGATTGCCCTAGCCTATTATTCCATCCCCATCACTCTTGTCTACTTTGTCCAAAAGCGACAGGATTTGCCCTTCAAATGGATACTTCTATTATTTGGAGCTTTCATCGTCTCCTGTGGTACAACTCATGTGATGGAAGTTTGGACGCTTTGGCATCCGACTTATTGGCTATCCGGTTTCATCAAAGTTATTACTGCCGCAGTCTCCCTATATACAGCAGTTGCGCTGGTGCCGATAATTCCCCAAGCACTGGCTTTGCCGAGTCCGGCACAATTAGAAGCAACTAACCGCCAACTAAGCGCGGAAATCACTGAACGAAAAATTGCCGAAGAAGCACTTTTGCTTGCAAAAGCCGAGTTAGAATTCAGAGTTGAAGAGCGTACAGCTCAATTAAGGCAAGCTATGGCGCAATCTATCGCCACAGCTACCAGAGCACAAGAACAAGCAACTAAGCTGGAACTTACCCTACGAGAACTCCAACAAGCCCAGGCTCAACTTGTTCAAAGCGAAAAAATGTCCAGTCTCGGACAAATGGTTGCTGGGGTAGCTCACGAAATCAACAATCCTGTTACTTTTATCTACGGCAATCTCACTTACGCCAATCAATATGCTTTAGACTTGCTCAAGTTGGTGCAACTCTATCAGCAATATTATCCCCAGCCCCCGGCAGATATTCAATCTACTGCTGAGGCGATTGAACTTGATTTTATTAAAGAAGACTTGCCGAAAATTTTCGCGTCGATGAAAATAGGTGCTGAGCGCATCAGCCAAATTGTCTTGTCTTTGCGGAACTTTTCGCGGGTAGATGAAGCCAAAATGAAACGGGTAGACATTCATGAGGGTATTGATAATACTCTGCTGCTGCTGCAACATCGGCTGAAAAGTAGATCAGAAAACTCCGCAATCGAAGTCATCAAAGAGTACGGCGACTTACCAGAGGTGCAATGTTATATTGGACAACTTAATCAGGTGTTCATGAATATTCTCACCAATGCGATTGATGCGATAGAAGATTTCAACAAGTCGCGATCGCTTGAAGATATCCAAAATAATCCCAGTACCATTTGGATTCGCACAGAAGTTTTAGATAGCAATCAAGTGATGATTCGGATTGCTGACAACGGATCGGGGATGACAGAAGAGGTAAAGCAAAAAATTTTTGACCCGTTCTTTACGACTAAACCTGTCGGTTCAGGTACTGGTATAGGAATGTCTATTAGCTACCAAATTATCAACAAGCATAATGGTCATTTGAAGTTTATTTCCGCACCGCTTCAAGGCACAGAGTTTTTTATTCAGATTCCGACGCATATCACACCAGATTGATGATTATAGCAGTTTTCGCTCGTATTCAATAATAGCTGTTGTCCAATGGGCATCTTGCTCCCCCTACCACTTATCATCTGGATTTTTTCAGATGTGCAGTCTTTAACTAAGCAGGCTTTAGATATTTTCACCGGAAAAATATCAGTAAAACTACGCTATTATCCGATATTTAATGTATTTTATTAACATTTAAGCCTTGTTTTTTGTTCTGATTGTGGTATGGTTATTTACAGTAGATTTAAATCCGCTATTTCGATAGACTTACAGTAGATTTATAACAGCCGAGAAAAGCTATTCGTCTACGTTCTATATTCCGTATAGCGAATTAGTGCAATGTCTTTGAGTAACTTTGAAAAAATCGCCCCAGTCCACAGCCGGATTCGGGTCCCGAAGCGGTATTACAGACAACCTGTGATTTCCCGACTCGTCTCTCGCTATAATTTAACCGTCAATATTACAGCCGCATCCCTAACATCAGACAGTAACGATGATGGCTGGTTTGACTTGGAA
>CAXTNZ010000018.1:0-31119 GCA_964245695.1 uncultured bacterium | reverse complement strand
GATGATGGCTGGTTTGACTTGGAATTTTGGGGTAGACCCCAGCAACTTCGAGCCAGCTTGAGTTATCTAGAAAAACTAAAGCTACCGCTTTGGTTAGTTTCAATTTTTGATAGCGATTAATAAAAAATTGAAACTAACCCCCTATTGGGAATTAAAAATTAAAAATTAACTATTTTTAGAAAATGACAGGTTTAAATAAACATCAACTCAGAGTACGAACAAAACTATCTCCGGTTTCGCCAGTCTTTCAAAAAAGTAGTGTCACTCAAGTTCGCCTGCGCTTACATATTTCCCAATGCTACCAGCGGGAACCTGTGATTTCTCAGCTAATTTCTGCTCATGGTTTGGTTGTTAACATTACTAAAGCAATGCTGGGAGAAAATACCAGTGGGCATGGATGTTTTGACCTTGAACTTCAAGGAACGCCGCCACAGATTAGCAGTGGTTTGACTTATTTAGAATCTCTAAATCTCACAATTAAGGGCAAGCCGAATGCTGATGGAGATGGTTGGTATTGATGATGTGCGGTAATAAAGAGTAGAAAAAATAAATTTTTGTCGTTATTTTAGTTGATAACTGCTCACAAATCTGTTGTTAACCTTGTTTTTCTGAGGATAAATTGCAGTGCGGTTTCTTCTTTAGAAATAATATCAGCTTTGGCATCCATTCCTGCTTGGATTAGACATTGACGCTCGCTATTTCCAAATGAACGGCTTTCAGGTTTAATTGTCACTTCAAAATAGCTTGCAGTAGTCGGTGTTGCTGCACCTGTATTGTTGGTTTGAGGTGCGATTGCGTCTGGAGAAATAGCGTTGACAGCACCTTTAAGAGTACCGTAATCAGGATAAGGACAAGCATCAACTCGTAATTGCACTTTTTGACCAATTGCAACCTTTTTAATTTCGGTAGTAGGTATAGCTGCTTTAATTAATAAAGGAGCATTATCCGGAACAATTTCGGCAATAGAATCGCTCTTTGCTACCACTTGACCAGAGTTGCGTAAATTTAGTTTAAGGATAATGCCGTCACTCGTTGCCCGAATCGTGCTATTTTTGAATAAACTTTTAAGTTGTTGCAGTTCTTTGTTAGATTGATTTATTTGGTTGTCCATTTCGACTTGCCGCTGAATTAAAGCTTGTTTTTCTTTATTCAAAGTGGCAATCGTTGATTCACCTCTAGCTTTTTCTTGAGCAATTTTACCGAGCGCGATCGCTACTGTTGCCTTACTAGGATTAAGAGCGACTTTGGCTGATGCAACTTTCGCTTCAGCGATTTCAATAGATTTTTTTTGTGTTTCGAGTATTGATTTTGTCTGCACAACAATTAGTTTTTTTTGCTCAAATTCACGCTTACCAATTGCCCCATTTCGTGAAAGTTCCTCGTAGCGATCGCGATCAACAGCCGCAAATTCTAAATCTGCTTTGGCTTTCTGCAAGTCTAAATTCGCTTTTTGTAAATCTGCTTGAGCTGCTAGCAATTCGTTATTAGTTGTACTTGTTCGCTCTTGATATTCGCGTTGGTTGCGTTCTAAATCCGCTGTAGCAGCAGAAACTGAGCGCTCTATCACTGTAGATTCAGCCTTTATCTGAGTATCTAAAGTTCTCATTTGGGCATTAATTTGAATTAGTTGCAACATAGCTTGTTGGATATTGCCTTGCAGTTGGCTTTTTTTGATGCGTAGTTGCTCGTCATCCAACATAGCGATCGCATCACCTTTTTTGACATTTTGATTTTCTTTAACAAAGATATTTTTAACAGTTCCTTCCATATCCGATTGCACTACTCGGACATCTCCTGTAGGACGCACAGTCCCAGCAGCTTTGACTA
The DNA here is from genome assembly GCA_964245695.1 of uncultured bacterium. Taxonomy (GTDB): domain Bacteria; phylum Cyanobacteriota; class Cyanobacteriia; order Cyanobacteriales; family Nostocaceae; genus Hassallia. The sequence goes on along the minus strand of CAXTNZ010000018.1, from coordinate 29,292 downwards.
TGACGTTGTATTTCACCCAAGAAGAAAGAGCGATCGCACTACAAACAGTCCCAACCAGAAATATTCCGGTTAAGGATGTCCAAGGACTAATAGGAGGTAGAAACTCCTGAGTGTTAATTCCGGGAAGTAATTTTTTCTCATCGGTGTGAAACATTATGACTCTTAATAAATAATAAATATAGCAGTTGCCAATAACAATGAACTACACCCTTAAAACCTCACTCCCAACCCCTCTACGAGCGCAAGGAGAGGGGAGATAAAGCACAGCTTTATCGGGGTGAGGTAATCGCTGGTTCTCAGTTGCTTAGGAAACACCATAATTAAGGAATTAAAAAGTTTATATGGTCTCCTGGTTGAGAGAGTAACTCTGAAAGAGTTCCTTGAATTTTCAACTTACCTTGATCTAGTAATATAATCCAATCAGCTCGATTCACTACCTTAGGACGGTGAGTAATCAAAATTGTGGTTTCACCCCGACGATGTTCAAATAACTGATCTAAAACTTGCGCTTCACTTACTGGATCTAATCCACCAGTCGATTCATCTAAAATCAGAACTGGTGGATCTGTAACAATCGCTCTTGCTATTGCCAATCTTTGACGTTGCCCACCAGAAATATTTGCGCCAAACTCCCCTAAAATAGTTTGATATTTATCAGGTAATTTACTGATAAATTCATCAGCTTCAGCAACTTTACAAGCTCTGACAATCTGCTCAAACGTTACAAATGGTGCCCCTAAGCGAAAGTTCTCCATAATAGAACGGCTCCAAAAGTGAGGCTCTTGGGGAACAAGAACCACCTGCTGCCTGAGACATTCAAGAGAAAGGTCTTGTTGGTTATAAAGTCCCATCCGAATATTACCAGATTGCAGGGGATATAACCCAGCAATGAGTTTTGCTAAAGTGCTTTTACCACAACCAGATTTACCGATGATGGCAACAACTTTACCACCGGGAATAGTTAAAGAAAAGTCCTCTATTAAATCCAACCTCCCAGCATAGTGAAAGTTAACCTTTGTACAAATAATGTCAGCATCTCCCGGAATATTTGCAAAAGGCTTTTTGCCATCGTTTTCATTTTCTGGGGTTGAATCTATAACTTCTGTTAAGCGTTGGGTAGCTGTTTTAGCACGAGTAAATTCATCGACAAAACTGATTAAAGTACTAATTAAGGCAACAAAATTACCATTCATCGAGTTAAAGGCAAATAGCTGCCCAATACTCAAATTTTCTGCCGGGTTAATTACCAAATTGCCGCCGAACCAAAGTAGAATAACGCTACCAATACCAGAAATCAAGCCAGAAAATGTATTATTGATAATTCCAATTTGAATAGTGCGGTATGTAACATTAGCAAGACGACCAAATCGAACTTGGAATTCATCCCAAAATTGTAGTCCCGATGTGGTAGTTTTGAGAGTAAGTGCGCCTTTAAAAGTTTCTACTAAAACACCTTGAGTTTCGGCTTCTTGAACTAAAAGTTCACGGGTTCTCTGTTGCAAAGTTGGCTGGAAGACTATTGTAGATAAACTCATAACTATAACAATGAGTACAGCCACTAATGTTAGTTTCCAGCTATAGAAAACCATGAAACCAAAAGAAACCAGCGCAATAAAAAACTGGCTGGGCAAACTGACTACAACTTGAGCGACTAATTGATTAATTTGGTCAATATCTCGCAGACGACTAATAATTTCTCCACTGCGACGCGCTTCGTAGTAAGAAAGAGGTAATCGCAGAATTTGCCGTGCAAATTCCAAGACTAATCCTAATTGCAGACGTTGAGCAAAGTGAGCAATTAAGTTAGACTGCACAAACGAAAGACTACGAGAAATAAAATTCATCACTACTACACAAATTGCTACAGTAGTAAGTAACTTTGTATCACCTCGAACCAGCACGTCATCAGTCAAAATTTGCAGCAAAAAAGGGGAAGCTAAAGATAGCAATCCTAAAATTAAGTTGATGGGTAAAGCTTGCGCTAGAATACCGCGATAAATCCAAACGCGCTTAAAGAAACGCCAAAACCCACCAATTTCGTCATTCTCGTTGGCAAAAAACTTTACTGGATCGGGTTCCAGTAACAACATCAACCAATCTGTCCAACTTTCTGCTATCTCTTCAAATGAAAGATAACGAATACCTACTGCTGGATCGGCAACTACACATTTTTTACCTTTCTTGCCATATAAAATAACCCAGTGATTGCCTTTCCAGTGAATAATTGCTGGTAAAGGTGCTTCATTAATCCTATTTAATAATTCTGGTGAAGTTTTCACAGCACGAGCATTAAAGCCAAGTGTTTCTGCTCCCCGTTTCAGCCCCAGCATAGTTGTGCCTAATTGTCCAGTGCCTACGGCTTCGCGGATATGATTTAGGGTAAAAGTACGTCCATAATGTTTGGCAATAGAAGCTAGACAAGCAGCACCGCAATCTTCTTCACTGTATTGTAAAACGTTAGCGTATTTCATGAAATGCTTGTCTTTATTTGCCTGTTCATAAAAAAAGCACCCATCATTTAAAGGTGTCTGCGATGCGCGATCTAAATGCTTATTTTTTACATTTTACACTCTTTGAATAAGCGACAGAAAAACTTTTCTCAAATTTATTTATTCGCTTTACAGAAGTTTTATACATTTACTTGATTTGACGTATTTTTAGCAAAAAATATATCATTGCAAAAGTTCGCAAATTATGTATATTTACGGAAATCGCACTCATCGTTGTCATAAATAAATCAGACAAAAAAGTGTAAAACTTACAGGCGATCGCCACAATCGACCTGCTAGACTACCTAACTAAAATCCCCGATGCCACGGCAAAAAAGTGCTTTACTTCTGCCAAAAGACATAAATCTTAATATTTCTACTGAAAATTTGATAAGTCTAAAGGTAGATACTTACACCGAATAAATAAAGTTATAAATTTAACTAAGCATTAAATGCTTTTGTATACACCAAAACAACTCAAGGAGAATTATATGTCTAACATCAAAATGGCTGGTTTCCAATCTAACCTTTTTGAAGAATTGGATGACGCAGATTTAGTGGCAGTGACAGGAGGTACTAGCACTGTTGATGCTTTGACAGGTACTGTTACTGGTACTAATTCAGCTCTTGGTAACGGAGCACAACCTACATCAGGCGCTGTTATATTAGCAGGAACGACACTGGTGAATGCTGGGAACTACTTAATTAAGGTTGGTAATGGAACAGAGTCTGGTCTTCAGGCTGCAAACGGAGGATTGGCAAATACTGTGGGTACTTTGTAGGGTAAGGATTCCAGTAACCCATTAATCTTATATGTTCCCGGACTTGAAAGTACGAGTTCAAAGTAGCAATGGAACATCAACATAGGCGCTTTCCCAGAACGCAGACTTAGATAGCATTCTGGCACTGGGTAACTTTGCATACTTGAAATCCAGGTCGGCAAAGTTACTCAGTAACCTCTACGAGCGTGTTTATAAATAAAATATTAAGTAGGGTGTGTTACGGCTCGATAAGTATTTCGGGTTATTTACAATATATTTTGAGCCGTAACGCACCATTTATTCGGTGCGTTAAGCGATCGCTATAACGCACCCTACAGGTTTAAGAATTATTTTATAAACACCCTCTAGGAGCTTATAAAGGTTTTGGTCTGTTACCGAAAAATTGAACCACTTCCTTTTTAGGCAAAATTAGCTGGCTTCGTACTTTTTGGTGTTGCTATTTGCACCTTAAATATTATTACTTATGAAGTCATTCATGAAGCCCCTATTGAAACTAGGGGCTTATCTGTTTGTTTGCAGTGAATAATCACTCTAGGAATTACGCATTGAAAAATCGAATATTACCAAGAACTATATGAAATTCTTTACGCCAAAATATATTTTAACTACCTCAATTCCTCAATTTTTTAGATTTAAACATAATGGTACTAGTTACCGAACAGAGGTTCTAGCAGGTGTCACAACCTTTATGACTATGGCTTATATTTTGGTTGTGAATCCCAGAATCTTATCAAATGCTATATTTATCAATCAGCCCGGTGATTTGTTCAATCAGCTTGTGACTACCACTGCCGTCTCCTCGGCGATCGCAACCGCTTTAATGGGACTATTGTCTAATTATCCCTTTGCCGTGGCTCCCGCAATGGGTTTAAATGCTTTTTTTGCTTTCTCAGTGGTGTTGGACTTGCAGATGAACTGGAGGTTAGCGCTAACATCTGTCCTCATTGAAAGCTTAATTTTCACTTCGTTGATTCTCTGCAATGTCCATATACAAATTATCAAAGCGATTCCAGCTTCCCTCAAACATGCTACCGTCGCCGGTATTGGTTTGTTCATCGCTTACATTGGTCTTTCTGGTATTCCTGAACCTCCCACTTTAGGAGCAGGTATTATTGTTGCTAGTAAAGCCACCTTAACAACTATTGGCTCCTTCAGGGAACCAGCTACATTACTCTCAGCTTTTGGTCTATTGCTTACGGCTACTTTGGTAGCACGTCATATTAAAGGAGCGATATTATGGGGTATTTTCGCTACAGCGCTGTTAGGTTGGATACTAGGCGTTGCTCAGAGTCCGGAAAAAATTATTGCCCTACCTGAATGGTCACAAAGCTTGACAAGCCAAGCATTTACTGGCTTAAATTACCTGACAACGAAGCAAATATGGAATTTTGTGTCTGTCACACTTACCCTATTATTTGTAACTTCTTTCGACACCATTGGCGCACTAACAGGTTTGGGACAACAGGCAGGTTACATTAATAAAAATGGTGAATTGCCTCGTGCTAGCAAATCTTTGTTAGCAGGTGCTATGGGCATAACTTTTGGGGCATTTATGGGTACTTCCCCATGTGCGACTTATATCGAGTCTGCCTCTGGTATATCCGAAGGAGGACGGACTGGTTTTACCTCTATAGTTGTAGCAGCTTTATTTTTGCTTTCTGTATTATTTACTCCCTTATTTGCAGCAGTGCCTACTTTCGCAACAGCTCCTGCATTGATTATGGTGGGTTTTTTGATGATAAGTAGCGTGCAAAATATTAATTGGAACGATCCAGCAGAAGCGATCGCAGCATTCCTAATTCTTCTAACTATGCCCCTTACTTACTCGATTGCAGAGGCATTAGCAATTGGTTTCATTATTTACCCTTTGATTAAAGTTTCCCAAGGACTGGCTCATCAAGTGAGTATGCCTGTATATTTTCTAGCAGTTATCTCTGTGTTTCAATTTGTATTAAAGAGTTAGATGTAGGAAACTTTCTTTGAATTGGCAAGCGCTCAAACCCTTATTTTTTCGTCGGTGGGCAATGCCTCCCCTACGGTTCCACTCGAATAATGCATAAAAAGTGAGTTTTAACGGGTTTGAGCTTCTCGCTGTAACCTTAAATTTCATAGTGCCAAATTTCTTCTTCTCGCAGCACAATGCGATGCAGGCGCAGACGCTGAATCAAACCTTCCTCTTCTAATTGCCTAAGAATACGAGTGATTGTCACGCGAGTTGACCCCAATAGTTCCGCCAGGTCTTCATGAGTCAGACGCATATCTATCAAACGTCCCTGCTCAACTTCACGACCAAATTTTTTAGATAACAATGCCAACAGCTTGATGAGCATTATATCCACTGTTTTATAGCCACGAACAATCATCAATTCTTCAGCTTGTTGGATGTGTCCCAGGAGAACGTCTCCAATTTGATCCCACCCTTGCAAATTAAAGATTGTCGCTTCCACTTTAGTTAGGCATCCCATCTGATACGGTTCGACTTTTGACAAAGCTTTGCCAACAATATCTCCCGCGCCCCACACTCCCAGGGTGACACTCATACCATCTTCCAAATATGTAAATGTGCGTACAACTCCTGTTTCAATTTTCCACAGACTATGAGTCTGTTGTGGCAGCAAGGAGCGACGTGCAAAAACCTGCACAGTATTCTTACTTAACGGATTTGGTAAAGCAGAGTATAAAGACATTATTGCAATTTATCCTATTTTCCGATAAATTAACCGTAGTATTCAAAATATATCAATTTCTGGAAGGATTTCCTAATGGGGATAACAGTTGAGAATATTTCCAAGCACTATGGCTCTTTCCATGCGGTAGACTCTGTGAATTTAGAGTTTAAAACTGGCTCTCTGGTGGCGCTTTTGGGTCCGTCTGGTTCAGGAAAATCAACTCTAATGCGGATGATTGCCGGGTTGGAGACTCCAAGTTCAGGTGAAATCTGGATAACTGGTGAAAATGCGACTCACAAGTCGGTGCAAGACCGTCATATTGGCTTTGTATTTCAGCATTATGCCTTGTTTAAGCACTTAACAGTACGGCAGAACATTGGCTTTGCCCTGGAACTCCGCAAAGCTGCCAAAAACCGGATTAAGCAGCGAGTAGAGGAACTTTTGGATTTGGTGCAGTTGAGTGGATTAGGCGATCGCTATCCTTCTCAATTATCAGGCGGTCAACGGCAAAGAGTAGCCTTAGCACGAGCGTTAGCAGTTCAGCCGCAAATCTTGCTGCTGGATGAACCCTTTGGCGCTTTAGATGCCAAAGTTCGTAAAGATTTAAGAATGTGGTTGCGACGTCTGCATGAAGATGTCCATGTAACGACAGTCTTTGTCACCCACGACCAAGAAGAAGCAATGGAAGTTGCTGATGAAATTGTGGTGATGAATAAAGGTCGGGTAGAGCAAGTTGGTACTGCTGCGGAGATTTACGACCACCCAGCAACACCCTTCGTCATGAGCTTTATTGGTCCAGTGAATATTCTACCTGGTAACGCTGGTATTCAAACAGGTAATCATTCTGTGACTGCGAGCGATCGCGTATTCTTACGTCCTCATGACATTCTCATTCAACCCCAGAGAGTCGAAGATGCAACACCAGCCAAAATTGACAATATCATTCACTTGGGTTGGGAAATTCGCGTTGAGTTAATTCTAGAGTCTGGAGAGAGGGTAAATGCTCACCTCAGCCGGGATCAGTTTAATCAAGTTCCACTCTCAGAAAATCAGCGTGTCTATGTTAAACCCAAGCAAGCAAAAGTTTTTCCTGCTTATGCTTAGAAACAGTTAGAAATTAGGAGTTTTCCACAACAAACAATCAACAACCAACAATTAACACTCCAAAATTTTCCGTTTTAGGATTAACTTACAACTTCATTACCGAAAATTTTGGGTCTAAAGCCCCGTCCTTATAGGACGGCTTTTTTGATATACTAAGCGCAGTGGTAAGGTAATCAACCACTTAAAAAACCTAGCTGTCGAAAGACAAAGCGCTGAACCTTGAAAACTGAATCTATGCGGTTCTACTGCATTTTTCTAGACTCCACCTCGCAGTAGGTAAAAGATTCAGAGGGGCTAGACAAACAGTTTTTTGAAGCGAATTTGCTTCAAAATCAAACAGGACTTGCTTCAAATGCAAATAGGGTAGGGCATACCCGAATTAACGCTTGGGGAGAATCCCACCTCTGGGTTAGAGACTGCAAGGAATCTAATTTAAGTGGTTTCGTTGAGCCAAGAATCCCCGTGCGTTCACGCCGGGGAGTGTCAACCAACTCGTCCAGTTAGATTCGCAATAGCTGCAATCAAAGTTGCTGGATCAATTGGTTTGGGGATGTGCAGTTGAAAGCCTGCGGCGATCGCCCGCGAGTAGTCTTCGTCTCTAGCATATGCTGTCAATGCGATCGCCGGAATTTCTCTTTGCTTTGATTTAAGCGATCGCACTTGGCAAAGCAATGTGTAACCATCTTCTCCTGGCATCCCAATATCGCTCACCAATACATCTGGAGTTGCTTTTTCCAGTGCTGCAAGTGCCTGCCTTGCCGATTGGGTTGCCGTTACTTGCGCTCCACAGTCTTCTAGCACAAAGGTGAGCAACTCGCGTGAGTCTGCTTCATCATCTACAACCAGTACCTGTATCCCAGTAAGGTTGTGAGCTTGACTGTGCGATCGCACAATATCGCTTGTTTCCGGCTGGACGTGTAACGGCAGCGTGACGGTAAACGTTGCCCCAAGTTTTTCTCCTGGACTTTTTGCGCTCACCGTGCCACCGTGCAGTTCTACCAAATGGCGTACAATTGCTAATCCCAGTCCCAGCCCACCATAAGACCTAGTAATCGAGGCATCAGATTGGCGGAAATAGTCAAAGACGTAGGGTAAAAAGTCGGCGCGAATACCTTTACCTGTATCGCTGACTGTGATTTGGGCGTAGTTGTCGGTTGTTTGTTGTTTTTCTCGATCACTGACCTTTGACAGTCTAATTTCCACTCGCCCATTATTAGGGGTGAATTTAACTGCATTGGAAAGGAGATTCCAGATTATTTGCTGTAGGCGAATTGGGTCTCCTGCAACTGGTTGCACCGCAGCATCGACAAAAAACTCAACTTGAATCGATTTGGCTTCGGCAGCCAGACACATGTTTTCAATTGTTGCCTCAATGACTGATACAAGGTTGACACTCTTTACATTTAGAGTGAGTTTGCCCTGCATAATGCGTGATACATCCAGCAGATCCTCGATTAATTGAGTCTGTAGTGCTGCATTGCGCTCAATTGTTGCCAATGCCCTTGCAGTTGTTGCTTCATCATATTTTTGCTTTTGAAGTAGCTTTGCCCAGCCGAGTATTGCATTCAAGGGAGAGCGCAATTCATGGGAGAGAACCGCGAGAAATTCGTCCTTAACTCGGTTTGCTTGCTCTAATGCTTCTGCCTGTTGCCGCAACTGCTGCTCTAATTGCTTGCGAGGAGTGATGTCTTCCATCAAGCCATCAATGATCATTTTGCCATCAACAGTGCTGAAGGTCTGACTCAACCGCACCCAGATTAAGCGACCGTCGATGCGTCGCAGTTGTACCTCTTGTTCGCTGTGTTGATTTTGTTGCAGTTGGTTCAATTGGGCATAGTCTTCTGGCGCAAAATAAGGCGCAAGCGATTCACCGACCTGAATTTCTGTCAAAGCATTCAGACCTAGCAACCGCATAAATGCGGGGTTTGCCTCCAACAGCGAGCCATCCAAGGTTGAGCGATAAACTCCTACGTCTAACTGGTTGAGCAGAGTTTGCAAGCGAGTCTCTAGCGTTGCTGCTCGCTGGCGAGTTGCGGTCTGCTCTAGGGCTGAACGAGCTGCTGCTGCTAAACGAATGTAGTGTTGCGGAGATTTAACAACGTAATCATCTAACCCAGACTTCATGGCTTCTACTGCCTCTTCCTGGGTTGTGCTGTTGGTAAACATAATTACAGGGCGATCGGGATAACGCGCTTTAATCGCTTGCAGCACTGTTAAACCATCGCTCCAGCGCAGTTGGTAGTCTGTAATTGCCAGGTCGAACTGACCTGCCTCCAGTATTGAGGCAAATTCTTCTGCCTTGATCGCCTGCTTGACTTGCACAGGAGAAAACTCTCGCTCTAAGGTACGAATCGCTAGGAGGCGATCGTAGGGATTGTCATCTATTAAAAGAATGCGTAACATCCAGTTATCAATTGGCTGGGAGCATAAAGCGCGATGCTCCGTTCGCGTAGCGTTCCGAAGGAAAGGAGCCGCCTTCGGCGATCGCAAAATTAATTTAACATAACAAATAGTAAAGTAAGGAATTTCAAATAATTCCTACTTCTGGCTTCTGGTTGAGAATTAGCCAGTGCATGTTGAGTGTTTTGACAATCTCCACCAAGTTATCAAAAGACACGGGTTTAACTATATAAGCATTAGCACCTAAGTCATAAACGTTGTTAACATCAGCATACTCTTGCGAAGAAGTCAAGACTACGGTTGGCATTCGTTTCAGTTCTGGCTGTTGCCGCAACCAGCACAGAACTTCAGCCCCCGACTTTCGGGGTAGTTTCAGGTCTAACAGAACCAGCACGGGCAAGGGATAAAGGCTGCGGTCTGCATAAGGTTCCCGTCCAGACAGGTAGAGTACGGCAGCTTCTCCGTCATTCACAACTTGAAGCGGACTCTCGATGCTAGCTTTGCGAAACGCTCGTTGCATCAAAAGGACATCCTTAGGATTGTCCTCTACGAGCAAAGTAATGTTGTGTGTCATGATTGTTTTTCTGTGGGTACTGGCAAATCTATCCAAAATTGACTACCTTTTCCTGGTTGCGACTGAACGCCAACCTGACCACCCATGCGCTCTATGCCCTTGCGAACAATGGCTAAACCAATCCCCGTGCCTGGGTAAATTTCTACACCATGTAGGCGCTCAAATACACGGAAAATACGTTCTTGGTATTCTGGAGCAATGCCAATTCCGTTGTCTACTACCCAAAGGCGTATCCAACTAGGAGAGATTTCCGACGAGACTCGCACCTTTGGCTGTGTGCCTGGTTCGACAAACTTTACAGCGTTGCTGATCAAGTTAGTCACAATCTGGACTAAAATTGGGCGGTGAGCTAAAACTTGGGGAAGAGGATAATCAACGGTGACTTCAGCTTGTCGCTCTTGTAGTTGGGCAGCAAGTTGTTTTAATGCCTCTTGCACCACAAAATTCAGATCCGTGGGCTGAAGTTGAATTTCGGATCGCCCCAAGCGGCTGTAAGCTAGCAGATCGCCAATCAGGGTGTCCATTTGCACCGCCGCTTCAACGATGTAGCTTGCGTAGTCGTGCCCAGTTTGGTCTAACTGCTCGCCGTAGTCTTCGAGTAAAGCTTGGGTGAAGCCTTGCATGGTTCGTAAGGGTGCGCGTAAATCGTGGGAGACTGAGTAGCAAAATGCTTCTAATTCTGCGTTGGCTTCTGCTAACTGAGTTGTGCGATCGCTCACCCGACGCTCTAGAGTTTCGTTGAGTTGCTGAATTTGAGCTTCCACTTGGGTGCGATCGGCAATCTCGATTTGTAATTGCTTAGTTCGCTCAAGGACTCGCTGCTCTAGCACTTCGTTTGCCTGCTGAAGCGCTAGTTCGGCTCGCCGGCGTTGGCGGTCGATGGCGCTTAGGGAACTCGCGTTTCCCCCAATCATCACTGCAAACACGATGACATTCAAAATGCTCAAAAGGCACATCCCCATCTCAGAGGTGTAAATCTGCCCTCGGTAGCTCAGTAGTACCAGCCAACAGACCAAAGGCGGAATGGCGATCGCCGCAGGAACCAGCCGTCGAGCCATGATTCCCCCAGCATCATTTCGGGTAAAAATAGCGATCGCCCCAGTATTGGGACGTGCTAGCAAAATTGCCAAGCTTAATAACAAAAATGCCACCGAGGTATGCACTGCCATTGAAGTGGGCGAGCCAATCCGATAAAATACAGCATTGCCAAACAAATAGCCCAATAGCCCCAGCAAGGCAATCAAAAAGACCACTGAGGCAAAAAACTGAGTCGGCAAGTAGTGGCGATGACGGCGACTTAACAGCAGCAAGGTAAAGCCAAGCAGAAAAAAGTTAAAGGCAGTATGAACTGCCATGCGACCGGGTGCAGCATCGCCCAATGGGTCTAATAAAGTTTTGAACAGAAGTTGGTCGATACCCAGGTTTAAGTTGAAAATATACTCAATTAAGGTAAGCAAACCAATTAGCAAGACGCCGACCGCGCAAACTTGACCAGCCCGACGGGTGATCAAGGTTGTCGGTTGCCAATGCCACAGGATAACAGACACCCCCCCTAAAATTAAGGCAATGGCAGTGTTGGCTTTCATCGCCACGCTTCCTGGTAAGACGCTCTTGAAAAGTGCAATGTCGAATATCCAACCCAGGATGACAACACAGCCAATCAGGACTACCACTACACTGGCTTTCCTAGAAAAGGTCCCAAAGGCTTTAATTAACTTTGAGGACACCTGATCGAGTGGCTCCCAAGCAGCCATAACTTACGATGCTCCTTTGAATCATCCGGTGAGCCGTTGTCTTGGTAAAGATTATCTCTTATATCATGTTGCCGCAGTTATGCATCCTTTACACCTACTTTCCTTTATCAGTGCGTAAGTCCTGAATATTTGGAGTCATGCCAACAGTAAATTTTCAAAAAAGCGATCGCTTTATTGCTTAGCTAAATACTTATTTAAAAAGTTAATGGCAGTTTTTGTTGTTAATGTAACATTGTTCGGCAAATTTTCTAGTTTGAACCAACACAGATCGCTATGTTTATCCGCTTCTACATTCTTGGGTATTCCAGCAATAATTTTTACTAGAAAAACAGGCGAAACCCAATGAAGTTTTTCTTCAGGCAGAATATGATTAGTTACACCGAGTAACGTCACAATATCAACTTCAGCCGCCAATTCTTCTTGCAGTTCTCTTTTAACTGCCTCTTCTATCGTTTCACCAAACTCAATCGCCCCACCTGGTATGCTCCAGTATCCCACTTCTGGCTCTTTCAAACGCTTTAAGAGTAGTATTTGATTGCGCTCAAAAATGACAGCACCTACACCTACTCCAATGTAGTCTTTACCTTTGATGAAATTAGTTTGCTCCAGCAACAATTCTACCCCCGAATTAGGGCTTTACTTCTCGCCCAATCCATTTATCAACTATCGTAGGTTGGTAAGTGGCAAATAAATTCAGCAAATGTTCGGGATCTGTTGCTTCCAGTACTAGAGAACGAAGGGCTGGCTTAAGAAATTCTTCAGTCACGGCATGGTCAAATAATCTAAGTAGAGGGTCGAAGTATCCCTCAAGATTCAATAGACCGCAAGGTTTTTGGTGCAGTCCTAGCTGTGCCCAGGTTATTATTTCACAGAACTCCTCCAGAGTACCGTATCCACCAGGAAGTGCAATGAAGCCATCAGCCAAAGAAGCCATTTGAGTTTTACGTTGATGCATTGAGTCAACAACGTGAAGCGTGGTGAGTCCCTTATGGGCGATTTCCTTTGCAACTAAGAATTCTGGAATTACTCCAATTACCTCACCCCCTGCTTTAATTGCCGCATCAGCAACAATTCCCATTAACCCTACGTTACCTCCTCCATAAATCAGTCTCAATTTTCGGCTAGCTAGGGTTGTACCGAGTGTTTGAGCAGCCTTTTTGTAGACAGGTCGAACACCCATACTAGAACCACAGAATACACAGATAGATTTCACAGTTCAATCTGCCTCCCAATTGCTGGAGAAAGAGTAGCACAGAATGTGTAGAGCGCGATCGCTCCCTTAAGTTTGACTCTTAATCGATTAGTTGTGAATTTGATTCACAGGTTATATTATTTTATATTTTTGATTAATCGTTGTTTTGAGCGATGTCTCTTGACTCGCTGCTACCCGTCTACACGTTCATGGGAGTGTTGTATCATTCTCACGACTGCGCCCACAACCAGCAGGAACTATAAGTTCCTGGCTTATAGCCCAAGTCCACTTCAAGTGGACTTTAACTATAAGCCTGGGGTTTATAACCCCAGGCGGAAAACAGCAGCTTTTTCATGCGCTAACTATAAGTTCCTGGCTTATAGCCCAAGTCCACTTCAAGTGGACTTTAACTATAAGCCTGGGGTTTATAACCCCAGGCGGAAAACAGCAGCTTTTTCATGCGCTAACAAAGTTAAATTCCCGCACCATCGAGAAAATCATCAATTACCGAATCAGTATTGCACTTGTTTTTGTTGGTTTGTCCGTTGTCTACTGGGATGACGGACATATGTAACTCAGTTTGCATCTCGACAAATTGTTTCTCTAGAGTCTTGACTCGTTCAAATAAAGCGCGTATCACCTCCGCTTCCACGTCCCGCACTTTATCATGAGCCAAAGCATTAACACTTGTGTTGTCTTGACGAGTCACACGCCCAGGAATTCCGACGACAGTCGTGTTGCTAGGCACATCGCGCAGCACCACTGAACCCGCGCCGATGCGAACATTATCGCCGATTTGAATGTTGCCCAATACCTTTGCGCCTGCGCCGACAACCACGTTGCTACCTAAAGTTGGATGGCGCTTACCGCTTTGTTTCCCAGTACCGCCAAGGGTGGCACCTTGATAAATTAGGGCATTGTCTCCTACAATAGCAGTCTCGCCAATCACCACTCCCATCCCGTGGTCAATAAAAACACCCTTGCCAATCGTTGCTCCTGGGTGAATTTCAATCCCAGTGAAAAACCTACTTAAGTGGGAAATAAACCGTGGTATAAAGGGAATACCTATTTTATTCAGTTGATGTGCGACTCGATGGAACACTAAAGCTTGGAGTCCAGGATAGCAGAACAACACTTCCAGCCAGTTACGGGCGGCTGGGTCACGTTCATAAATCGTTCGCAAATCAGTTAGTAGCATACTCAGTTTGGATCTTCGGTGCTTAGTACGGCGTTGAAATCGAAAACCTGAATGATTCCCAAGAAGGGAATTATGATGGATAATCTACGATAAGTCGATAGATTTGAAGTGTTTCAGTCAGTGATAATTGGGATGCTATCACATCCGTCACTTTGAGAAAAATTAAGTTCGCAAGAAATACCTTAAATCTATCGAGAACCCGTAGTATATTGATTAGAGACTTGAATAGCCCAAACTACCCTCTTTTGGATCTGTCTTCTAAAGTCGAATACGCACTGCTGGCACTTTTAGAACTGGCAAGCCATCACGACAAAAAAGTTCCTCTGACCATGAGCGAAATCACTGCCAAGCAACCGATACCAGAACGCTATCTCGAACAAATTCTGACCAGCCTGCGGCGTGCGGGTGTGATTAAAAGTCAACGCGGCTCTAAAGGAGGGTTCATTTTAGTTCGTGAACCTTGGCAAATTACCTTGCTGGAAATTGTCACTTTGGTGGAAGGTGAGCGGAAACAGAAAGAATACTCTGAGCCTCCCACTGTGGAAAAGAATCTGGTGCAAGACATCTGGCAAAAAGCTAACACTGCTGCTGTTGAGGTTTTGGGCGGTTATACACTCCAAGACATGTGCCAGGAACGAGAATCTCGGACACAGCAGAATCCGATGTATTACATTTAGCGATTGAAGAGTACCCATATGCGGATTGCGAAAAATATTACAGAGTTAATCGGACGGACTCCATTAGTTCAGTTGAACAAGATTCCCCAAGAGTCCGGGGCGATCGCGCAAATTGTGGTGAAGCTAGAAAGCATGAACCCATCTTCTTCTGTGAAAGACCGCATTGGGACGAGTATGGTAGAAACGGCAGAGGAAGCAGGCTGGATTTCCCCAGGAAAGACAATTTTAGTAGAGCCGACCTCTGGTAACACCGGAATTGCTTTAGCAATGGTGGCAGCAGCTAAGGGCTACCATCTCATTCTAACAATGCCAGATACGATGAGCGTGGAACGACGATCTATGCTTCGAGCTTATGGCGCTCAATTGGAGTTAACGCCAGGGGTGGAAGGAATGCGAGGAGCGATCGCTCGTGCAGAGGAGATTGTATCGCAAACGCCGAATGCTTATATGTTGCAGCAATTCCGCAACCCGGCTAACCCTAAAGTTCACAACCGCACCACCGCTGAAGAAATCTGGTCAGATACAGATGGACAGGTAGACATCTTGATTGCGGGAGTAGGTACTGGCGGAACGATTACCGGAGTGTCGGAAATCATTAAAGGGCGTAAGCCGAGTTTTCAAGCGATCGCAGTTGAACCAAAAAACAGTCCCGTATTAGCAGGCGGTAGATCAGGACCGCACAAAATTCAGGGAATTGGTCCAGGATTTGTGCCGGCAATATACCGTCCGGAACTGATTGATGAAGTGATTCAGGTCAGTGATGAGGATGCTATTACGTACAGCCGTCGTTTAGCTAAAGAAGAAGGATTGCTATCCGGAATTTCTTCGGGAGCAGCTTTGTATGCAGCCATCCAAGTGGCGAAGCGTCCCGAAAATGCCGGTCGTTTAATAGTGATGGTACAGCCTAGTTTTGGTGAACGCTACCTGAGTACAGCGTTGTTTAAGGATTTAGAACCAGTTGAAGAAACTCTCATCAGAACTCCCGTCTTTTTTAACCAAAACACTCAAACACAAACAGCTAAGAATTAGTTTAGTTAGACTTAACGCTTCACTTTTCAAGACAATAAAAGCACCTAATCCCATCAGTACAAAAGGCACGAGATGATTGCCATAGCGAGTTATCAGTTGAGCGATCGCATTCTGATAAGTTAATTTTGCTGCTACATAGCACCAAAGAGCTAAAAGTACAAAGAATAAAATAATAATTATTAATAAGCTGACTAAATCGCTGTTAGCGAACAACGGGACATAAATACTGATATTGTCGCTACCATTAGCGATCGTCACAGCCGCCACACTGTAAGTTTGGGGAGAAAGAAAACTAGTAATACTCAAATCATCCAATTGCTCGGTTTCTGCTTCAACTTCCGCCGATAAATCTTCAGAATTAACCAAGCTGCTGATACCTATTCCCATTGGTATCAAACCAAGTAATCCAATCCAGTGTGGCGAAACAATTAACCCCCCAAAGAAACCGGGAAGACTGAAGATTACCAGCGCCGTAAAACCTAAATACTGACCAGCTACAATGTGACGACGGCGGAAAGTAGCATTTACCTGCGAAAAAAACAGTAACAGAATCACAATATCATCAATGTTGGTAGCAGTGAACGCTGTTACCCCTGTACCAATTGCAGTAATTAACTCATTCATTAGACTTCTTACATAAATAGTTTTTTGTCTCACGCACTCGTCGCACTCGTAGCAAAGAAGAAAACCAAGACTCATGATTCCCAGAAATCTATTCTTTTCTTACTCTTTTTCTGTGTCCTTAGCGGTTGCTTTCAAAATTAATTTACTATGTAGACAAATTATATTTTCCGACAATCGAGCATGAGTAAGCTTGGGACAGCTTTCATTGAAGGGATAATCGCCTTCGTCGCCACCAATATAGATGACATAATTATCCTGCTGCTATTTTTTTCGCAGATAGATGCTAATTTTCGTCGCCGACATATCTTTTTTGGTCAGTATCTTGGTTTTGTAGCCATTACCATCGCTAGCTTACCAGGATTTTTCGGTGGCTTGGTAGTCCGGCGAGAATATATTGGATTACTCGGAATACTACCAATCTTCATTGGTATAAAGCAACTAGTGAGTCGCGAAGCAGAAACTACAGAAGTTCAAACAGTAACCAGTGATTTTAAGCAGTCCGCACACAGAAACCCGATAGTATCTTTTCTGTTGAGTCTTCTGCATCCTAATACTTATAAAGTAGCGGCGGTAACTTTTGCCAATGGCGGTGACAATATCAGTATTTATATCCCGTTATTCGCCGGTCATAACCTTGCAAGTCTGGGAGTGATTTTGAGTGTATTTTTTGTCATGGTAGGAGTTTGGTGCTTTATTGCTTATCTATTAACCCTTCAACCTACCATTGCTGATGTTTTAAGTCGCTACGGTGAGACTGTTGTCCCGTTTGTCTTGATTGGCTTGGGACTGTACATTATGTATGAAAGAGGTACATTCAGCCTACTTTCGTGGGTGAAAGGCTAACCAATGAGTGGATTGTTAGTTGTTGATTGTTCTCCTAAGCAGCTTGAATCAAGCTTGATAAACTAACTTCCAACTAACCATCATTAATATTGTGTAAATAATAAACCGAAGTGGGCGTTGAGGCGCAATTTGGCAGATTTTAGCACCTAGCAACACGCCGGGAACTGAGCCTATCCAAATCGGTACTACTAAATTCCAATTAACTGTTCCCAAGCTGAGGTGTCCCAGGGAGGTAAAAAATAATAAAATCGCTGCATGAGAAATATCTGTACCGACTAACTTACGTGTATCAAGGCGGAAAAAGGCAATTAGCACCAGTGCAAACATTGAACCGGACGAGACGCTAGTTAGACCGACCAAACAGCCTAAAACCGCTCCCACAGTCATTGTTAGAAAACGACCTAAGTTAGTTTTTAAGTCAAACTTTGGCAGTTCGGGTAACGTGAACTTGGGTAAAAAAGTCAAAAGCAACAATTGTACGAGTGCTAAGACTGTGACCAACAGAATCATCACCCCAAGCAAGCGCAGCAGAATATAATCCAGGTTATGCCCACCAGTACGTCTAATCAGGTGCAAAATACCCACGCCAAAGAGTGAGCCTGGAACACTCCCGAATGCCAGCCATCGGACAACTTGCAAGTCAAGGGTTTTTTGTTGATAGTGCTTGACACTGCCGACAACTTTCATTAGTGTGGCAGCCACAACATCAGAACTAACAGCCACCGAAGGGGGAACTTGGAATACAAAAATCAACATTGGGGTGATGAGAGACGCTCCGCCAATTCCCGTTAAACCAACGATGATGCCAACGCCGAAGCTTAACAGTGGTAGTAATAAATAGTCCATACTCCTATCCAAAATGGGGGGTTTTCTAGTACAGTGAAGCTCAAACCTGAAATTCAGCGATCGCAAGCAGGCAAACAGCAACCTAGTTGCAGACACCACAAGTTTTTGTGCTTCTGGTGGGATGAGAAACACAAAGGTGATGCAGCTAAGACTTGGGTAGATTTAATATCCTGACAAAAAAAATCCGTCTCTTGAATTTTTTCAGCATGACCGCTAACACCGCTCTCAAGCAGACTGTCGTAACTGCTGATGGGTGATTTGTCCTGCTAAGTTCAACTCCTGACTGACTTTTCTAGCATTTTACATGTAATAGGCTAAAAGCCGATTGACTTACCGTATTTTAATCATAACAATAAGCAAACGTCTAGTCCACAGTGTTACAGATTACCTAATTACATGGCTGAAGTACCTTGTCAGACTAGACTCCCCCTGGCTTATGGTTATAAAAATCACTTAATTACTCATTCGATACATATTACTTTAGGTCTAAAGATAGAGGACAGATTTTCTAATAAATGTCATTGAATGCCATGCAATAAAATAGGAATGCTATATAAATAAATTGTTTTCTAGAGCCAAAGGGTGTATTGAATATGGAAAAATTAGAAAACGTCAAAAGCGATCGCCATTTACAAAAGTCGCCTTTGAGTTTTATCAAAAAACTGTTGATTGCCCGTTGGCGTTCTCTGCTAATCCTATTTATAGGAGTTTATTTACCTTTGCAAGTCTTTGGGCTACTTGCGTTGGAGGTATGGGAAAATAAAGGTGGCTTTCCGTGGGATGTGCCGATCCTGATGGCGATTCACAAAACTTCCCAGCCACAACTAGATGTTTTCGTGCTGTCACTAACTAAGTTTGGGTCGTTTTGGACAGCGATACCGATTTTCAGTACGATCGCACTCGTGTTATTGTTTTTGAAAAGGTGGCGATCGCTAGCTTATGTACTCACCACCGCACTCGGAAGCGCCTTCATCAACCGTACAGTCAAGGAATTCATGCATCGAGTGCGTCCCGACTTGTGGGAATCAAGCGCTCATGAACTCAGTTATGCCTTTCCTAGCGGTCATGCAATGACGAGTATGACGCTGGTTGCAGTTTTGGTAGTTTTGGCTTGGAATAGCCGATCACGTTGGTTAGTTTTGATTTTCGGCAGTTTGTTTGTGGTAAGTATTGGCTGGACGCGACTCTATTTAGGAGTTCACTTTCCTAGTGATATTCTCGCAGGATGGATGGTTGCATTAGCCTGGGCAATTGGCGTAAGTTTGATTATCAAACCGCATTTGACTAAAGCAAGTATCGTAAGTGATGAAACGCCTTTAGATGAAACTTCATTACTTCCTGAAGAAACTAGTACCGCTACGCGGAATTCAAAATTCAAAATTCAAAATTCAAAATGAATACAGCGTATGCTTTTCAGTGATTTTGGATGGTAGCTTTATTTCCGCCGTTATGTACTAGGTAAAAGTTAAAAGTCAAGAGTGAGGAGTTATTAATTTCAAACTCCTCACTCATAACTCCCATTACCAAAGCCTCATGTTTAAGCCTTAAGTAGAAACGTGCCGTCGCCAAGACGCAAAGAAGAACGTCAAACAATGTGGTCTAAACAAGTGAAAATCGCTGTAAGTAATAATCCGGACTTAATATAATCTAGTTTTTCACGCGCTCCCATAAGTTGATTAACTTTAATTTGAATAATCCCGATTCAGTTAGTTTGTATTTTTTAATACTATTTCACGGAAGTAATAATTAATTTATTTACAAAATTAAATTGGAAGTATTCCGATGCATTTAGGGGAAATTCTTATATGTTAAGAAACCATTAAAATAATATTTTTCCTAGTACTTGATTGTTAAAACTACATCAGTTATTATTAATCTATCTTGAGAAAGAAAAAATCTCGGTAAGGCGCATCCAATAGATAGATATATCGAGAGATGGAAGTAGAAGTTAGAAATTGAGTCATAGGAAGATGCGGCTCAAAAGCTATTTAAGAATTCCCCATAACCCCGCCGATATATGCGCCATTCCTCACCGCAAAACTTAGAAAATGAAAAAGAAAATAGAATCGGCTCAGAGCGCTCACAGCTTAAAGCCCGATTGCCTTTCTTTGAGTGAAGTCATAGCTCAATAGAAACGAAAAATTCAAGGTTAAATTTAAAGTATAGAAAAACTCATTTATATACATCTAAAAAAAGAGGAATGAAATTTGAATATTTTGGAATTTTCTTTACTAATTTGGATTGGGTCATTTACCGCTGGTTTTGTCGGGGCGCTCACTGGTTTAGGGGGTGGAGTAGTAATTGTTCCTTTATTAACTTCGGTATTTGGCGTTGATATCCGCTATGCCGTTGGTGCTTCACTGGTGTCTGTAATCGCGACTTCCTCCGGTGCTGCATGTACTTATATAAAAAAAGGCTATACCAATTTGCGATTGGGAATGTTCCTGGAGGTAGCAACAACAATTGGCGCGATAGTTGGAGCTTTAATTGCCACCTTTGTTTCTGTCAAAGCGCTGACGATTGTGTTGGCGATCGTTTTAATTTATTCAGCATACCTTTCACAACAACCCAGACCAGAACTTTCCGAAAGTGAGTCAACTGACGCAATCGCCAACTATCTGAAACTCAATGGCACTTACCCAACTCCTGATGGACTGATGTCTTACCAAGTTCAATCTGTCCCGGCTGGGTTTAGCATTATGTTAATCGCTGGAGTGCTTTCTGGGTTGCTAGGTATTGGTTCGGGGGGGTTCAAAGTATTGGCAATGGATCAAGCCATGCGTCTACCGTTCAAAGTTTCCACCACTACCAGCAATTTTATGATCGGCGTGACAGCGGCAGCATCAGCAGGGGTTTACCTAACACGAGGTTACATCGATCCTGGACTGTCAATGCCGGTGATGTTGGGAGTACTACCTGGGGCTTTTTTGGGCGCAAGAGTCCTTGTAGGAGCTAAGACGCAGATTTTACGAATTGTCTTCAGCCTTGTGCTGGTTGTAATGGCTTTGAAGATGGTCTACAACAGTCTAACAGGGGGGCTGTAAAATGTATAAATTTAATTCGGGTTGGAAGTGGGAATCATTGGCACAGCCAAAGGCTGAAGTAGTTGTACTACCATTGCAGCCGGAAGATCCAGACTCTGATATTCAAGAGTTAACAGAACAACGCGTCAGCAAAATAACGTCTGAGATTAACGGCAATAAGAACGTCACGAAAACATCAAGTGAGCAGCAGCTAGAAAATTTGCTCAGCAACCTCCTAAAATATGGCGTTCTCATTGCTAGTGCTGTAGTTTTGTTGGGGGGAATATTGTACTTAATTCGCCACGGTGCTGAACCTGCTGAATATCAGTTTTTTCGAGGGACACCATCTCAGTTTCGCTCTCCATCTGGTGTGGTAGAAGCAGTTTTGTCAGGTAGCGCTCGTGGCATTATTCAACTTGGATTGTTATTACTAATTGCGACGCCAATTGTACGGGTGATAGTTTCTCTTTTCTCTTTTGTGCGGCAACGGGAATTTACCTACGTTATTGTCACTTTGTTAGTACTGGCTGCTCTGACTTACAGCCTGATAGGAGCTTATTACTAATACTAAGTTCACTACTTACGATTTTTGAGTTAAAAGTAGGGTGTGTTACGTGCTAACGCACCCTAAGTAATATATTATTATTAAATTTTCACCTTAGCTTGGTTAGGAGCCAAGTAACAATTGGTTAATTGAGCTTATATTTTGTTGAAGCTGTTGTGTTAAATAATTTTTTATTAAATCAACACTCTCTAGGGGAAATACTCCTATTAAACCAGCACATATTAAGCTGAATACACCGATAATCAAAGCTAAAAATCGACCAAAACACCCAGGATTAATTTCTGCAAAAAACAATTTTGATTGTCCAATAACAGAAATTGTCAGGAAAACTATTCCCGATATCAAAAAGAAAGTAGTTAAAGGGAAATTAGTCATATTATTAAGTTCATTCATCATTTTTATTATAGCTATTACTAGTGCAGGCTATTTACTAGAGCTAAATGTAAAAAATTCTGTTTCAGGAATTTGAAATCGGAAAATTATGCTAATAAATATCAACTTAGCATAGAGGATATTTGCGTATAGCTAGGTTGAAATATTCGGGGAAGCAGACCTAGAGGCGATCGCATAACATATCCTCTATACTGATTTATATGTCATATAAAACACATAGCTGTGCGGTAATGGCAAGACAACTTACCACAGGCGATCGCTATTTTTACTTTTTCCAATACCGTGAATTCCTTTGGTGGCGGGGAACACAGTCAACTGCATAGATAGCACTCTATTCCTTGACTAGACTTTTTCTGTGTTTTTATGTAAACTACGGTAAACCGATGGGATTTAAGTCATATTATGTTAAACATCCAAAAAGTCAGTCAGGAGTTGAGCCTAGCCGGACAAACGATCACTGAGCAGTCACTACAAGCTGCTTCAAAGGATGCTATCCCACCAAACATATGGAAAAAACTCAGAGGCGGATTCTTTCTAGTACTGGGATATTTGCTGTCGCCATTATGTTGGTGGAATGACTTATTATTCAATCTGCCAATTGCTTATGGTTTTGGGTATATATGTAGTTTATTTTCTCCAAAGTTACTTTTACCTTGTTCAATCATCGGGTATTGGCTTTCTAACGTTGTGGGAATTCTCTTGATGCAATTCGGCTCTATGGATGTTTTTCAAAATGAACCTAAACGGAACTTGAAAAAAGAGTTATTTTCGGGTTTAGTTTCCTCAACCATTTATACTCTGGTAATTATGGCATTAATCCAGTTGAAGATTATCGATACTCCCGTTTTATTCTCCAATGGGTAATAAAAAGTGGTTACTGGGAGCGGAACTCGTTCATAGTTGATTGTTCGTGGTTGTTTATAAAGAATAGACAATCTTTGCATTCATTCAATGTTTTGTATTATCGCTCCCACAGATAAACACAGATTCACACCGATATAAATCTCGTGTTTATCTGTGTGCATCTGTGGTAGCAGAAGTGCAAGCCAAAGAAACGCATCTACGTTTTGGGATACCATCATATTTTTGCTCTTATGTCTAATATCATGTCCGTTTAATGACTTATAAAACGTCATTACGAACGCGAACACTACGCTATCGCGGCGGACAAGTATTCATCCGGACATGATATAACAACTAAAAACTAACAACCTACCACTAACAACTAACTACTAACAACCAACATTATCAATTTTCATTTTTCTTGTACCAAATCTCTCAAATTCAACAATTTTGGAACGTCCTTACCAACAATTAATGGCAGCTTGCCATCCCATTTTTCTATTGTTTGCCTTTGCAGTATTTCTGAAGTCAAACTGTCATGCAGCACTTTGTTTGCCTCAGCCTCTCCTTTTGCTAGATTCACTTTTGCCTGAGCTTCTTTCGATGCCTTCAGCGCTATAAACTCTGCCCGTTTTGCTTCCTGTTCGGCAATTTGCTTTGCTTCCACTGCCTCACCAAATTGCGTTGAGAAGTGGACATGCACGAGAGAAATATCATCAACTGCAATATGATAGTTAGTTAGGCGTATGGTTAATGCGTCGTCTACTCCAGCTTTTACTTCTCCCCTTTTAGTGATAATTTCTTCAGCAGTGTATTTTGCCATTACTGCTTTTAGCACTTCTTCAACGGCTGGATTAATAATTCGCTCTATAACGTTTTTTTCACCTCCAATCTGTTGAAAAATAACATTTGCTTCTTCTGGGATAATATGCCAGTTGAGTGCTACGTCGGTGAAGACATCTTGCAAATCCTTTGAGGATGCCTCCGCTGAAATTTCTTGGCTTTGGACTCGCACGCTCAACTTTTTGACAGTATTGACTACTGGAATAATTGTATGAATTCCTTCTCCTAAAATCTTGTCTTGCACTTTACCAAACTCCATCAATACGCCGCGTTCCCCAGCATTTACAATCACAAAAGGCGTGAGGAAGATAGTTATTAGGAATAAAAGTGCAGTCAGTTTACCAGCACTGCTAAAAGCTTTATTTTTTTTCATCGCTATATTGAAAGTCCACTATTTTTTTGTAGGGTAGATATTCTAGGTAGGTAGTATGAAGACGCGCAAGATACTTACCCCACAACAGGTGTTTTTGCATAATTGGGATGCTGTCAGTTAACAAAAGTAGCAAAACGCACTATTAAACATTCGCCTTTAGTATAAAATGCACTCAAAAAGTCACCTCACCTCAGCGTTTTTCGCATTTTGAAAGATATATTTTTAACTTAATTTTGTGAAATTGAAAAAATACGCTAAATTGATATAAATAGTGTATTTAACGCCTGAATAGGAGTATGTCATAGCTGCGCCTTGCAAACAAGCCTGTTGAAGGAATACCTCTGATGGCTGGAAAGCTCAGCGGAAACTGGGTTGGGGAAACCCTTGACAAAAATGGACAACCGTCCTGGCGCAGGCGGCTTTGAATTAACGAATTAGATGCGTAAATCAAAAAAAGCCGCCTGCGCCAGTCAGGATCTACTCGTACTTAGTGTGGACATTGTACACGGTTGTCCATTTTTGTCTACGGAAAATGAAGCGGCACTTCACTCCTTAAACTGGGGGGTGAAAGCTTGGAGTATTTTTATCCTTACCTAAAGTACTATAAATATATCGGCAAAGCGTAGTTTTTGAAAAGCTAACGTTGACCCTTAAATGATGGAAATTTCCTCTAAAGTCAGATATGCCTTGTTGGTGCTAGTATTAGCCACGTATCATGAGCAGAGAGAATTCTGGCAAATTGAGCAAATTGCAAATTTTCAACAAATACCAGACCGTTATTTAGGGTGTGAAACTCCAAAACTACCAGTGTCCAGTTTTGACGCTTACCTTGGTAGTTGTGGGTAGGTTTTACCAAATTCTTCGCGCCAAAGCCCCTAGCTTCTAGCGCACGTAAGCATTTCCAATCGCCAATAGCAAGATAATTTGTGTGTCATTAGTCATTTGTACGAGTGTTAGTTGTCAGTTGTCAGTTGTTTATTCTTTGCCCAATGACGAATGACTAATGACTAATGATTAAACTAAAAATGGACGTGCTAAGAAAAAGCTAGAAATCGATTTAGCATCTACTGGCTCACCGTCGAGAATAGCTTTCTCTAGTTCTTCGGGGGTGAAAAACACTGTTTCGATATCTTCGTCCTCTTCTTGTTCTGGCGGTGTATCCAGCTTTTCCAAATCTTGAGCGAGAAAAGCATAGATAATTTCATCAGAATAGCCCGGAGCGATGAAAAATTCTCCTAGTTTTTCCCACTTGTGGGCGCGGTAGCCAGTTTCTTCCTCAATTTCACGTTTAATTGTCTCTTGAGGGTCTTCATTTGGTTCGATTGTACCCGCCGGAAATTCTAATATGCGCCCCTGAATTGCAAAACGATACTGGCGCACGAGTATAAGTTTGCCCTCTGGAGTTACGGGGACGGCTAAAGCGCCACCGGGGTGACGAATACACTCCCATTCTCCCTCCGCTTTGTTAGGTAAACGCAAGCGATTGACTTCAAAATTGAACTTGCGTCCTTTAAAAAACAAGCGTTGTTTTAGCAGTTGTGGTAATTCTCTACCTAATGGCATAGTAAAGTTTTGTTGTCTAATAACACACAGATAATCCCTGGGGTTGATTGTGAAATCAGGTTGGTTCTGCGTTTATCGGTGGTAATTTTAATTGCCCATCAATAAATGTACATCAGAACAGTCTACCTGTTTAACCAGTTCTTTAATTTCACATCCGGAAACTGGTTCAATCCAATTTGGGGCAATTTCTGCCAGGGGTACTAGCACAAAAGCTCGCTCCCGCATTCTGGGATGGGGAATCTGGAGGTTTGGTGTATCGAAAATTAAGTCATCATATAATAACAAATCCAAATCAAGCGATCGCGCTCCCCAGCGTTCAGTACGAATGCGCCCAAATTTGCTTTCGATTGCTAACAAAGCTGCTAACAACAACTGCGGTCTCATTTCTACTTGCAGTATTGCGGCTGCGTTCAAGTAATCTGGTTGTGGTGGTCCTACAGCTTTGGTTCTATACCAACTGGATCTGGCTTTTAGGGTAATTCCTGGTGTTTTAGCTAAAGTTTCTACAGCTGCTGCTAAAATTGCTTGGGAATCGCCCAGATTACTACCGAGAGCGATCGCACTATTCATAAACTGCTTTCCGGTGTTATCACAAGTTGCAACGGAAATTTTACTGATACTTCAAATGTTTTTTCGCACTCAGACAATACTTAAAATTGGTGTATGCCGCTTTACTAGCAATATTCTCCCAATTCTTAAAAAAACATTATTTCGTAATGAATTTAGTTAATTATTTATGAGCTATTATACTAACACAAACGTGGTGCGCTAATCCGAAACTTTATTCATAGTGGTTATGTAACTACTTTCAGAGAGGAACTGACGTGGTGAAGTTTACCTCCTGGTTCAAAAAACGATCAACTAAATTGAGTAACACAGACACAGAACAACCGGGATTGCCTCCAGGCAATAAAACGGAAGAATCCTCTGACCATTTGATGCCTCCTGGTAATCAGAACGAGAGCGAGGAATCTACAAATGAGATACCACCAACAAAGCAGGGGAAAGTAAAGCAGTTACTGAGCCGGGTGAGAAGTGTATCATCGGGAATTATTGCCAAGCTTCCTGGTGGCAATAAACCGCTTTATCGTCGCCCATTGTTTTGGGCTGGCTTGGGTGTGAGTGGTGGGATCGTCGCCATTAGCTACACTGTGTGGTCAATAGATCGCACTTTACCAGATAAATCTGAACTGAACGCCGTTGTCCGAGAGCAAACACTGACCATCAAAGCTGCTGATGGTAGTATTTTGCAGCAGCAAGGAGCAGCGACCAGAGAAAAGCTGAATGTGGAGCAAATTCCTGAAAATCTAAAAAAAGCCTTCATTGCCTCCGAAGATAGAAGGTTTAGGCAACATCATGGAGTGGATGCTCAGGGAATTGTCAGAGCGGTTTTGAATAATTTGCGATCGCAAAACGTGGTAGAAGGTGGTAGCACCATCACGCAACAGCTAGCGCGAATTCTCTTCCTCAAACAAGAAAAAACTGTCTTGCGTAAACTGAGGGAAGTCCGTCTGGCACAGAAAATGGAGCGGGAATTGACCAAAGACCAGATTCTAGAGCGTTATTTGAATCTGGTTTATTTGGGTTCGGGAGCTTACGGTGTAGCCGATGCTGCCTGGGTATACTTCAGCAAATCGGTGGATCAACTGACCCTGCCGGAAATGGCGACGATTGCTGGATTACCTCCTGCTCCTACTGTGTACGCCCCAGATAGAAATCCAGAAGCAGCCAAACAGCGAAGAAATCTGGTGTTGCAGCGGATGCAGTCAGATGGTTTTATCACAGCCGCCGAAAGGCAAGCAGCGAGTCAGGAACCACTAAACCTGAAAAGTAGTTTCCCCAAGCGGTTGCAAGTAGAATCGCCCTACTTTACTAGCTACATTCAGAAAGAATTACCGAAGTATGTTTCCCCCGATGTGCTGGCAGATGGCGGTTTAGTAGTAGAAACCACCCTCAACCCAACTTGGCAAAAAGCCGCAGAAGAGGCAGTTGCCAAAAAACTGCGAAATGAAGGACGCTGGGAGAACTTTAAGCAAGCAGCAATGGTAGCCATTGACCCGCGCACCGGTGAAGTTAAGGCAATGGTAGGCGGAAAGGACTTTGGTAAGAACCAATTTAACCGCGTTACCCAGGCACAACGTCAGCCAGGTTCAACATTTAAAGGGTTTGTTTATGCCACGGCGATCGCTACTGGTAAAAGTCCCTACAACAGCTACGAGGATGCACCCTTTGTTGTAGATGGCTATGAGCCGAAAAACTACAGTGAAAACTTCCACGGCTCGATGGACATGGTAGAAGCCCTCACCAAGTCAATCAATATCATCGCCGTGAAGGTGTTGATCGATGTGGGATTTGAGCCAACAATTAAACTTGCCCATGATATGGGAATAAAATCTGAACTCAAACCCACCTATTCCTTGGCTCTCGGCTCAAATGAAGTGAATCTATTGGAGTTGACGAGCGCTTACGGCAGCTTTGCAACTCAAGGGTGGCACACAGAAGTTCACGGCATTACCCGCATCCTCAACCGTCGAGGCGAGGAGATATGGAAGGCTAGTTACCAGCCGATGCAGGCTCTCGACCCAGACAGTGCTGCTATCATGACCTGGATGCTGCGAAACGTGGTGGAAGATGGTACCGGTCGCCCCGCCCAATTAGATAATAGACCCGTTGCTGGCAAGACGGGTACATCTGATGAAGCCCGCGATTTGTGGTTTATTGGCTATATTCCCCAACTGGTCACAGGAGTTTGGCTAGGAAACGACGATAACAAACCTACTTGGGGAAGCAGTGCTAGCGCCGCTTCCACTTGGCATGAATTTATGGAAGTAGCCATAAAGGGGATGCCTGTAGAAAAGTTTCCTTCTCGACCTAAGCTAGAAGGTCGTAAAGGTACTATCAAGGCGCAGCGCGTTAAGCCCAATCGAATTGTTAATCGCCCTGTTTCCGATAATGACAACAATGACAACGAGGATTCTGATGAGGATACTTCTCGTAATTATAGAAGGCGAAGACAACAAGTAAGTTCTAATAATTCTTCTGATGATAGCGATCGCTCATCAAGAAGGCGCAGATACAGAAGGCGCTATTCTCAGGAGGAGAATCAGCAACAACAACAAGATGACACCCCAAGACGCAGCAGAAGGCGTTACCAGCAGCAAGACGAAGATACACCCAGAAGGCGGCGTCGCTATCGCAGCGAAGAATCAACTTCCAGCAATTCTTCCTCAGAGTCATCTCGTCCACGGCGGCGATACAGACGAGTAGAATCAGATTCCTCTTCTCCTTCAAGGTCTCGCCGGTCGGCTCCGGAGTCAAACAAAAGCTCCGGCTCCTCAAATTCTGCACCGAGTCAGTCTTCCTGGCGGGAGAGACTCAGACCGACCCAACCTTCCTCTGAAGGAAATTAATAGCAGGATTGGGGGAAAAGGAGACTGGTGACTGGTGACTTGAAGACGAGTGCAGAATTCTCTTCCTCATTTTCCCCCACTCCCCCACTCCCCCAATC